>CP070648.1:2732324-2740946 GCA_020354555.1 Armatimonadota bacterium | reverse complement strand
TCGGTCGCGACGCTCCCCAACGGCCGCCACGTCGCCGTCGTGCCCATCAAGGCGGCCGACGAGCAGCCCCTTTCCGGCGATGCACTGCTCGAGGATCTGTTCGGCGGCGAATGGCCGACCGACGGGTTCGAGCACTACGAGCCGGGGCAAATCGCCGATGCCGCGCGCGAGGCCGGGCTGGTCGGGCTCGGCGGCGCCGCATTCCCCACTCACGTGAAACTGCGGCGGAATGACGAGAAGCCGATTCAGACGCTGCTCGTCAACGGCTGCGAATGCGAGCCGTACCTTACCGCCGACTCCGCACTGATGCGGCACGCCCCGGAGGCGATCGTCAGCGGCGCGCTGCTGGCGCAGCGGTCCACCGGAGCGGCGGAGGTCATCGTCTGCACCGAGGATAACAAGCCGCAGGCCGCCGAGGCGCTGCGCGGCGCGATGCGGGGAACGCCGGTGCGGATGCGCGTGCTGAAGACCAAGTATCCGCAGGGCGGGGAGAGACAGCTCACCGCCGCCGTGCTTGGCAAGGCGGTGCCCACGGGTGGATTGCCGCTGGATGTCGGCGTCGTGGTGCTCAACGTCAGCACCTGCGCGGCGCTGGCGCGCGCGGTCGTCCGGGGCAAGCCGCTGACGCATCACATCTTGTCCGTGTCCGGCGGCGCCGTGAAGCAGCCGAAGAACCTCCTGGTGCCGGTTGGCGTGAGCTATCGCGAGGTGATCGAGTACTGCGGCGGCCTGACGCCGGAGGTGTCGCGCGTGGTGGCCGGCGGCCCGATGATGGGCTTCACCATCGGCAGCCTTGACGTCCCGGTGACGAAGGGCACGAGCGGGCTGACGGTTCTGACACGCAGAGAAGTCCGCAAGGCGGCGCAGACGACGTGCGTGCGGTGCGGCCGCTGCGCGGATGTGTGCCCCTTGCGGCTGGTGCCGACGAAGATCGCGCTCGCGGCGCAGGCCGGCAATCTGGAGCTTGCCGAGCGCTACCACATGAACGCGTGCATCGAGTGCGGCTGCTGTGCTTACGTCTGTCCGGCGAGCGTGCCGCTGGTGCAGCTCATTCGGTTGGGCAAGGTGATGCAGAGGAAGGTCGCCGGATCGTAGCGCCGACGATCGGCGACGGGAAGAGTCGAGCCAAGTGCCGGAACAGATCGAAGACACGGCGGCAGAGGAAACGGGCATCCCGACCCTCCACGTCGCCCCGTCGCCGCACCTGTCGGCGACGGCCGTGACGACGCGGTGGATGATGCGCGACGTGCTGATCGGCCTGGCGCCGGTGATGGCCGCGTCGGTCTTCCTGTTTCGCTGGTACGCGGTAGCGCAGGTCGGCTTGTGCGTGCTCACCTGCCTCACGGCGGAAGCGGTCTTCACGTGGATGCGCGGCAAGCCGGCGCGCCTCGGAGACCTCTCGGCCGCCGTCACGGGAGTGATCCTCGGCCTGTCGCTGCCGTGGAGCGCGCCGTGGTACGTCGCCGTGATCGGCGCGGTCGTCGCCATCGGGCTCGGCAAGATGGTGTTCGGCGGCCTCGGCTACAACATCTTTAACCCGGCGATGGTCGGCCGTGCGTTCGTCATGCTCAGCTTCGCCAAGGCACTGGGCGCGTCGGCGTACGTCTCCGCGCAGGCCGGCCTGACCGTCGTCACCCAGGCGACGCCGCTCACGGCGGCCAAGCAGTTTGCGGCGACTCTCGCGACGGGCAGGGCGGTCGCGGGTGATGTGCAGTTGCAGTTCGAGTCGGCGCGCGCGCTGTGGCCGCTGTTCGTCGGACAGGTCAACGGATCGCTGGGCGAGACGAGCGCGCTGGCGGTGCTGATTGGCGGTATCTACCTGTGCGCGCGGCGCTCGGCGTCGTGGGAGATTCCGACGGGGGTGATCCTGTCCGCATTCCTTCTCTCCGGCGCGGCGAACTGGGCGGGCGTGACGCCGTTTGCGGCGCTGCACCATGTCGTCGGCGGCGCGCTGCTGTTCGGCGCGTTCTTCATCGCCACCGATCCGGTCACGACTCCGCTGACCACGACAGGCAAGTTCATATTCGGGCTGGGTGTCGGGGCGCTGGTGATCATGATTCGCGTGTTCAGCAGCTATCCCGAAGGCGTGATGTTCGCGGTGCTGGTGATGAACGCGGTGACGCCGCTGCTCAACCGGTGGACGATTCCGCGCCCGGTCGGGGGGCCGGTGCCGGCGAGAACCTGAGAGCCGACCATGAGCGCAGCACAGACGCGAGGCGGTTATATCGGCCAGGCCTGGCTTGTGATTCTCCTGGCGCTGGCGTACGGCGGCGCGCTGGCGGGCGTCCAGACCGCGGTGAGCGGCAAGATCGCGGCGAACAAGCGGGCGGAGACCTTCGACGTGATCCCCGACCTCGTTGCGGGTGCGGACAAGGCGAAGACGGCCGAATTCGTGGTCGAGGGCACGGACGGCAAGCAAGCGCGCGTGTACCGGGTGTTTGACGCCGACGGCGACCACGTGGGCTGGGTGCTGCCCGGCGAGGGCCAGGGCTTCGCGGATCGCATCGAACTGCTCATCGGCCTCGACGCGCGGTTGGACACTATCACTGGGCTGTACGTGCTGGAGCAGAAAGAGACGCCCGGCCTGGGCAACTACATCACGAGTGAGGACTTCCGTGCCCGGTTCGCGGGCAAACCGACCGATCAGCCGGTGGCGATAGTGAAGTCCGAGCCGCAGGCCGATAACGAGATCCGCGCGCTGACCGGCGCAACGGTTTCCTCGGAGAGCGTCGCGGCGATCGTCAACGGAACGATCGCCAACTTGAAGGAGCCCGTCAGGCAGCAGGCGGCCGCCGCCGGCGCGGGGCCGGCGATTCCCGCCGCCACGCGATAGGCGAACCTCCGAGAGGGAAGCAAGGCCAAGTATGGCGCAGGACGGACCGACAGCACTGGAGCGGTTCATCAACGGGATCCTGCCGGAGAACCCGGTCTATCGGCAGCTGTTGGGGATGTGCCCGACGCTGGCGGTGACCAATGGGATGAAGCCGGCGATGACGATGGCGGGGGCGACGGCGTTCGTCCTGATCTGCGCCAACGTGCTGATCAGCCTGATCCGCGGCCAGCTCAAGCCGCACCTGCGCATCCTCGTGTTCACGCTGACGATCGCGACATTCGTGACCATCGCGGACCGATTCCTCGCGGCGTATATGTACGAGATGAGCAAGCAGCTCGGGCCGTACGTGCCGCTGATCATCGTCAACTGCGTCATCATCTCGCGCTGTGAGATCTGCGCGTCGAAGCAGAAGGTCGGGGTCGCGCTGGCCGACGGTGTCGGCATGTCATTGGGATTCGCGATCGCGCTCGCGAGCATCGCGACGGTGCGCGAGATCCTGGGGTCGGGGACGTGGTTCGGGCTCCCGGCGCTGCCCGCGGGATGGCCGGGGTGGGGCATCATGGTGCTGCCGCCGGGCGCGTTCCTGACGCTCGGCCTGCTGCTCGGCGTCGCGGAGTGGGCGAGCCACCGCCAGGCGCAAACCGCGATATGGAAGACGGTGAGGATGCTGTGGTCATGGAGACGCTGACGACCCTGATTCTCATATTCGTCGGCGCGGCGTTGATCAACAACTTCGTGCTGCACTACTTCGTGGGGATCTGCCCGTTCCTCGGCGTGTCGCGGCGCGTGGATACCGCCTTCGGCATGGGCTGCGCGGTGACGTTCGTCATCTCGATCGCGTCGCTCCTCAACTGGGCGCTGACGTACTACCTGCTGCGGCCGGGCGCGCCGCTGCCGGCGTGGGTGTGGCGGACGGCCGGCGGCGATCCCGCGGTCACGGTTGACCTGTCCGTGCTCAGCTACATCATCTACATCTTCGTCATCGCCTCGTCGGTGCAGTTCGTCGAGATGTACGTGCGCAAGTTCTTCCCGCCGCTGTACAAGTCGTTCGGTGTATACCTGCCGCTGATCACGACCAACTGCGCGATTCTCTTCGCGTCGCTCGAGATCATGAAGCACATGCAGGACGCGACCAAGCTGTGGGGGCTCGCCGAGGCGCTGGCGCTGGCGCTGGGCGGCGGGATCGGCTTCACCATCGCGATATCGCTGATGGCGGGAATCCGGGAGGAACTCGACCTGTGCGACGTCCCCCGGCCGCTCAAGGGCGCGGGCATCGCGCTCATCGTCGCGGGCATAATGGCGATGGCATTCATGGGGTTCACCGGCGTGGACAAGGGCGTGCAGGGCGCGCTCGCGGTGTTGCTCAAATGAGGATGATCGACCGATGCTGAGCGCGGTCGCAGTGATACTCGCGGCCGGCGTGCTGGCGTTGCTGGCGGTGGCCATGGGTCACGTGCTGGGCTGGGCGAACCGGCGGTTTCATGTGGCGGTGGACCCCAAGGTCGAGGCGCTGCTGGCCGTGCTGCCGGGCGCCAACTGCGGCGGTTGCGGGTTCGTCGGTTGCGCGGAGTATGCGGAAGCCGTGGCCAGGGGCGAGGCCGAGGTGTCGCTGTGCGCGCCGGGCGGCGCCGCCGCGGCCATGGAACTCGCCGACATCATGGGCGTCGAAGTCGCCGAGAGCCTGCCCTACCGGGCTGTCGTGCATTGTTCGGCGCACACCGATCAGCGCTTGCAGCGCGCCGCGTATCGCGGCGCGCCGACCTGCGCGGCGGTCAACCTGGTGGCGGGGGTGCAGGGCTGCACCTACGGCTGCCTCGGCTTCGGCGACTGCGAGCGCGCCTGCAACTACGACGCGATACGCGTCACGGACGGGCTGTCCAACGTCAACTACGACCGGTGCGTCGGCTGCGGAGCGTGCGCGCGCGTGTGCCCGCGCAACATCATCACCCTCGCGCCGTTCAAATCCGACCGCATGCTCGTGGTCGCGTGTTCCAATCACGACACGGCCGCGGACGTGAGGGCGGTATGCATGGTCGGATGTCTCGGCTGCCGGGCCTGCACGCGCATTGCGCCAGAGCTGATTTCCGTGGACGGCGCGCTGCCCGAGATCAACTACGACGTCTACGATCCGAGCGACCAAGCGCTGGTGAAGGTCCTCGAGAAGTGCCCGAGGAAGCGGCTGACATTCGTCGGCAAGCCGACGGAGAAGGACCTCGCCGCGGTCGCCGATAAGGAACTGCCCGAGGAGATCCAGGCCGACTTCAAGACCACCGTTGACGACACCGAGTGGTGGGGGTAGGCGGGCCCACTTCGCCGCCCCTCGTGATGGAACCGGCCGGAGCTAGGGCGAAGACCCGGCCCGCGTCGGTGGTGCGCTGCCTGCAGGCGTAACCCGCGGCAGCGGGTCCATGAACAGCGGTCGACACCCGTCGGTGCAAAGGATACGATGGTCCTCCCCCGTCCCCGCGACGATCAGCGCCTCGACTCCCTTCGGCAGCCGTTTGAAGCCGTGCGGCCCGGTCACACTCAGCGCGGTCGCCCAGATGTCCGCGCTGAGCGCACTCCTTGCGATGACGGTCACGGACGGCGCCGCGTCTGCCGGGCGGCCGGTGCGGGGATCAATAATGTGACTGTATCGTTCGCCTTCGATGACGGTGAAGCGCGCATAGCTGCCGCTGGTGCAGACGGCTCCGCCGGCTAACCGCAAGCGGCTGAGGCGCGTGACGCCCAATGGATTCTTGACCTCCACCGTCCAGTGCGGGTCGTCCGGCGGCTCCCCGAAGCACTTCAAGTCGCCCCCGAGATCAACCAGGCCGCCCGCGACGCCTGCGCGGTGGAGCGCCTGCGCAGCGCGGTCTATGGCGTAACCCTTGGCGATGCCGCCGAGGTCCACCCTCGCGCTCGCGCCGCGTTTCACTGCCCCCGCGTCGGTCAACTCGATGAGGTCCCAATGAGACGCAGCGCGGGCTTCGTCAAGCTCGGCCTGGGTGGGCACGCGATCGCGCTCGGCAGCGCGCTTCCATAGCTCGATGAGCGGGCCGATGGTGGCATCGAACGCGCCTCCGGTTTGGTCTGCGGCGTCCCGAGCGGCGCGGAGCACCGCCACAGTGTCACGCGATAGGGGTACCTGCTCGGCTGCCGACGCGGCATTGAGGCGGGAGATCTCCGAATCCGCGAGCCACACGCTCATGCGCGCTTCGACCGCGCGCAGGACGGATTCCGCTCGACGGAGCGCATCCTCGGCGCGGGCCGTGTCGCGCGAGTTCACGACGGCGGCGAGCGTGCACGTCGTTCCCATGATGCGTTCGGGGTGACGGGTGACCGCGACGCGTCCGCCGGCATGCCGCCCGGCCGTCTGCCACAGGGCCACACCGGTCAGTGCCGCCAGCGCGAGAATGAGCGCCGCGCCGAGGAATGTGTCCTTACGCATCGCCGTGCTTCAGTCGGACTCCAGGCGCAGGAAGTCGAGGACGATGTAATCGCCCGGCTGCGCATAGGTGAAATCCGTGGGATCGGAGGTCGCCCCGGGGCCGATGCCGAGGTAGTAGAACTTGATGTCGAAGACGTGCTCGCCGCCTTCGAGGCCGAAAAGCTCCTTCAGGTTATAGGCATAGTAGCGATGCCACGAGCCCCCGTTCGCGCCGAGGCCGTCCTCGCGGAGCAGGAGCAGCGTGCCGGTCGCCTTGTGCAGAACCTTGACGGCGTGGGTCGCGGGCGCGCCAGTGCCGGAATCCTTTTGCTTCCACGTCAGGTAGGGATACCGGTCGAGGTCAACGGCGACATTGCGGATGAGCACGTGGGGCCAATTGCCGCGCGACGGGCGCCGGCGCATGATGATGACATCGTCTGCCGCGGGCGCCAGGGCCAGGTATGCGGAGTTGCGCTCGGTGGTGGCGTCCATGTGGTCGTCGAGATCCCACTGATGCGAGGTCGGGGTGATCTCGATGAACTTGGCGGGGGCGGTCTGCTGCCGGTGCCCGCCGAACTCGCTCGGCGGCGCCGGCTCCGAGGTGCGACTCAACTGGAATTCGCGGGCGCGCGCCAGTGCCTCGCGCGTGTCGGCGGGCGACATGGCGGGCGTGTCCTGCGCCGCTGCGGCGGGCGCAAGCACCGGATCGGCGAGCCCTTCGGGAAGCGTCCCTGCCATCTCCCCCGTGTTGTTCGCCAGGGCGAACTTGAGCATCCCCGGCCGCGCGCCCCGGAAGTACGTGTTGAGATCAATGCTCTCGTCCACCACGACCGCCGGCACGCCGGTCAGGATGCAGTCGCGGACTTCCAAGCCGTTCGGGACCTCCTCGCAGTACACCGCGCACGCGCGGGCGTTGTTGCCGAGCGCGGCGACGAAGCAGTCGTCGAGCAGGATGGTCGAGCCGAACGCCTGCGGGGTGAAGCGGGTGAAGTTGACGACCGGCGTGAAGCCCGCGCCCTCGCCGCCGAAGCGGCAGTGGACGCAGGTGAGATTGGCGCCGTGATTGTCTATCCAGCGCTGGTCGTGTCCGTTGACCAACGGCACGCCGACGAGGTGGTCAATCACGAGACGCGCGCCGCGATGCTCGATAACCGCCTGGTCGCGCATCTCGATGCTCGACGTGATCCAGCAATCGCGCACGGCGGTTTCGTCGGTGTGCGTGATGAGCGCCTGGCGGCAGCAGACGAAGATGCAGTTGCTGATAACGGCGAGGGTCGAGTTGGTGCCTGCTCTGAACTCGACTGCCGGTCCGGCGCTGCCGTAGAACCGGCAGTCGCGGATGACGAGCAGTCCGGTGTCGAGGTTAGGATTAGCGAGAGAGACATGACTTCGCCCGCCGACGAAGGTGAGTCCCTCGATCGTCATGCGCCAGGCCCAGTCCGCGCGGACGACGTCCTTGTCCGGATCTCTCTGTTCGATGACGGCATAGCCCTCACCCCTGATGACGGTGCCGGCGAGGTTGACCGTGTCTGAGATCACATACTTGCCGCTCGGGAAGACCACGGCGGGGCTGGTGACGTAGTACGGGCCGCCCGGGTACGGCTCGCTGCGCGCGCGTTTCTGGGCCTCGTCAATAGCGGCCTGGATCGCCGCGGTGTCGTCGGCGACGCCGTCGCCTTGCGCGCCGAAGTCCTTGACATTGACGGAGTCGCCGGCGGCTTGCGCACAGCCGCAGCCGGCAACGAGGAAGAAGGCAACGAGAACGGCGTGGAGCGACAGTCGCGCGCGACCTTTCATGCTTGCCGGTACCCGGGACTTGTCTTGGAGGATGATCCTGCGGCGTTCTTGGCTGCCGCGGCATCGAGTCCCTGCACGGTTCTCAGCGCGCGAGTCCGACGGCGATGAGGGCGGCGAGAGCGTACATGCCGAGCGCGATGAACATCACGGCGCTGAAGCCGGAGGTGATGGCGATGGCTATCGCCAACACGGACGCGAGAACAGACGTGGCGCCGTTGGCCGCCCACAGCCACGGGATGATCTCGGCGGAGCGCACGTTGGCGATCTTCAGGCCGAGCGGGAACGGCATGCCCATGACGAGCCCGATTGGGAGCAAAAGCCCGGCTGCGACGGCGACCCGCGCCGCCGGTTCAAGCCCGATCAGGCGCGCGAGCAGCGCTGGCAGCGGCAGGATGTAGAACAACAGCAGGACGACGAGGATGCCCGCAGCCGCAGCGGCGGCGCGGGCGGCACGCTCCGGCACCCAGCGGGCGGTGAGCGAAGCGCCAATGCCGCCGAAGACGAGCAAGGAGAACAGAATCACGGACAGCGCGTAGATCGGGTGCCCGAGGAAGAGTATGAACCGCTGAATGAGCGGAATCTC
>CP070648.1:2715921-2732224 GCA_020354555.1 Armatimonadota bacterium | reverse complement strand
GACGTCATGCCGGAGTGGTATCGCGCGCACCCGCTCGCCGAGCTACCCGACATCACCCGCGACCACCGCGCGCACTGGGCCCACTCCATCGAGGGGCTCACGCGCGGTTGGAGCGAGGAGCACAAACAGTGGAAGCCCGAAGCCCACCGCGACCACGGCTTCTATCCGCGCATCGCCCTGCGCCTGCTCAACTACGGCATGCGCAGTGAAAGCGAACTCGCGGCGACGGCGCTCACCCAGGTCCGGCAGGCAGTCGAGAAGGCGATCGCCGACAGCGGTCCCGGCCGCATCGGCCTCGACCTCGCGCTCCACCTCGGCCACGTCAAGGAGAACCTCGGCGGCCTCGCCGGCGGCGCGGATGCCCTCAACGGGCAGAGAGAAGACGGCTCCTGGCCCTTCGCGCCCAACGAGCAGACGGAGACTCTGGGCACGGCCGGCGACACCGCCCTCGGCATCTGCTGCGAACCGATTCTCCGCCTCCTCAATGTCACGCAGCGCACTGGCGACGAGCGCTCGCTGCGCGCCGCCCTCAAAGGGCTCGACTACGTCGAGGCCAACTTCCGCCGCCCCGCCGGCGGGGAAACTTGGGAAGTCCCGCTGCACGCACCGAACCTCCGCGCCGCCGCCCTCGCGGTCGAATGCGGCGTAACTGCATACGAGCTGATCGGGGACGAGCGCTACCTCGACATGGCGCGCTACTGGGCGCGATCCGGCCTGCCCTTCATCTACACCTGGCGCGCCGGCGACCGCGAGGCGATGCGCTTCGCCACCATCTCCGTCTTCGGCGCGACGTTCTACACCATCCCCTGGTTCGCCCGCCCCGTGCAATGGGTCGGCCTGGTGTACAGCCGCGCGCTCCAGCGCCTCGCGCCGCACGACCAATCACTCCCCTGGGGCCACATCGCCGAGGGTATCGTCCTCTCCTGCATCCAGCAGCAGCACATGGCCGAACTCCCCGAGGCGGGCAATCCGTGGCCGGGCGCCTTCCCCGACTCCTACAGCCTGCTCGACGGGAAAGTGTACGGCGCGTGGATCGGGCCGCAGAGCATCATCGAGAGCCTGGAAGACCTGCTCGACGTCCCCGCGACCGACTTCGCGCTCGTCGGCGAACGGCCGGGGCAAATCCGCGTCATCTCCGCGGCGAAGATAGACGGCGCATCGCTGAGCGGCGACCGCCTCACAGTCGCTCTTCGCTACCCCGCCGGACGCACTTGCCACAGCGTCCTCACGTGCATCGCGAGGCCCGCGCGCGTACTCGCGGATGACGCCGAGATTCCCGAGGTCACGGATCTCGACCCCGCGCCCGCCGGCTGGTGGGCCGACACCACGCGCGGCTACCTCGTCATCAAGCACCCCTCCCGCGCCGGCGAGATCAAATTGGCAATCCACGGCGCCCGTTTCGCGCCAAGTCCGACCCGCGGCGCTGCTGGGGCGCTCACCAACACCGGCTTCGAGGAGGGCATGGCCGACTGGACCGGAGAGGGGAAGATCGGCACCGATGATTCGCACAGCGGCCGGGCATCATTGCGCATTGACGGCGCCGCCGCCCGCGCCGAACAGCAGGTGTATTCCGAGGTCGTCAGAGTCACGCCCGACGTTGACCATACGCTCGAGGCGTGGGTTCGGGTTCTCACCGAAAAGACGGGCTATAAAGTGACCATTGACTGGCTCGACGCCGACGGCCGCCACATCACCTATGACAACGATTGGCAGGGCGCCGACCGCCCGACACAGTGGTCGCCGCACGGCGGCGTGTTCCGGTCGCCGAAGAACGCCTCCCTCGCCCGCCTCATCCTCGGCGCCCACCCCGGCGTGACCATCCTCCTCGACGACATCACCTTCGCGCCGCGATAGGGAAAGGCCACGCTCTCGTACGACCCCTAACCCCTCTCCCCCTCAGGGCTTAGCATTACCCGCATCTTGTTCGCGGCGTCTGTGCGGCGCGCGAGATAGGCCCTGAGCGTGCACACGCTTGCGACGTGACTCGCCGTCACTTTGGAGTGCGGCGATTCACCTGTCCTGAGCCAAGTCGAACGGATCGCCGCTTTCGAAAGCGGGAGTGAACTCCGCACTCCATAAGGCGTCTCCTGCGGACGCATCCTCTGGGCAGGCGAAACCCAGCCTTTCGAGCGGCTTCACAAGGGAGGAGTGGGTGATGATACGCTTCCGAGCAGAGGCTTGCCCGCCGGACGCGGACCGGGTGAGGGTGCCACGACTGTGTTGCGCACACCGCCATCGCAAGATGCTATGCTCAACGCGGCGAGCGTACTTGCCCGCCTTAGCTTTAGCGGCGGCGGGAGCGACGCCATGCCTACGGCGTGCAAGCTTTAGCGGCGTGACCGCTGCTCATGCTCGCTCTGCCAAGGAGTATGGTGGCACAGCCGTCTCTACGCCCGCTCAGGGCGGCGTCATGAGGGAGGGGCTTTCCCGAAAGAGAGGTGTTAAGCGGGCAATTCACGTGCGTTTGCGTTTCCTTGCGTTCTCGCGTATCAGCCGGCGCGCCTTGCGATGCCATGCCTTGCAGGCCGCCCTAATTTCGCGGTTGCTGAGCGTTGGGTAGATCCGGTCCGGGGCCTGGACGTTCGCATACTCGGCGAGATGGGAAGCGGAGGAGAGGAAGACCTCGATCTTCTCCAGACAATGCCACAAGGTTCTGGTTGAACGCTCGATGCGTTCCCACTCGGCAACTGCCATACCTGCAAGAGAGAAGAACTTCCCGTCGAACGCCACCCAGCCGGCGGCGATGAGGTTGGAAAAGCCGCGGCGGAGCTCGTCACTCGAGAAGATAGCGTGGTTGATTACATCGCCCCACGCAATCACGTCGGTCAGCGTAGCGCCGGCGGTTCCATGGGCTTTGTGTTCGCGCTCAGCGCACGCGACCGCCAACAGGAGCCAAGCATCAGACCAGGTGAATTCTGGTTTCATGAACGGGACATGCAGCTCGGATCGCGCACCGGGCCGACGGCTGCGACCCAATATGGCTCGTAGCTATACAATAATCCTTCAGCAGACGCGAGTCAACGCGGTTAGCCGCTCCCAGAGGCAACCTGTCTGCCCGGGAGTTGAGCTGGGAATGGGGCGCCGTAGAGGAAGACGAACGGGACCGCGAACGTAACGCGTTCTCCGTACCCGATTGCGTCTATGCCGTCTCGGCGTCCCATTTCATGGAGTCATTCTTCCCACTGCACTGTGATATCTTGGAGGTCGTGCCGGTTGTACGCAATCACCGTCGCGCGAGTAGTGCTCTTGCGAGCGGGTTCATAATGCTTGCCCCAAGAGGAGACAAAGAGACTGTATCCGCCCCCGACCTTCTTCCTTGCCTCGATCTTCGCTCGCTCCACCGTTACGCCGCTCATTAGCGGGTAGGTCACTATGGCCAGAACGATGGCGAGGGCCGCCCCTACGACGAAGCCAGCCGACGGCTTCTGCCACGGCCGTCTGTATCCGATCTGCTGTTCATCCATGGCTGCCAGGATCACCGGCGCCGTGAGCCTGCGGTAAATCCATCCCCAGAGGATGAGTGGGCCAATCACCAAGAGAGCCCCTTGGGCCACGGCAAACGGGCGCAGCCTCAGATACGTCAAGGCGAGGTCGAGCGGCATCCTTAACGTAAACGGCGCTACCAGGAGAAAGGCAACATAGCAGGTCACCAAGAAGGCGGCGAGCAGCGCCATGAAGCGGGCGGTCTTCAGACTTGTCCGGCGCAGAAGGATTCCCGGGATTATCGCGAGGGTGCCGAAGTTCAATGCGACGCCGCGTGGAGCCGCGCGAGAGAGACCCCATGCGAAGTCCAAGAGGCCGAAAATGATGAGTACTGCTCCTACCGTGCTCACCGACTTGCGATAATCATTCATGTGTGTGGCCCCCTAGGAACTCTGTCGCGTCACAAGCCGTGTGACACTCGTTCCGCGAATGGGAATGTGTTCCTACCACTAGGATGCGACGAAGGCAAGGGGGCCCGCACAGAGGTCCCCCTGCCAGGGCATGCGATAGGAATCTGCGACGCACGGGAGGCCGCCGCGGCTCCCACAAGGATGACAGCCACCGAAAAGGCAGGAGAACACCACCCTCCCGACGTAAGTTCCGCTGACCCCACACAGGAGGCTGTCCAACCGTGCCCACGCAGAAGCGAACCACCGCAATCCGGCCCACCCGCCGCCTTACGGAACGCCACATCCTCGCCGCTTACAACATCGCCAAGGAGCGCTACGCGGCCCTCGGGATCAACACCGACCGCGCCGTCCGCGCCGTTCTGCGCGTGCCGATCTCCGTCCAGTGCTGGCAGGCCGATGACGTCCGCGGCCTCGAAGCCGCCGCGGGCGCGCTCGATTCGGGCGGCCTGCAAGCCACCGGCAACTACCCCGGCGCGGCGCGCACCGGCGACGAGATCCGCCAGGACTTTGACCAGGCCTCGCTGTGGATCCCCGGCGCGGTGCGCTTCAACATTCACGCCATGTACGCCGAAACCGGCGGCAAGCGCGTTGACCGCGACGCGCTCGAGCCCAGGCACTTCTCGCGCTGGGTTGACTGGGCCAAGCGCCGCAAGATCGGCCTCGACTTCAACCCGACCTGCTTCGCGCACCCCATGGTCAGGGACGGCCTGACGCTCTCCAGCCCCAGCAAGCCCGTGCGCGAGTTCTGGATTCGCCACTGCCTCGCGTGCCGCAAGGTCGCGCGCTCCATCGCCGCGCGGCTCGGCGACTGCGTCAACAACATCTGGATTCCCGACGGGCGCAAGGACACCACGGTGGATCGCTGGGGGCCGCGCGAGCGGCTGGTCGCGGCGCTCGACGAGATCCTCGACCGCAAGATGAAAGGCGTCGTGGATTCAGTCGAGAGCAAGCTCTTCGGCATCGGCTGCGAGGATTACACCGTCGGCTCGCACGAGTTCTACCTGGCCTACGCGGCGACGCGCGGTGTCGTCGTCTGCTTCGACATGGGGCATTTCCATCCCACCGAGAGCGTCGCCGACAAGGTCTCCTCCGCGCTTCAGTTCGTGGATCGCCTGCTCATCCACGTCAGCCGCGGCGTACGCTGGGACAGCGACCACGTCGTGCTCGCGACGGACGAGGTCAATGCCCTGTGCGACGAGGCGGTGCGCGGCAAGGCGCTCGACCGCATCTACTGGGCGATGGACTACTTCGACGCCAGCATCAACCGCGTCGGCGCGTGGGTGATCGGCGCGCGCGCCCTGCGCAAGGCGTTGCTGCGGGCGATGCTCGAACCGTGGGATCTTCACCGCCGCGCGGAGCACGACGGCCGCGGCGCGGACAAGCTCGCGCTGCTCGAGCGCCGCAACGAAATGCCCCTCGGCGCGGTGTGGGATTATGCGTGCCACCAGGCAGCCGTGCCGGCCGGCCTGTCCTGGCTCAGCGACCTCGCGTCATACGAGAAGCGCGTTCTCTCGCGGCGCTGACCGGCCGCGCCGCCGGCGCGTGACGACGCTCGCCGCGAACGGATATGGTGGCGCAAGCGTCTCGCTTGCGATGCCCCGGACGGCCAGTGCCCGCCCTACACCGTCACCGCCGTTGACTGCGACTGCTCTTCGATCTCCGCCGGGGTCACTTCGCGCTGCAACTGCGCGGACAGATAGATCCCCTCGCTGATGAGCATCGTCGAGAGGGCAATCCCCGCCGTGTCTATCAGCGGCACCCGCCCTTGCAGCGCCGCCACCCAATGCGCCTGCGGGCTATCGTACGCATCGGTATCGGCGACGCACTGGTGCCAGCGCCAGTCCGCCGACTTGAGGTCGAACGTCGCATCCATCTCCATGTCCGCGACCGTCGAATGATACGCGAACGGCGACAGTTGAATCCCGCCCCGCGACCCGACCAGCCTGCTCCCGACTCCCGGCTCCGCGAGATGCAGCGCCCAGCTCTCCTCGATGAAAAACGTCACCCCGCCCGCCAGCCGCGCCAGGCCCACGCCCAACTCCTCGACATCGTACCTGCCGTTTTCCTGCCGGTCCGCGTACATCGGGATCTCCTGATGCGTCGCCCCGGTTACCGATGCGAGCGCGGGATTGCCCAGGAGATGCAGCATCTGCGCGATGTGGTACACCCCCATGTCGAACATCGCGCCGCCCGCAGCGATGCTCTTCTGCACGAATGAACTCGTCCCGTAACCGTCCACGTCCGGCCGCCCGCGCCGGCGGAACCCGATGGACTTCGCATAATAGGGCGTCCCGAGATACCCCTCCTGCAGCAGCCGCTGCGCCGCCTTCGTCTCCACCGAGAACAGACTGCCGAGCTGGATGCTCAGCAGCCGGCCGGTCCTGTGCGCGGCCTCGACCATAGTCTTGCCGTCCGCGTACGACCCCGCGATCGGCTTCTCGCAGTACACGTGCTTGCCCGCCTCCAGCGCGGCGATCGTCACCGGCGCGTGGAAGTTGTTGTGCAGGCATACGTCAACCGCCTCGATCTCCTCGATCTCCAGCAGCTTGCGGAAATCGGTCAGCACCTTCGGCCCGCCGTTCTCCGCCGCCACCCGGTTCGCCTCCGCCTCATCAACATCGGCGAAAGCCACCAACTCCACCGGCAGCTTCTGATACGCCGCGATGTGCCGCTTGCCGATCTGCCCCACGCCGATAATGCCGATCTTCACCCGGTCTCCCATCTCGTCTCTTCGCTCCTTACGCAGCCGCGGGCTCGCCGCGCGAGGTCCTGCGGAACGCCCTGGCCTCGTGATGCCGCGCCTCCCGTCCCTGCGCCGTTAGGATTGCGCCGAATTCGCCGCCCCCGCGGCGCTCTCCTCCCGCGTCGGGTTGGGCGTCCCCCGGACTCCGCGCGCGCCGGCGCCACTTGTCTCAAGATACGCCGGGAATGTGGAAGAGGTGAATGGCCTTGGGCAGTCCGCGTCATCCGGCGCGGGCTGGCCGCGGGTCGTGTTTCGGCGCCAGAGAACAACTTGGCGGTCTGATCGCACTACGGAGCGCAGCATGCGACGCAGCACGGTCTGTTGCATCATTGCGATATCGGCGTTCGCCTCGTTCGCCGGGGGAGCCGTACACGACCTATCCGAAATCGCCCCCTGGGAACGCGTATCCATGGCGGTCGCAGCGCGCCAATTGTCGTAGTACGGGTTGCTTATGGCCACTGAACTACGCGGGAGCCGCGCGGCCCGCACGTGTCGCGAATGAGTCCGGGCGGCGCGGCGAAGCCGACACGAAGCCGGCGACGCTGACTCGCCGGCGGTGTCACACAGCACAGGCTGGCACAGTTCGAAGGAATGGCATGATGAGGCAATATCGCAGCACGGTTCTCGCGGCACTAGCGGTCGCAGCATCAATCACCTGGGCCGACGCGGCGACGGTCGCGATCGTCAAGAGTCGCCCCCTACCCGCGTACAACGCGGCGCAGCAGGGATTCATGGGTGTCGTGGGCAGTCAGGCCCGCCCCACCTACTACACCCTCACCGGAGAACCGGCTGTCGCGCGCAAAGTCGCAGCGGAGATCAGGTCGAGCTCTCCCACTCTCGTCCTCGCGCTGGGAACCGAAGCCGCGGACCAGGTCGGAGGCGCCGTCGGCCGCATTCCCGTCGTCTTCGCGATGGTCGTGGATCCGGTGCAGAGCGGCCTCGTCAGCAACCCCGCGCGGCCGGGCAAGACCATGACCGGCGTGTCCCTCGCCATTACGCCATCGGAGACGCTGCAGATACTGAAGCGCGCGGTACCCACAGCGCAGCGCGTCGGCGTCATCTACGACCCTGCGCAGAGCCAGCGGGCGGTGCGCGCGATGACCGACGCGGCGCCCAGCCACGGGCTGCAGATCGTCACTCGATCGGTGCGCTCCGCGGCCGAAGTCCCGCGCGCGGCGGAAGCACTGCGCGGCAAGATAGATGTCCTCTACGCCCCCGTTGACGGCACCGTGTACAGCCCGCAGTCAGCGAAGTTTGTCCTGCTCTTCGCGCTGCGCAACGGCATCCCGGTTGTCGGATTTTCAGCGAACTTGGTCGAGGCCGGGGCGCTCCTCGCGCTCTACCCCGACTATACGGATATCGGCCGCCAGGCCGGCTACCTGGCGCAGCGCGTCCTCTCCGGCGAGTCGGCGGGAAGCATCCCGCTCGCCAAACCCAGAAAGTCTCTGCTCGCCATCAACCTCAGCGTCGAGCGCACGTTGGGTTTGACGATACCGCAGTCACTGCGGAAAACGGCCGACCGAGTGTTCAAATGATGTCGCAGCCCGCGACGGCGGCCCGAGCGGCCGGGCGGCGAGGCCGCTCGCCGGCGCAAGGCACCTGGTAATGTTGACGACGATGAAGTGCGCGCAGCCGGATCGTGCAACGACCGGGGCAAGGTAAGTTAAGATGTGGATATCCAAGAGACTCCGAAGCCTGAGCTTGGGCTTGAGCGTGCAGTTTGCGATTCTCGCCACGCTGCTGTTGGTGCTCGCCGGGGGCGTGTTGGGTATGTTCTTCGTGCGCCAGCAGTCGCATCAGATACGGGAAAGCCTCGAAGCGCGCGGCATGACCTTGGCGAAGAACGCCGCCTACCACAGCGAGTACGGAATCCTCATCGGCTCCAAGGAGATGATCGAGAACCTCCTCGCGGGCATGATTATCGAGCCCGATGTCGCCTATGCGGTCGTCCAAGATGCCCGAGGAAGCGTGCTCGGCAGCGCGGGAGCCAAGGCGGACGAGGCCGTCGTCGGCGGGCCGGTCGGCCATACCGCCCTGGAGGCGGACGAGCCCATAGCGCAGCCGCATCACCTGCGCTCCGGCGCGCCGCTGCTCGAAATCACCGCGCCCGTGCGCACCGCCGCCGGCGAAATGCCGGGGCTCGAGTCCTCGCTCTTGCTCGAAGCCGCGCCCACCGTGCCCGCCGACCCCGGCACCAAGCGCTCCGAGCGCATCGGCACCGTGCGCGTCGGTATGTCGCTCGATCGCGTCAACGCCAGCATCGCCGGTGCCGCGCGCGGCACCGCTCTCCTCACCGCGGCCGTTATCCTGTGCGCCGTGCTCCTCGTCTTCGCCCTCGGTCGCACTGTCACCAGGCCGCTGCACCAACTCGTCATCGCCGCCCAGCGCGTTGCCCAGGGCGACCTGACGCTCGAAATAGACGAGCGCCGGCGCGACGAGATAGGCCAGTTGGCCAGCACCTTCAACCAGATGGTGCGCAGCTTGCGCACCCTCATCAAGCGCATGCAAGACGGCATCATCCAGGTCGGCGCCGCCTCCTCTGACATCGAGGGCCTCGCCGAGCAGCAGACCGCCGGCTCCGTCGAGCAAGCCGTATCGGTCGAGGAAATCACCTCGTCGCTTGAGGAACTCGCCATGTCCGCGGCCGGTATTGCCGGGCGCTCCGAGTCGGTCGTGTCAACCGCCGAGGAGACCGTCGCCGCCGCCACCGGCGGCCAGCGTGCAACCGTCACCGCCCTCGAGGCCATGGATCGCATCCGCGAGACGGTGCAGAATATCGCCCGCACCACCGTCCGCCTCGGCGACCGCTCCCAGAAGATCGGCGACGTGCTCGATATCATCCAGGAAATCTCCTCGGAGACGCACCTGCTCGCGGTCAACGCCGCCATCGAAAGCGCCGCCGCCGGCGAGCACGGCCGCCGCTTCTCGGTCGTCGCCGGTGAAGTGCACCGCCTCGCCGAACGCTCGCGCGCGTCGGCCGAGGAAATCGCCGCCCTCGTCACCGAAATCCAGGCCGCCATCAGCGCCTCCGTCATGGCTACCGAGCAGGGCACCAAGGAAGTCGAGGCGGGCGTCGAACTCGCGCGCGGCGTCGAGAAGGCGCTCGAGGAAATCCTCGCCATGATCGAGAAGACGACCCAGACCGCCAAGGAGATCTCCCTCGCGACGCAGCAGCAGCGCGGCGCCAGCGACCAGGTCGTCGCCGTCATCCGCGGCATCGCCGACAATGCTCGCGACGCCGCCGAGGGCATGAAGCGCGCCGCCGGCCTCGTCGCCCAGCTCACCACCCTCGCCGCCGGATTCAGGGAGGAAGCGAGCCGCTTTGCGTTCGATGACCACCCCCCCGCGGGCGCCGATCCGGGAACCGGTGCAGGAACTGACAGCCGCCTCGTTGAAGAGCCAACGTAGCTCGCTAGATCCCTAGGAGGTGCATCATGCGCGCTCGTTCGCTCGCGGCGGCGCTCGTCGCGTTGTTCGCATTCACGGCTCTGGCTCCCGGCCTCGCTCTCGCGCAGACCAAAGAGAAGGCCTACAACCCCTTCACGCCGGACAACATCAAGCGGATCCCTGCGACGCTCGACTCCCTCAGCGGCATGTCGGTCAAGTTCAAGACCATGGACGGCATCCCGTTCACGCTCACGGCCATGAACCCCAAGCTCCTGCTGTTCAAGGACATGAAAATCGGCGATCCGAGGCAAATCAAGCCCGGCGACAAGCTCATCGTCTACTACAACGCGCCGCCCGTGCAGGGGGAGATGAAACTGCTGTGGGCCATCATGGACCCGCCGTCTGAGATTCTCCTCGTCGAGATGCGCGCGAAGCCCATCGCCGCGACGTTCAAGTCATTCAAGGCCGCGAGCCGCCAGCTCACCGTGCAAACCAACGGCCGCGCCAAGACCTACACCGTGGTCGCGCCGGTCATGGCCGTCCGCGAGGCAAAGGAAGCGGTGCTCGGCAAGGCCGACAGCGAAGAGAAGCGGGGCTACTCTTCGGGCGACAAGCTCCTGCTCATCATGACCGCCGACCGCAAGCAGGTGCGCATGGTCATGGATCGCAAGACCTACGACCTCTACGCGCCAGCCATCAAGAAGTTCCCGGTCCCGCCCGCGTCGAAGATACCGAAGAAGTGATCGCGGCGCTCCCTCGCCGCCTTATCACCGGGCCGCACGATGCGCGCGCAGCCTGCGCAACACCCGCAGGTTGCGCGCGTCCGCGTCACCCTCCTTCGGCGTCTCGATGATCCCCGCAACATCGGCGAGGCGCGGGTGCTGGAGCAACGCCCGGAAGCCCGCCCGTCCGATCGTGCCCCGGCCAATGTGCGCGTGGGCGTCACGCCGCGATCCGGCGGGATGCTTCGCGTCGTTGAGATGCACCGCCCCCAGCCGCCCCAGACCTACCGTGCGGTCCAACGCTTCGAGCACCGCGCCGACCGCCTCCGCGCCGCTCAGGTCATACCCCGCCACATGCGCGTGACACGTGTCCAGGCATACGCCCACGCCCGGCGGATTCCCCGCTTGCGCCAGCACCGCCGCGAGATCCTCAAATCGCCAACCGACCCCGGTCCCCGCGCCCGAGCCGTTCTCGACGAGCACCGCCAGCCTGCCGCCGGAGGCCCGCGATAACTCGCGCAGCGCCCGCGCCAGCAGCGTGCGGCCCCTGCGCTCGCCGCCCCCGCCGTGATACCCCGCGTGAACCACAAACGCCTCAGCGCCGACCCCGAGCGCGCGCCGCATATCCGCAGCCGCCGAAGTCAGGGACTTGCGCCACAACTCCCGATCCGCCGACGCGAGATTGACGACGTACGACGCGTGGCCGATGAGAGGTCTAATGTCGTGCTTCCCGCGCGCCTCGCGCAGCGCCGCGACATCCGCCCCGGGGTGCTCCGCGCCCGCCGCCCAGCCGCGCGGATTGGAGAGGAACATCTGCATGCACTCGCAGCGCAGTCGCACCGCCTCCGCCGCCGCCCGGCGCAAGCCTTTGCTCACCGGAACGTGGACGCCCAGCCTCATTCGTACCCGTGCCGCCCGGGGTACGGACACAGCGCCGCCCGGGCGAGTAGACACACGCCGCAGCGCGGCCGCGCGGCCTTGCACACCCGCCGCCCGTGCGCGATCACGTTGAGATGCAGCGCGTGCCGCCGCTCCGGCGGAATCAGCGCCTCCAACTCGGCGTGCGCCCTATCGGCTGACGTCTTCGGCTCGATCAGTTCGAGCCGCTACGACACCCGCAGCACGTGCGTGTCCACCGGGAACACTTGCCGGCCCAGAGCGAACAGCAACACCACGTTCGCGGTCTTCAATCCGACGCCGTCGAGGGCAAGCAGGTACTCCCGCGCCTCGTCGTCAGTCATCCGCGCCAGGAAGCCGAGGCTCAGCCTGCCGCGCTCCTCCCGGATCTGGCGCAGGATGCGCTTGATGCGCGGCGCTTTCATCCTACTCAGACCCCCGGGGCGGATGGCGGCCTCGATGCTGCGCACGTCGGCGTCGGCGACAGCATCCCACGAGCCGAAGCGATCCCTTAGGCGCGCGAACGCTACTCCGCTGTTGACGTCCGTGGTGTTCTGCGACAGGATGGTGCCGATGAGAGCGTCCAGCGGGTTCCCCCGGCGGTGGCGCGGCCGCCCGTATTCGCGCTCGAGGCGATCGGCAATCGCAACGACGCGGCGGCGCAGGGCGGCGCCGCGTGCCGCGGCAGCGATGACTCTCGTCGGTCGCGTCGCCGGCGCTGCGGCGGCCTTCCGGCGCGCCTTCGCTGAACCCATGGACGCGCCCTCACGCCTCGATCACGATGGTCTGGTCGCGCCGCGGCCCGGTCCGCACCATGCACAACTGCGCGCCCATGATCTCCGCCAGGCGGTCGAGGTACGCCCGCGCCGCGCGCGGAATGTCCGACAGCGATTTGGCACCGGTCGTGTCCTCGCGCCACCCCTGCATATCTTCGTACACCGGCGTGCAGCGCGCGAGCGTCTCCACCGAGCTTGGGAACGCGTCGCACGTCTCGCCGTCGCAGCGGTAGGAGACACAGACCGGTATCGTGTCGAACTGATCCAGGACATCGAGGTGCGTCACCGCGAGCTTCTCGACGCCGTTGAGCATGGCGGCGCGGCGCGCGACTACTGCGTCGAACCAGCCGATGCGGCGCGGCCGCCCCGTCGTGCTGCCGAACTCGCGCCCCTGGTGGCGGAACTTCTCGGCGAGATCCTCGGCACACTCGGTCGGCAGCGGCCCGCCGCCCACCCGCGTCGTGTATGCCTTGACCACGCCGACGATCGTGTCCAGCCGCTTCGGCGAAACGCCGGTCCCGACACTGGCGCCCGCGGCGATGGGGTTCGAACTGGTGCAGTAGGGATACGTCCCGAAGTCAACATCGAGCAGCGCCCCCTGCGCGCCCTCGAACAGCACCTGCTTGCCCGCGTCCAGCGCGCCGTTGATGACCGCCGGCCCGTCGGCGACCAGCGGCGCCAGTTCCTCGCACGCCGGCGCCAGCGCGTCATAGACCTGCGCGAAGTCCAGCGGGTCGGCGCCGTAGATCTTCACCAGCAGCGCATTCTTCTGCTCGATGTTGGCGGCGAGCTTGTCGCGAAATGCTTCGGGGTGAGTCATGTCCGCCGCGCGGATGCCGTTGCGCGCATACTTATCCGCATACGCCTGGCCGATGCCCCGCAGCGTCGTGCCGATCGCGCCCGCGCCGCGCGCCTTCTCCTCTGCCGCATCGAGCGCCCGGTGGTACGGCAGCACCAGGTGCGCGTTCTCGCTGATCAACAGATTCTCGCGCACCCGCAGCCCGCGCGATTCCAGCTCGCGCATCTCCTCGACCAGGAAGAGCGGATCAGCCACCACCCCATTGCCGAGAACGCACGCCCTCTCGCGCAAAATCCCGCAGGGAATCAAGTGCAGCGCAAAGTGCTCGTCCCCCACGAATACCGTATGACCGGCATTGTTGCCGCCGTTGAAGCGAACCACCAGGTCCGCCTCCGCCGCATACACGTCCACCACGCCGCCCTTGCCCTCATCGCCCCACTGGGCGCCGACCACCACTGTCCCTGGCACGACTTCACACCTCCCGCCGCTCAACGGCAAAAAGGCAAACCCCAAAGGCCGCAGCCGCCTGGGTTTGCCGCGATGTCCCTCCAACTTACCCGCACAATCATACCGATGCGCTCGCATTTGGTCAATGCGCTAGCGCCTCAGCGTGTTCGCGCAGATTCGGCCTGGGCAGCCCGGCTCGTTCACCATTTGAGGCGAAGGACTGGGGCGGCGGTGAAATGCCATGAGCCTGCGCCCTCACCCGGCGCGCCTGCGGCGGCGATCTCGGTGGCCTCTCCCTCGGAAACCGCCTGACCGTCCGGTCGGGCCCCGGACACGATTCCCCGCGCTTTGTGCGCCCGCCCTGGCAAGGCCCTCGGCCCCGCAGGGGAATTAGAGACACGGTAGCGCACGAACGCACCCAAAGAGAATTCGATGAGAAAAGACGACCGCGAGTTGATTCAGCTGCTCAACCAGGCCATCGAGTTGGAGTACGGCGCGCTGTTTCTCATGCCGCAGCACATGGCCCGCCTCAACGACGACGAACTCGTCATGACGCTGCGCGAGGCGTGCCAGGACGAGCTGGAGCACGCGGAGACGACCGCGCGCCTGATTCTCTCGCTCGGCGGCCTGCCCACCGGCGATTTCAAGATGCTGCGCCCGATGTCGAGCGCCGCCGACATGCTGCGCCATCACATCGACGGCGAGAAACGGGTGATTGACCTCTACCGCCGCGCCGTCGCCAAGGCGCAGAAACCGGAGCATCAGACCATCCTGCGCAAGCTCATCGCCGACGAGGAAGCGCACCAGAAAGTCTTCGCCCGCCTGCTCGCGCAAGTCGAAGCGGCGAGCAAAGCGCCCGCGTGATCTCCGTGATCCGGTCCCGCGCCCCGCAACCCCTCTCCCTCGCAGGGACTTGTGCGCCTGTGACGTAGAGGTTGGGTGGGGATGCCCCGTTACGGCAGCGCACGCCGCCGAGCCCGCCCACCCTCGGGCGTGGAACCGCCAAAACGCGTACTCGCCTCAGCGCCTTCCACCACGTGCAACTCACGGTGCGATGGTCATTCCGAGCATGGCCCCGATCAAATCGGGGCTCCGGAATTCCGCGTAGCGGAGTCGGAGTCAAGCGAGGAATCTCGGCATCGCCGCGTGCTCGCTTCGGCGGTGAGCGCATCCCTCTGCGGCATCTCTGTCTGAGGCGGGCAAGCCCACATACGCCCACCGGCCCCCAAATGACCGATACCGCGACCTGCGCTTCGCTCCCGCAAGCGCGACAACGCAGAGCGACGCCGATGCCGTACGTCCTGTCCAGGCCCACATTAGTCTCGCCACATCGCAGCGCGGGGAAGCACCACGGCAGGAAGCCCCCCGCTGCGAAAGGAATCCATTGCCGGAGGTTGTCGTTGCATGGATCGAAAGTCCCGGGCCGTTTGCGACGGCGATTATCCGCGTTTGGGAGGGTCTGGCATCCCGAACGCGTAGAAGAAGTGTGAAGGCGACTGCATGAGTGAGAACCGACGTAAACGCTTCCCCTGGGTGCGCATCATCGTGCTCGCAGTTCTGATTGTCGTCGCTGCGATCGCATACTACTTCGCGTGGGGCCCAGGCAGCGTGCCCGTCGTCCGCGCCGCGCGCGTCGCGCGCGGCAACTTGCAGGTCGAACTCTCGGCGACCGGCATTGTCAAGGCGGACGAGATC
This sequence comes from Armatimonadota bacterium, assembly GCA_020354555.1. Lineage (NCBI taxonomy): Bacteria > Bacillati > Armatimonadota > Armatimonadota bacterium. Next base: position 2,716,865 of record CP070648.1, on the reverse strand, counting down.
CAAGTCGCCTCGGAAGTCCCCGCGCGGATCGAGCGCGTCGCGGTCAAGGAGAACGAGCAGGTGCGCCGCGGACAGGTGCTCGTCGTGCTCGACCGCGAGTCGCTGCAAGCGTACCTCCGCCAGGCGCGCGCGGACCTGGAAGCAGCCCAGGCGCAGGCCCGTCAGGCACAGCAGGGCGTGCGCGCCGAGGAAGCCAACGCGCGCGCCACCATCGAGGCAGCCCAGGCGAATCTACAGGCCGCCGAGGCGCAGCTGCAGCGCCTCGAAACCGGCGCGCGCCCGCAGGAAATCCGCACCGCTGAAGAGCGCGTCGCGCAGACGCAAGCTCAGCTCGGTCAAACGCGCAGCGACCTCGCCCGCCTGGAGCAGCTCTACGGCGACGGCGCCGTCAGTCAGCAAGCGCTCGACCAGGCGCGCACCGCGCACGAGTTGGCCGGGGCCGAGATGCGCGCCGCGCAGGAATCCCTGCGCCTGGTGCGCGAGGGCGCGCGGAGCGAGGATATCGCCGCTGGGCGCGCCCAGGTCGCCGCCGCGCGCGCGGGAGTGGCGCAAGCGCGGGCGCTGGAGCGCGTCGTGGACCTCCGTCGCCGCGAGCACGATGCCGCCACGGCGCTGGAAGAGCGCGCTCGCGCGCAGCTGAGCGCCGCGCAGGCGGAACTGAGCCGCGCCGAGATCACCGCGCCGATGGACGCCACCGTGGTGCGCGTGAACGCGGATCCGGGTGAGGTGGCATACCCCGGCGCGCCGCTGATGGTGCTGTCCGATCTCTCGCACATGTGGGTGGACGCCGAGATTGACGACGTGGACCTCGACAAGATCACGTTGGAGCAAGAGGTCAATGTACTCGCGGAAGCCTTCCCTGGGCGCAGCTTCAAGGGCCGCGTGTACGAGATCGCCAAGTCCGCGGAACCCAAGATGCTGGGGCGCGTGCGCGCGAAGATCGT
>CP070648.1:2685076-2715821 GCA_020354555.1 Armatimonadota bacterium | reverse complement strand
GCGTGAGGTTGACGCAGATGGCGGGCTCTGGCAGCTGTCACCAAGGAACGACGCGCCGCCCCAGATGCTCTTGCCTCCCGTTGACGCTGATTCCACAATGTACTCCGAACCTGCAGTGAGCCCGAACGGCCGCTACATCCTGGCGGGCGGGGCGCTGACCGGGTATGGCTGGTTGGGCATATACGATGCGGTCAGCAGGCGTCTCACGGTGCGCTTGCGTCCGCGCCACCTGGTTGATCATTTCGCGGCCTACGAATGGCTCGCCGATAGCCGCACAGTCCTGCTATCGTGTGATACTGAGAAGTACGACTGGCAATCGCATCGCGGTCCCGGCGGAATCTGGAAGTGGGACATCATCTCTGGCGCAGCGAAGGAGTGGCTCGAAACAGGCACGCCGATCTCGTGCGTGGAGGTCAGTCCGGACGCTAGCCGCATCGCATACCTCGTCCCAGCCGAGGACTCGTCCCTGAGCAAGCTGCGTGTCCATGAAATCGTCAGCGGTTCTACATCCACGGTTTGGCAGGGCATCCATTACGCCCATTTGGGTGACTTCTCTTGGGCGCCGGACTCGAAGCGGATCGCCCTTTCGGAAGACACCTGGGAAGACGGTGCCGCTGCCCTGTGGGTCATTGACGTCGTGGAACGCACGCAGCGCATCATCTTAGAGAATGCCACGGCTCCTGCATGGTCACCGCGGTAGCTTCATTCATCGTGCCCAGCCCTTGCCTGAGGCCGAGGCATGGGCTCCCCTGTGCGCGACCGGCGGCCACTCCAGGTCACGCCCCCGGCAGCCGCCACGGAGCCCGGTAGGGCTTGGACAGAAGCCGGTTCGCCTCCTCATCGTTGACGATCCGCTCGTTCTCGCTATCCCAGTGGATCTTGCGTTCGGTGAGCAGCGCGATATTGCCCAGATGCCCCGGGATCGTCGAGCGGTGGAGGATCTCCACGTCGCAGATCGCGCGCGTGCGCGATTTCACGCAGTCCAGGAAATTGCGCACGTGCGGCTGATTCAGCGCAGAGATGCCGCCGGACATTGGCGCCATTTGATCCTTCTCCGGCATGACGTCGAAGCCGGCGCGGTCAACGAACAGCGTGCCGTTGGCGCCGTGGAACTGCATGCCGTACTCGTGGTTGTCCACGAAGCGCCCGTTGCCGCCGCGGTATGAATAGGTCAGCGTGAATCCCGGGTAATCGTAGATCACTTCCATGGTATCGGGCGTTTCGCGGTTGTCCGGGACGACGTATTTCCCCCCGGACGCGGAGACGGCGAGCGGCGCATCCGCCCCCATGCCGAAGTGGATGATGTCAATGAGGTGCGTGCCCCAGTCGGTCATCTTGCCCCCGGCATAGTCCCAGAAGAAGCGGAAGGTGTAATGGCATCGGTTGGGATTGTACGGCCGCTTCGGCGCGGGGCCCAGCCACATGTCATAGTCAATCTCCGGCGGAGGATTGCAATCCGGCGGATTGCCGATGCCGTCGGGCAGCTCGTTGCCGACGTACCACGTGCGGCAGAGGCTGACTTTGCCGAGCAGTCCCGAGCGCACGATCTCCGCCGCACGCTGGAAGTGCGCGCCGCTGCGCTGCTGGGTGCCGCCCTGCACTACTCGCTCGTAGCGGCGCGCGGCATTCACCATGGCGCGGCCTTCAGCGATGCTCGCCGCCAGCGGCTTCTCGACGTACACGTCTTTGCCCGCTTCGCACGCCAAGATCGTGGGCAGCGCGTGCCAGTGGTCCGGCGTGGCGACGATGACCGCGTCTATGTCCTTGCGTTCCAGCAATTCCCGGAAATCGGAGTAAGCCGTCACCTTCTCGCCCGCGCCGTCCGCCGTTTGCGCCGCGCGCTCTTTGTCCACGTCACACACCGCGGCGAACTCGACGTCGGGGTTGCCGAGAAAGAAGCTCATGTTGGCGACCCCCTGGCCGCCGCAGCCGATCAGACCCATGACGATCCTGTCGTTTGCGCCGAATACGTTCTGCGATAGGAATATCGGTTGCACGACTGCGGCGGCGGCCGCGGCCCCTCCGGCCTTCTGCAAGAACTGACGCCGGGTGATACGGTCTGGCATGGTCGTGCCTCCTCGTGGTGTGGCAGTCTTGGGTGCATGTGTTCCGCGTTCCTGCTCGGCCGCCCCGTCGCGCCCGCGCATACTTCCGCCCGGAAACGGGAAAGCATCCGGTGGATAGCGCTTCATCTCGGGGTGTGACATGGCATCGCCCGAGGAGCACAACCGCGAGTCCGCTCGCCCACAGCCGCCACCCGCGACGCCGGTTGCCGCACGGGTCAGCCGAATGCCGGAGGCCTCGTTGGCGCTGACGATATGGTCGGCTGTTGGCGCCATCCTCGCCGCGCTCTCGCTCACTCCGCGCACGGATACGCTTTCTCGACTAAGCGTACTGTGGGGGATCAGCGGGCTTCCGGCGCTCGCTGCGTTGGTGTTGGGCGCCGTGGGGCTGGACAACCTTGAGCGCACCGAAGCACCGCTGTGGCGGCGAGTCGTCGCGATCGTGGCCGTTCTCGGCTCGACGTCGGTTGCGCTCGCCGTCGTCCTGGTCACGGCATCCTATGCCCCGCGGGTGGTGGATGAGTACACCCATGGGGGTAATCGAAGCACCTGCCTCTCGAACCTCCACGCGCTGTCGCTCGCGGCGAGGATGTACGCGCAGGACAACAGCGGCCGCTTGCCCCCGGCGGATGCGTGGTCGGATGCAATCTGGGGACAGGGGTACATCACAAACCGCAAAGCATTGATCTGCCCTGCCGCGCCGGAACTTCGGTCAGGCTACGCGTTCAACCGCGCGCTCGGCGGGCTTCAGGCGTCAGAGATCGCGGATCCGGAGCAGACGGTGCTCTTGTTCGACAGTGACTTGGGGTGGAATGGAACGGGAGGCCTGGAAGCGTTGTGCTCGCCGCCTCGGCACGGGGGAGTCAACATCGTCGCCGCCGTTGGCGGCGACGCATCCGCTGTGACCCCGGACGATGAACGCCACCTGATCTGGCAGCCGCGGCCGGCGAAACCGGCAGACGGGGCGATAACGCCGACGGCGCGCCATTCGGCGCCCGTGCCTCCCCCGACCCCCCGCTGACTAGCCTGGTCTATTCATACTACGCTTGAAGAGCGTGCTGGGCGGCGCTACGCGCCGCTCCGGAGCGCGGCGAAGCCCGCGCCACCTGCGCTTCACGCGTACGCGCATGAGTAATGCGCGCTAGCTCACCTCGCCGCCGAGGTAGGCCTGCGTGCGCGTATCGCGTGGGTCGGCGAACACTTGCGCCGCCGGACCGTGCTCCACCAGCTCGCCGAGGTACATGAAGATAACGTAGTCCGCGAGGCGCTTGGCCTGGCGCAGGATGTGGGTCACGATAACGATCGTGTAATCGCCCTTCAACTCGACCAGCCGCTTCTCAACCTGTTGTGCCGACTGGGGGTCGAGAGCGGAGGTCGGTTCATCCCCCAGCAGCACCTGCGGCTCCACCGCCAGCGCGCGCGCCAGGCACAGCCGTTGCTGCTGGCCCACCGAGAGCTTGGTGGCCGGCGACCGCAGGCGGCCCTTCACTTCCTCCCACAGGCTGGATGTCTTGAGGCACCGCTCGACAATCCCGTCGAGTTGCCGCCGGTCATTGAGTCCGTGTACCCGCGGCCCGTAGGCGACGTTCTCGTAGATGGACATCGGCAGGGGATACGGCTTCTGGAACAGCAGCCCCATTTTCTTGCGCAGTTGCGTGACATCCACGCGCGGATCGAGAATGTTGACCCCGTCAATCAGCACCTCGCCCTGCACCCGGACGCCGTCCGTCAGATCAAGCAGGCGGTTGCAGCTCTTGAGCAGCGTCGTCTTGCCGCACCCCGACGGCCCGATGATCGCCGTGATCTGACGGTCCGGGATATCAACCGTCACATTTCTCAGCGCGGGATGGCCATCATAATCAACGCTCAACCCGCGAATGCTGATGTGTGGCATCTGCACCAATCCCTCAGGTCTTCAACGCACCACGTGCCGCTCGAACCTCCGTGCCAGCAGCCGCGACGCCACGCTGACGATCAAGACGAGCGCCAACAGAATCGCCCCCGACGCGTACGCCCGCTGCTGCACCTCCGGGAACGGCGTGAGAATCTGGAAGAACACGGCGAGCGGCAGGGACGCCACCGGTTCCATGAGCGACGACGGGAGATAGTCGCTGTACCCCGCGGTGAACAGCACCGACGCCGCGTCGCCGATGCCGCGGCCGAACGCGAGCAGCGCCGCAGTCACGATGCCCGGCAGTACCTGCCGCCAGACCACTCGCGTCGTGGTCTCGATGCGGGTGGCGCCGAGCGCATAGGATGCGTCCTTCAACTCCGCGGGCACGAGGCGTACGACTTCGTCCATCGCTCGCGCCATGATCGGCAGCTCGACCAGGGTGAGCGCAATAACACCGCCGAGCAGCGACGCGCGCAGGCCCATGTAGAGCATGATGACGAAACCGAACGCCCCATATACGATGGACGGAATGCCCCACAGCACGTCGAGCGCGAGCCGCGTGTAGCTCGCGAGGCGCGATCGCCCGGCGTAATCCCGCTGGAGATAGAACACGATGGGCAGGCTCAGCACGAGGGCGATCGCCGTGGCCCCGACCGCAAGGCACAGGGATCCCGCGATCGCGTTGAGCACCCCGCCCTCCTTGCCGAGGTAGTAGCCCCCTTTCGGCGTCTGCGTGATCATCGCGAGGTCGAGAGCAGGCAGCCCGCGGACGAGGACGACGCCCATGACCCCGGCCAGGCTCGCCAGCACCAGAACCGTCGAGGCCATCATCAGCACCTTGAACAACGCTTCCTCGAGGCGTCGTCGGTCCATCTACGCCATCCCTCGTTCCACTCTGCGCAGCACGAGCGCCGCGAGCACGTTGAAGACGAGCACGACCACCAGCAGGATCAACGCCGCAAGCATGATCGCCGAGTCATACAGCCGGATGCTCATCATCTCCCCGTAGTTGTTGGCGATCAGTGCCGGCAGCGGGTACGCCGGGTCAAATACCGAGTGCGGCGGCTTCGCGACGTTGCCCACCACCATGAGCACCGCCATCGTCTCGCCGAACGCACGCGAGAAACCGAGGACGATCGCCGCCGCGACGCCGGACATCACGCTCGGTATGACCACACGCTTCACCGTCTGCCACTTCGTCGCTCCCAGGGCGAGCGACGCCTCGCGCGCCTCAATCGGCACCGACCGCAACACCTCATCGGTCACCGAGATGACAATCGGAAACACCATGATCGCGAGCACAATGCCCCCGGCGAGCACCGTGTAGCCGGTCGCTCCCGCCCCCATGCGAGACCCGATCTCGCCCACCACCGGAACCACCGCGAGCACGCCCCACAAGCCATAGACCACCGGAGGAATGCCCGCCAGCAGATCCACCAGCGGCTTCGCCACCGCGCGCATGCGCCTCCCCGCGTACTCGGCGAGGTACACTGCGGTGAGCAGGCAGATGGGAACGCTGATCGCCATCGCCAGCCCGGTGACCCACAACGTGCCGATGATGAAGGGGTAGAAGCCGAACTCTCCTCTCAGCGGATGCCACGACGAGGAAACCAGGAGATGACCGAGCGACTTCGTCGCAAGGATGGGCCACGCTTTGATCAACAGCGCGAGCGCGGTCGCGAAGACGAGCACCACGGACAACACCGTGGGTGCCGCCATCAACGCAGCCGCCAACCTGTCTTTCCGACTCCTCGGCACCTAGTCATCCTCAGCTGACACGGCTCCCCGCCAACATCCTTCGCGCGTGTGTGCCGCTCTCTCAGTCAGTGAACTCAACGCAGCTTGTCGAAGCTCGCGGTGAGCTTCTCTTGCGGGAGCTGGATGTAGCCGGCTTCGTCCACGAACTGCTGCCCATCGCCCAGAATCCACAGAATGAACTCGCGCGTCAGCCCGGTCGGCTTGCCCTTGGTGAGAAGGTTGAGGTCGCGCGCGGGCGGGGAGGGATACACCCCGTCCTTGATCGCGCGAATCACATCCGACTTGGCGGAGTAGAAACTCTCGTCGGCGTCGAGCGTGCCGTTGCCGTTGATGTCAATCGGCACCGGGATCAGGCCCGCCACCGGCTTGCCGGTGGCCGCGTCGTATGCGTAGTTGAGGTTGTTGTAGCCGACGCCGAGAGGGTCTTTCTTCACCGCGTCGGCGAGGCCGGGGTCGCCGTACACCGCCACGCCCTCAAGGTCCTCCTGGCTCTTGCCCAAATACTTCGCCCACGTATCCGCGGCGCCGCACGCGTCTGAGCGCGTGTAGACCTGCACCTTGTCCGCGATATCGGGCCGACCGGCAACGTCTCCCCAGGTGAGCGCCTTCCCTTCAACCCACAGCGCCGCGAAGGTTTCTCTCTTCACACCGTTTTGCGCCAACTCCTGAGCCACAGGGTTGGCGGCATTGGCCGTCGGTATCACCGCATCCTTGACCACCGACACCCAGAACCCGCCCTTTGCCGTCTCGTCGGGATGGATGTCGCGCGAAACCATCCCGATATCCACCAGTCCGCCCAGGGCGTCGGCCGCGCCCTTGCCCGCGCCTCCCGCCGACACGTCAATGCGTACCTCGGGATGGAGCTTCTGGTACTCCTCGGCCCAACTCACCATCATCGGATACAGTGCCCAGGCGCCGGATACGCGGACTGTGCCGCCCGCCTTCTGGCGTGCGCCGCACCCCGCGCACAGCGCCGCCGCGCCACACATTGCAGCGATTACGGTGATCCCAGCCAGCCGCCGCAGCAGAATCCGAGTAGGTGAGGTCCTCATTGCTGTCTCTCCATGTAGTTGTGGACAGTTCGTCCGCCGCCAGGTTAGCCCGTTAACACGAGCCCAGCGCCATCGTCAAATCCCCTAGGAACACTCCTTTAGCACTCTCCTAGGAGTGTAATTCGGCGGGCGGCATGGTTCACCTCTTTCCGGATTCCCGCGGAGTCAGGCTTCACGAGCAGCCATGCAATCGTCTGTTTGAATGCGCGATGCCGACTTGGCGATTCCGGCGATCTTGGGAACTCGTGCCGGGAACCGGACGAGCCGGAACCTCGTCATATCAGGCGACAGGCCCGGCGACGGATGCGACGTCGAAAGCCCCCAGTCTCATCATGCAAGCAACCGATGATAGGGGAGGATCATGAATGCGAAGCGGACGCGAACCAAGTGGCGCTGCGGCGGCCGACACTCCGGGATGACGGTAGCGCTGGGCCGTTGGATCCTCTGCGCGTCTGTTCTGCTCGGGATGCCCCTGGTCTGGATTCCAGTGGCGTTGTGCGAGCCGCCGACGGCGGAAAGGGCTCAACCGGTCGCGGCGCAGAAAGACCGCGCGGCCACCAGGATCCGACGCAATCCGGTTGACCGAGCGGAGATGGTACGCGTCCCACCGGGGAGTTTTCGATATGGCGGCGCGAGCAGCCGGGGCGCGATAGTGGAAAGACTGCAGCCGCTTCGCCCGGGCGAGACCCGTCTCGCGGGATTCTGGATCTACAAGTACGAAGTGACCAACGAAATGTACCGTAAGTTTGTCGACGCAACCGGCCACAAGTACCGACCAACGTGGTGGACGACGGAGTGTCCACTGTGGCCAGGCGACGTGATATTCGGGAAGCCGGCCGGCGGACCCGACCCGGAAATCTGGGAACAGATTCGGCACTACCCCGTATTCGTCAGATGTCAAGATGCACAGGCGTACTGCGAGTGGGCGAAGGGCCGACTTCCAACCGAACTGGAGTGGGAGAAGGCTGCGCGGGGAACCGACGGGCGAAGATTTCCCTGGGGCAATGAGCGACTGCCCTCGCTGCTTGATAATCCATGGATCGGCGCCGTGGGCACACATGCCGATGATGTGAGCCCATATGGCGCGGTTGAGATGTTCAGCAATGCGCTGGAGTGGACTGCCACCAAAGCGGACGCGGATCGAATGGTGGTGCGCGGAAGCCTGACGCCATACCTCTGGGATCCACAAGAGAATGATGCGCGTTCGTTCTGGAAGGGGCGCAGCGTCGCCGAGCGGCGAGCCGAATATCCCGAGGCCCAGTACTATCCGCCTCGCCCCGCGGGCGACGCGGAATATTGGGGAGTAGGCGAGCAGGAGATCGGCTTCCGATGCGTGCGGGGCAGACAGAGTACGACGCAGTGAACCTTACGCCTACGGCCCCGCGCGACTTCGAAGCGACATCCCCACCGACGGCTGACGAACACCCGCAGCCTGCTCAATACGGCTTGTCGAACTTCTCCGCCGCCTTCTTCAGCCGCTCCATGATCGGCACGTCGAACGGGCAGCGCTCCTCGCACTCCCCGCACTCCGCGCACTCCGTGGGCTTGACCTCCAGCTCCGCGTACTTGCGCCGGTGCGTCGGCCACTCGTACGAGAACCGCTCGCTGTGATCGAGGATGGCAAGCACCGCGGGGATGTCAATCTCGACCGTGCACGGCATGCAGTACGTGCACCCGCGGCAGTACACCTGCCCAATGTCCTCGCCGAACTTGATGAGGCGCGCCCGATCCTCCTCGGACAACGGCTTCAGGTTGTCCAGCACCGCCATGTTCTGCGGCACTTCGTCAAGCTGCTTGAAGCCCGACAGCGCCACGTCCACGTCCTGGTTGAGAAGCACGAACCGCAGCGTCTCCTCGGGTGTGATTGTCGGCATGCTGTCCTCCTGCTCCGCCGACAGCCTGAAGAACGCCCCGCCGGACATCGGCTTCATCACCACCACGCCGACGTCTTTCTTCTGCGCCTCAGCCATGATGGGCTCGGTCCACAACGTCCCGATGTTGTATGTCAGCAGCACGGTGTCGAACTCGCCGCTCGCGATCGCGCGGCGCAGGCAGTCCGGGTTATGGCTGGACATGCCGATGAAGCGCGTCTTGCCCTGCTCCTGTGCCTTCTTCGCCGCCTCCAGCGCACCGCCCGGCCCCATGACCTTGTCGTAGTCGCCGATGGTGCTCACGTCGTGCAGCTGCAGGATGTCAACGCGATCGGTGCGCAGACTCCGCAGGCTGGTCTCGATATGTTCGAGGGCCTCTGCAGCGTCTCGCGCGTGCGTCTTCGTGGCGAGCACGATCTCGTCGCGCCGCCCCTCCAGCGCCGTGCCCATCTTCTCTTCGCTGTCGCCGTACGCTCGCGCGTTGTCGAAGTAATTCACCCCAGCGTCGAGCGCGGCGCGGACGACCGCCACGGCGTCGTCGAACGGAACATGGATGATCGGTATGCCGCCGCAGCCCAGGCGTAAGACCTCCAGGCCGGTGCGGCCAAGCTTTGCGGTACGCACGATGTCCTCCTTCTTCGCGGGAGGCTGCTCTGCACAGTCGCACCCAGGCGGACCGAAGTGAACTCAGTCACGCAAGGGGCCGCTGCCCCCTTCTCCCGGAGATGGGCGCTGATCGAAACGCCACCCGACTTATGTTAGCTGCGGCACGAGTTGCTGATACGGCATAAAACCGCGGAATCGGTGGAATAATCCGCGCCTTGAATGCGGCTCTTCACTAGACGGCGCGACCGCAATAGACTGGCCCGGCAGCCTAGGGGGCGTTCAGGCCCCGCGGCTTCGCGCGGCGCCCGCGCCTGAACGCGTCGAGATTGACGTCCCGGAAGCGCTCGGGCACGAGCGACAGGATCGCCTTGCGCCACGCGGCGGCTGGCACCGCGATGTGATTGGACAGCGCCCCCATGAGCGCGATGCCGGCGGTGCGAACGTTGCCCGCCCGCTCCGCTATCGCCGGCGCGTCAACGAGTTGGACTGCCGCCCCGCTTTCAGCGACCCGATCGGGAATGCTCTCCGGATAGGGGTGCGGTCCGGTCAAGACCGTGAGCGGCGCGATGCACTCCGCGCTCACCAGCACCAGCCCGTCAGGCCGCAGGAAATGCAGGTAGCGCAACGCCTCCAGCTGCTCGAACGCCACCAGAATGTCCGCGGCGCCGGCGGATATCAGCGGCGCGTAGATCTTGTCGCCGAAGCGGACGTCGGTGCGCACGCTCCCCCCGCGCTGCGCCATGCCGTGCACTTCGCTCTTCTTGACGTCGAGCCCGGCGTGCATAAGCGCATGGCACAGCACCTCGCTCGCCAGGATGATGCCCTGACCGCCCACGCCGGCCATCATGATGCTCGTCGTCGCACTGCTCATATCCGCTCCATCACAATCGCCTCGTGGCGGCAAATCTGCGCGCACAGGCCGCATCCAGCGCACAGCTCGACCGCCACAACCGGCTTGAGGCGACCCTTGGGCCCGGTTGGCGTGCCGCCCAGCGCGGGACACCCCAGGCTGAGGCACAGCCCGCACGCGACGCAGGCATCCTCGATCACGCGCGCGGGGATACGCCGCGCGCCTCGCGTCAGTAGCACGCATTCGCGGCGCGTGATCACGACCGACGGATGCCGGGCCGATATCGCCCGCTTCAGCGTTTGTTCGAGCGCGCCCAGGTCGTACGGATCAGCCACCGCCACGTCGTCCACGCCGCACGCGCGGCAGAGCGCCTCGAGATCCAGTTCGTGCGTTTCCTCGCCGCGCGCGGTGCGGCCGGTAGCAGGATGGTTCTGCCGCCCGGTCATGGCCGTGGTTCTATTATCGAGGATGATGACGGTTGTGCAGCCCTGGTTGTACACGACGTCAATGAGCGGCGTGATACCAGCGTGGACAAACGTGGAATCGCCGAGCGCCGCCACCACCGGCCGCTCGTCTCCGGCCACGGCGAACGCGCGCTCCAGCCCGGAGGCATGACCGACCGAGGCGCCCATGCAGACGCAGGTGTCCATGCACTCCAGCGGCGGCAAGACGCTCAATGTATAGCAGCCGATGTCGCCGGCGACGACGGCCTTGAGCTTGCGCAAGACATGGAACACGCCGCTGTGCGGGCACCCGGGACACAGCACCGGCGGGCGGCCCGGCAGATCTGCGACGGGTTGCGTTCTCGGCGATCTGCCCCCAAGCGCCGCGGCGACGGCGCCCGCGTCCAGCTCGCCGAGTTGCATCGCCGGCGGCTTGCCGCGCACCTTAATGCCCATCGCCGCGATCTCGGTTTCCAGGAACGGGTCGAGTTCCTCTATGACGTAGAGCCGCTTGACCCGCGACGCGAAATCACGAATCAACTCGTCGGGCAGCGGGTAGGACATGCCCAGCCTAAGTAACCACGCGTCGGGGCGCGCGTCGCGCGCGTACTGGTACGCGACGCCCGCAGCGATGATCCCGATGCTGGGGTCGCCCATCTCGACGCGGTTGAGCGGCGAGCGGTTGGAGAACTCCCGCAGCCGCTCGAGCCGTTCCTCGACGACCACGTGCCGCGGCCGCGCGTGGCCGGGTATCATGACGTATTTGCGCGTGTCCCGCTCGAAGTGTCGTGGCGCCGCAGACACCGGCTTGCCCAGGCGCACGACCGACTTGCCGTGGGAGATGCGCGTCGTGGTGCGCAGCAGGACCGGCGTGTCGAACTCTTCGCTGATGCGAAACGCTTCGAGCACGAAGTCCTTGGCCTCCTGGCTGTCGGCCGGCTCGAGCATGGGCACCTTCGCGGCGCGGGCGTAGTGGCGGTTATCCTGCTCGTTCTGCGAGCTGTGCATCGCCGGGTCGTCGGCGCTGATGACAACCAGGCCTGCGGTGGACCCGGTGTACGAGATGGTGAACAGCGAGTCGGCGGCGACGTTGAGGCCGACATGCTTCATCGCAGCCATCGCGCGCACGCCGCCCAGCGCCGCGCCGAACGCGACGTCGAGCGCGACCTTCTCATTCGGCGACCACTGGGCGTGGATGCCGTCGTACGTCGCCAGCGCTTCGAGGATCTCGGTGCTCGGCGTGCCTGGATAGGCGGCGGCCAGCTTGACGCCGGCCTCGTAGGCCCCGCGTGCGATGGCCTCGTTACCCGACAGGAATCTGATATGCCTAGTTGCTCTCACCGTAGGCACTGCGAACGACTCGCCCAAGTGGAGAGGGGACGCAGCGCGGGCCGCGTCCCCCTCCGCGATATGGTGCGCACGTATGCGCGCTTAGAAACCGGTGAACAACTCGACGAACCCGATGTCGTTCTCGGGCATGCTCACTCCCGGCGCGACCGTGTCCTGGTCATTGATGATATACGCGAACTCAACCCACACGCCGGGGCGGATGGGCTGAATCAGGGACAGCATCCACTGCTCGTGGTCGGCCGTCAACTGGTCGCTCAGCGCGCCCGGGCTCGCGGGTGCAAGGTCGGCCGCAGACAGATCGAGGTCGGACACGCCATAGCGCACGTAGGCCTTCATCGCGGCCGGGTTCTTGGGCTCGTAGCCGACGAGGATGGCATACCCGATGTGGTCAAGCTCGCTCGTCTTGGCCAGGTAGAGCTCCGCGTTCGACATCCACTCGCCCTTCTTGTAGATGGCGTCCAGGCCGTAGCGCAGCTTGGTGCGGCTGGTCCAGTTGGCATTGAAATTGTCGTTGACGAACGCGACATCGGCGACCGAGATCTCCCCGCCGCGGATCGAGAAGTCAACCTGCAGCGACGGGTTCACGTGCTTCGTCAGCTTGGCCGCGACTTCGAGCACGTCGCGCTGGTTGTTCTCGCGGTCGGTCAGGTGAGCGTTCGCGGTGTGCTCCCCGCCGTGCGGCGGGGTGTAGATGTGCAAGTCCATCGTCGGCCGCCTGCCCAGCGAGTAGCCGTTGTACACACCGGCCGCCCAGGCCCAGCCATCCTTCTCATCCCTCATGTACTGCAGGCCCTCGATGCGGTCCATGGTGAACGTTTCAGAGACCAGACCGTACTCGCTGGTTCGGCGCGTGCCCCCCGTCGGGGTGATGCCGAAGACGTAGCTGCGGCCGCGCCCGGCGCGCAGACGTCCGCCGTACACGTTATCGAAGTCGACATATGCGCTCTCGAGCCACAGCTTGTCACTCGGGGCCCAGTTGTGGTAGTACCACTCGATGAGCGTCTTCACGTCGTCAGCCAGCGGCGCGCTGGCCTGCAGCCCAATCCGCTCGACCTCGAAGTGGGCCTCCCCGGGGTCGTAGTAGAAGCGGTTGAGCATGAATCCGTGGATGTCCACCTTCGCCGCCGATGCCGCGCTTGCCGCGAGCATCACCACTACGGCACAGACTACCGCCGTCGTCACCAACGTGACGCGTGGGTGTTGACTGTTCATTGAATCCATACCCTCCACAGAGATTATCCGGCATATACAGTCGAAAGGAAAACAACCACCCCAGTCAGCCGTGTTTGGGCAGACGCGGCCGCGCCTCAGCTTCCCTGCTGCGCCCCATCTCTCAGGCCGGCGCGGCGGGCGCGGGCGCCCGGCGGCACGCGGTCCCAGCATCACCTCCCTTCTGCGCCTCGTAGAGTCTCGGCTCTTGGCGCAGCAGCCGAGGCTCTTCCGCGATCCCGCAAAGCGGGATCGCGGAGTGAGGCCAAGCCTCACCGGGGCTCGCGGACATGGTTCCGTCCTCTGCTTACCCTAGCGTCGTGAACGAACCCCATCAGTTCCGCTTATCAATGACCCGCTGTGACTTCCCCTCAAAGCGCTGCAGGCTGCGCGGCTCGACCAGACGGATCTTTGGCGATAGCCCCAGTACCGACCGCATGCGCTCGGCGATGCGCTCCTCCATCTGACGCAGGCTCGCCACCGCGTCGCCGAACAGCTCGGCGGGCACCTCCACCCATACCTCCATCTGATCCATCGCGCCCACTCGATCGAGCACGATTTGGTAATGCGGCTCCAGCCCCTCGATCTCCGCCAGCACCGCCTCGATCTGCGACGGATAGACGTTGACGCCGCGCACGATGAGCATGTCGTCGGTGCGCGTCTGTACCCGCGCCATCCGCATCAGGGTCCTGCCGCACGCGCACGGCTCCGCGTTCAGCCGCGTCACGTCGCGCGTGCGATACCGAATCAGCGGCAGCGCCTCCTTCGTGAGCGTCGTCAGCACCAGTTCTCCTTCTTCGCCGAGGGACAGCGGTTCCCCTGTCCCCGGATCTATGACCTCGGCGATGAAATGGTCCTCGCTGACGTGCAGTCCGTCCTTACGGTCGCACTCGCCGGCGACGCCGGGCCCCATTACCTCCGACAGACCGTAGTTGTCGGTCGCGCTGATGTGGAGCCGTTTCTCCAGCTCACTGCGGATTCGTTCCGACCACGGCTCGGCGCCGAACAGCCCCACCCGTAGCGAGAGTTCGCTTGGCGTCACGCGCATCTCATCCATGACCTCGGTAATCCGCAGCGCGTAGCTCGGGGTGCCAACCAGCGCGGTGGTACGGAAATCCTGCATCAGCACGATCTGCCGTTCGGTGTTGCCGCTCGAGGCGGGGATCACCGAGGCGCCGATCAGTTCCGCCCCGTAGTGCAGGCCGAACGCGCCGGTGAACAGCCCGTACCCGAAGCAGATCTGCACCACGTCGTCGTGCGTCACTCCGCCCGCGGTCATGACGCGCGCCACGAGTTCGCTCCACGTCTGCAAGTCGCGCCGCGTGTAGCCGCACACGGTCGGATGACCGGTCGTGCCCGAGGAGGCGTGGACGCGCACTACCTCGCGCAGGGGCACCCCGAACATCCCGTAGGGATACGCCTGTCGCAGATCATCCTTGGTCGTCAGCGGCAAGCGACGCAGATCGTCAAGCGACTGAATCTGCTCCGGCACGATCCCGAGTTCGTCGAACTTCTTGCGGTAGAAGGCGACGTTCTTGTACGCCCGATTGGTCGCTGCCTGGAGCCGCTCCAACTGCAGTTGGAGCACATCGGCCCGCGGCATGGTTTCGATTTCGGGTTTCCACATGGCCATGGCAGTCCGCCTATGTTCGGTTTTCCTCCACGCGGCGATATCCTCTTCCCAGATACGCGCGCTGCACTTCGCGGTCCTCCTTGAGCTCCTGCGCGGTGCCTTCGAGCACGACGCGTCCGGTCTCGAGCACGTACCCGCGGTCGCAGATGTCGAGCGCCGCGCGGGCGTTCTGTTCGACGAGGAGCACGGTTATGCGCTGTTCGCGCAGGCGGCTGATGGTGGTGAAGATCTCGCGCGCCACCATCGGCGCCAGGCCCACCGACGGCTCGTCGAACAAGATCAGTTTGGGCCGCGCCATCAGCGCGCGCGCGATGGTCAGCATCTGCTGCTCGCCGCCGCTGAGCGTCCCCGCGGCCTGGGCATGACGCTCGCGGAGAACCGGGAACAGTTCGTAGATGCGTTCGAGCAGGCCGCCCATCGCCTCGCGCTTGTCTCGACGCGGCCAGCGGTATGCGCCAAGCTGCAGGTGATCGGCGACCGACATCGGGTAGAGCAATTGGCGGCCTTCGGGCACATGGCTGACGCCGAGTGCCACGATGTGCTCCGGCGTCGCCCGCGTGATGTCGCGATCCTCGAAGACGACGGTGCCGCTCGCGGCTGGAGTGGCGCCGGTAATGGTGCGCAGCACGGTGCTCTTGCCCGCGCCATTGGCCCCAATCATAGCCACGACTTCGCCGTGCCCGACGTGCAGCGATACCCCTTTGAGCGCGCGCACCCGGTCGTAGTAGGTGACGGCGCTGGTCACCCTCAGCATGCGTCTAGTTCCTCCCCCAGGTAGGCCTCGATCACCGCGGGATCCGATTGCACGTGTCGCGGCGCACCCTCCGCGATCTTCTCGCCGCGGTTGAGCACCGAGACCTGGTGCGAGATGTCCATCACCAGGTCCATGTCGTGATCCACCAGCAGCGGCGTGATCCCCCGCTGCGGCAGCGCGGTGATTACCTCCGCCAGCTCGGCGCGCTCGCGCGTGTTGAGGCCGGCGGCGGGTTCGTCCAGCAGCACGAGTTGCGGCTCGGCGACGACGGCGCGCGCGATCTCCGCCAGCCGCTGCTGCCCGAACGGCAGGCTCGTGGCATCGTCGTTCGCGCGGTCCGCGAGGCCGACGAACTCGAGCACCTCCATGCACATCTCGCGGCCCTCGCGCTCCTCTCGCTTGGCGCGCGGCAGAGCCAAGGCCGCGTCGAGGAACCCGCTGCGCGTACGCGCGTGCCGCCCGACCATCACGTTGTCGAGCACCGACATCTGCTCGAATAGGTGCACGTTCTGGAAGGTGCGCGCAAGCCCCAGCGCGGCGATGGTGTGCGGGGACACGCCGTCAATCCGCCGCCCCCGAAAATGGATCGTCCCCGATGTCGGCCGCAGCACCCCCGACAGCATGTTGAAGATCGTCGTCTTGCCCGCGCCGTTGGGGCCGATGATCGCGGCGACTTCACCGCGGGAGACGGTGAGATCCACTTCCGCGACCGCCACCAGGCCGCCGAAGCGTCTGGTCAGGGCACGCGCCTCGAGGATCGCTTCCCCGCCACTACCCTCTCTCGCGAGGTCACGGTCCCCCATCGCCATCCCCTGCTCCGACGCGCCGCGGAGCGCGCAGCCGTTGCACGAGTGTGCCCAGCCCCGTCGTTATCCCCTGCGGCAGGAAGATGAGCACCAACATCGTCACCAGGCCAAACGCGGCCACGTCGAGTTCGCCCAGCGGCCGCAGCACCTGGCTCAGGATGGTAATCACCCCCGCGCCCACGATCGGCCCCCAGATATTGCCCAAGCCGCCGAGCACGGCCATGACCAGAAGCTCGATCGAGTAGAGGAAACCAAAGCGGTCGGGGTTGGCGAAGTTGATGTAGTGCACCCACATGCTCCCCGCGAGCGCCGCCAGCCCCGCGCTGAGAACGAACACCGCAAGCTTGTACCGAGCGGTGTTGATGCCGGCGGTTTCCGCCGCCAGCTCGCTGCTGCGGATGGCGCGCAGTGCGCGGCCGGGCCGCGAATGCTGGAGATTGGCGAACGCGATCAGAACCAGAAACACGCAGCCCCACACGAAGTAGTAGAAACGCATGTGGCTGTCCAAGGCGATGCCGGCAAGCTGAAGATCCGGCACGCCCGGGATGCCCGACACGCCCCCGGTGAGCGCGCGCCACTCGACGAAGATGATGTGGACGATCACGCCGAAGCCGAGAGTGGCGATCGCCAGGTAGTGCCCGTGGAGGCGCAACGTCGGCGTGCCGATGATCCACGCGAGCGCGCACGTCACCGCCACGCCAATGGCCATCGCCAGCCATGGGTTGACCTGGTGGTTGACGGTCAGCACTGCGGTAGCGTAGCCGCCCATGCCGCAGAACGCGGCGTGCCCGAGCGAGACTTGCCCGGCGTACCCCATCAGCAGGTTGAGGCCGGCAGCGGCGAGAGCGCTGATGCCGATGAAGACTATCACGTTCTGGTGATAGGGCTGGCGGACGATCAGCGGCGCCACCAGCAGCACCGCCCCGAACACGCCCAGCACCGTCCAGGTTCTCGGTCGTCGGGCCATGTCAGCGCCAGCTCGCCCTCCGGCCGGGGCCGGCGGCGCTCGCCGCGCACCGAGCCGTCGCAGCCGTGATCACTTCGCGTCCACCTTTCCTCCGAGCATGCCGGTCGGCTTCAGCAAGAGTACGCCGAGCAGAATGAGAAACGCGACCGCGTCCTTGTAGCCGGAGGATATGAAGCCGCCGGCGAAGGATTCCAGCAGCCCCAGGATGACTCCCGCCAGGATGGCGCCGCCGCTGCTGCCCAAGCCGCCGAAGATGGCTGCGGCGAAGCCCTTGAGCCCGAGCATCGTGCCCATGTTGTACACCGCCATCGTAATGGGAGCGATGAGGATGCCGGCGGTGGCGCCGAGGCCGGCGCTCAACGCGAACGACCAGAACACCATGCGCGACGGACTGATGCCGACGAGCTGCGCGCCGTAGCGGTTGATCGCCACGGCACGCATCGCCTTGCCGACCAGGGTCCGCGAGTAGAAGACCGCCAGGCCGACAACCAAGAACACGGTGACGCACAGCACCCATAGGCTCTGGGGCATGATCGACGCCTGTCCGACGAAGAAGGCGTCGCGCGAGCTGATCGGCGGCATCAGCACGGCGTTGCGCCCCCAGATAGTCATCGCGACCCCGCGCAGGAAGATCGAGGCCCCGATGGTCACGATTATCATGGTCAGAATGGAGCTGCCGCGGAGCGACCGTAGCGCCAGACGCTCCAGCAGACAACCGACGACCGTCACTGCCCCGACGCTTAGCGGAAATGCGAGCCACACCGGAAGCCCGAATACGACGTGCAGGGACACCATGATCATCGCGCCGAGCATGACGAATTCACCTTGGGCGAAGTTGATGATCTCGGTCGCGTTGTAGATGATGGTGAACCCGAGGGCGATGATGGCGTAGATGCTGCCAAGGGTCAGCCCGGAGAAGGTGTATTGCAGGATTTGAGACCAGATGCTCAACGCTCAATGCCACCAGGCGCTCAAAGCGCAGCAATATGAAACCAGACACTCCAGGCTTGAGCGTCTGGCACAGAACCCCCGAGGCTCGCCGGCCTGAGACGACACGCTCACAGCTCGGCTTGAGCGCCGACTGAGACGGCGCGCCGGGGGCCGTGCGGCCCCCGGCGCATATCGTTCGCGGCGGCGGCTACTGTATCAGCGTCCACTCGCCGTCTTCGATGCGCACCATGACGAACGCATCCCTGGTCAGGCCGTTGTGGTCCTGCGGCGAGAAGTCGAACACGCCGCCGATGCCGACGAACCCGGTCGTCTGCTCGATGCTGTCGCGAATCTGCGCCCGCAGTGCCTCGACGTCAGATCCGGCGGAGCCAGCTGCACCTGGGCTTCCTTCGCGCAGCGCCTTTACAACCAACTGGATGGCGTCCCACGCATGCCCGCCGAAGGTGTCCGCAGGCTTGCCGAACTCGTCTTCGTACGCCTTGGCGTACTCCAGGAGCGTCTGCTTCTGCGGGTCGGCGTCGGGAATCTGCTCCGCAACGATCAGGCGCCCGGCTGGCAGCACGACCCCATCACCGCCGGCCCCCGCAAGCTCGATGAAGCTTCGGTTGGCAACGCCATGGCTCTGGAGCAGCGGGATATCGACCTTCATGTCATACATGGCTGCGGCGATGCGCGCGGGCCCGGGGTTCGTACCCCAGCAGATGATCGCGTCCGGCTTGGCCTTCGCCAGGTTCGTCACCTGGGTCGTCATCACCGTGTCCTCTTGGCCGAACGTCTCCTTGGCCACGATCTCGATGTCGGCCTCGGGCAACAACGCCTCCGCCTGTTCGCGGCCGCTCTCGCCGAACGCGTTGGCGACGAAGATGAACCCCACGCGCTTCATGTCATTGGCCTGCATGTACTCAATCAGTTTGTCAATCGCGTGCGCGTCGCTCTGGGGCGTCTTGAATACCCACTTGCGATCCGCGGCGGGCTGCGTGATCTTGACGCTGGCCGCGCACGAGATCAGCGGCACCTCGGCCTTCTGCAGGGTCTCGAGGATGGCCAGCGTCGTGCTGCTGCGGCTCGGCCCCACTACGGCGAGCACGTTCTGATCAATGAACTTGTTCGCCGCCATCACCGCGCGCGTGTCCTCGCCGGCCGTATCCTCGATCAGGATCTCGAGCGGGTGGCCGTCAATCCCACCTGCGGCGTTGATCTGCCGCTCCAGCAACTGCGCCGTGTTGCGCTCCGGCTCGCCGAGCGGCGACGCCGGGCCGGTCACCGCGAACATGGCGCCGATCCGATACGGCTCCTTCTCCGCCTGCGTCGCAGGCGGTTTCCGCGCGCAGCCCGTGGCTAACGCTGCCACGACGACCGCGCACAGCACGATCACCGTCAACGTCCACAACAGTCTCGTCTTCATCCTTCCCTCCCTCCTAGCGCGCGCTCATGTCGCGCGCGTCCGTCATTCGCGGGCCCGGCGCAACCGCCTGTACCGCGAATAATCAGGGCGAACCGTACGTCGCGCCGCGCGCCCGCGGCGCCGTGCTCGTTCACAGACCGTAGATCTCGGCCCCGGTCAGGATGCGCACGCCGGCGGCGGACAGCGCCGCCGCCGCTTCCTCGATGTTCTCCAGCCGGAAGACGACGAAGGCTTTCTCGGAACGCGTCAGGAACGCATAGAGGTATTCGATGTTGATGCCCTGGTCGGCCAACAGCTTGATTACCTGCGCCAGCCCCCCCGGCCGATCCTCCAATTCCACCACCAACACGGCGGTCTCGGTCACCGTGAACCCGTGCTCCGCGAGGACGCTCTTCGCCCGCCCGGGGTCGTTGACGATCAATCGCAGTACGCCGTAGTCAATCGTCTCCGCGATGCACAGTGCGCGGATGTTGACGTCGTTCGCGGCCAGCACCTGCGTCACTTCGGCCAGGCGCCCCGACTTATTCTCCAGGAACACCGAGAGCTGGCTTACGTTCATCTGGATGCGTCCCTCCCGACCAAGCCTTCGACCTGCGGGCGGCACCGCACCGCGCGCCGCGCCGTCACTTGAACAGCTCCCTCCGGTCCACCACGCGCTTCGCTTTGCCTTCGCTGCGCGCAATGCTCTTCGGCTCCACCAACTTCACCCGCACCGAGAGGCCGAGGATGCTCTCGATCTCTCTCAGCACCCGCTGCTCCAGGCGCTCCAACTCCTTCATCTCGTCCGAGAAGGTCTCCTCGGAGATCTCGATCCACACCTCCAGCTCGTCCATCTTGCCCGGCTTGCGGTCAACGACGAGCAGGTAGTGAGGCGACACCCCCTCGATGCCGACGATCACGCTCTCGATCTGCGACGGGAACACGTTGACGCCGCGGATGATGAGCATGTCGTCGCTGCGCCCCGTCACCCGCTGCATCCGCCGGCACGTGCGCCCGCACGCGCACGGGCTGTCGTCGAGCACGGTCAGGTCCCGCGTGCGATACCGGATGAGCGGCAGCGCTTCCTTCGTCAGCGTCGTAAACACCAGCTCGCCGCGCTCCCCCGGCGGCAGCGGCTCGCCCGTAGCCGGGTCAATCACCTCCGGCAGGAAGTGGTCCTCGGCGATATGCAGCCCCTTCTTCTCGAGGCACTCATACGCGACACCAGGCCCGATAATCTCGCTCAGGCCGTAGATGTCCAGCGCGTCTATCGCCAGCTTGTCCTCGATCTCGACCCGCATGCCGTCGGTCCACGGCTCGGCTCCGAAGAAGCCGACGCGCAGCGGCAGCTTGACGACATCCACCCCAAGTTCCGCGGCGGCTTCGGCAATCACCAGCGCGTAGGAGGGCGTGCAGCACAGCACCGTGCTGCCGAAGTCCTGCATGATCTGCACCTGGCGCTTGGTCTGGCCGCCCGAGACGGGAATGACCGAGGCGCCGATGGTCTCGCCTCCGTAATGCAGCCCCAGGCCGCCGGTGAACAGGCCGTAACCGTACGCGTTGTGGCAGACATCCCCGGCGGTCGTGCCGCCCGCCCCGAGGGTGCGCGCCATCACCTCCGACCACACGCCGATGTCGCCGCGAGTGTAGCCGACTACGGTCTGCTTGCCCGTCGTGCCCGACGAGGCATGGATGCGCACGATCTGATCCATGGGCACGGCGAACATCCCGTACGGGAAGCTGTCGCGTAGGTCGTCCTTGGTCGTAAACGGCAAGCCCCGGAGGTCGTCGAGCGAGGAGATGTCATCTGCCGTGACGCCCGCCTGCGCCAGCCGTTCACGGTACAGGGGCACGCGCTCCGACGCTGCGGTAACGACCTTGCGCAAGCGCTCGACCTGGAGCTTCTCCAGCTCCGGGCGCGGCAGACACTCCACCTCGCGATTCCAGAAGAAAGCCTGAGCCATGATTGCCGACCGTCTGACCGAGATGCCGGTGATGAGCGCCGTCCACCGGTTCGCCCGGCTACTTCGTCCTTCCGCGCACAAACTCCTGCCGGGCATCGGGGAATGATGCAGGCGGCGGACTGCCCTCGCCCCGCCGCATGCGGTGACGCGCGAAAGCGGCCGGCGCACGCATGCTGACCGCGCGCCGGCCGCCGAACCTTATGGTCTCGCACGGGCGAGCGGAGCTATTGCCGCGTGCTCTGTATGCCCGCACAAGCCTCATTTATCAGCTCGGTCAGGCCGTCAACCAGCAGCTCGCCAAGGCGGGGGCCATAGAATGACATGCTCGCCTCGTACCCGCCGCGGTTGTACTGCTCCTCGTTGAGAATGTAGCTCACGTCTCTGCCGGCGAGGCCGCCGATCGCAGCGTATGCCGCGCCCGCATCCCTGGCGCGGCGCTTCAACTCCAGGCCCAGTTCGCAGATCGCCTCCCCGGGCATCGCCGCCACGACGAAGTCGCCGACGCGGATCGCCGAAATGGGAATGCTGCTCAGGGTCACCTGGCTCATGAGCGACTCCGCCATCTCCTTGCTGATGTTGTACTCCTTGCCGGTTATCTCCATGAACGCGGGCGAAACCTCCGGCTGCGGCAACTCGAAATCCACCCACGCCGAAGCGACCGCGCAGTCCGACTTGGCCTCGGCCGACTGCGCCAGCTCCACCGCATGTCGCGCGAGATCCGCGCCATAGAACTGCACGGAGGCATAGGTGCCGCCGTACTTGGCGGACGGCGACTGGTCGCCCTCCGCGCCGTTGATATGCAGTGCCACCACGCCCGGCACGGCAAACTCGATGGCGCGCTCCATCGCCCCCGGCCAGTCGCCGGAGATGAGCATGTTGTCGTCGTCCAGAATCGTCGCGTGCGCGGTGTAGAACACGGCCATTCCGATGGGTCCGCCGTCGGGCGTCTTCGCGTACAGCACGGTCATCTGGTCATCGGTCATCGTATTGCCCTGGTCGTCGCGGCGGTTGTGATTGAACTCCGGCAGTTGGCGTGTTGCGCAGCCAATCTCCGCAGGCTGCATGCCGGATATCGCCTCGCGAATGGCCTGCTCTGTGCGGTCACGGACGAAGTCATAGAGCTTCTCGTTATACGGGCCGAAAATGGCCGCGATGAAGGGCGGTACCGGGCTCATGTTCCCCTGCGACGAATGCGTGTGCGTGGCGCACACGAGCAGCGAGCCGTAGTCCAGGCCCAGCTCGTCACCGAGCCGCTCGACGAGATCGCTGTGCAGCTTATCCGGGACGCCGGTCAGGTCCATGCCGACGATGCACACGCGCCGCTCCCCGTCGGAGATCGCCAGCGCTCGCGCATACACGGGGTCGTGCACACCTTCGGCCGGCTTCCCCATGCGGGCGCCGTACCCGCCCTGCACGACCGGAGCCATGGCCTGCACGTCGGGCGTGATGTCCGCCCGCGCCGCGCCCGCCGTCAGCGCGGCCTGCGCCGGCAGCGCAACAGCCGCCGCAGTGAGCACGCACAGCACCAGCACGAAAGTCGCGATCAGTCTAGGCATCTCAGGTTCTCCTTGCGACGAGCGAGCATTCTCGCACGCCGAATCATTGTCCCTCCACTTCGCCCGCGCGCGACGGACTCCTGCCGATGTGACAGGAGTGTCCCCCCGCCGTGGGGAACCTCAGGGCATGCTCGACATCATCTCCATCGGCGAGTGCATGGTCGAGTTCTTCTGCGACGGGCCCATGGGGCGGGCGCGTTCCTTTCAGCGCGCCTTCGGGGGCGACACGTTGAACCTGCTCGTTGCGGCCGCTCGACTCGGTTGCCGGTGTGGCTACATCACCCGCGTCGGCGATGACCCGTTCGGCCCGGGCCTGCTTGAGGGGTGGCGGGCGGAGAAACTCGACCTGGCCCACGCCCCGCTCGCCCCCGGGTTCAACGGCATCTACTTCATATCGGTGCTCGAGGGGGGCGAGCGCGAGTTCACGTACTACCGCGCCGGCAGCGCCGCAAGCCACCTCGGGCCCGATGACGTTGACCCGGACTACATCGCCACGGCGAAGATCGTCCATGCCTCGGGCATCACCCAGGCGCTCTCTCCTTCGTGTCGCGCGGCGGTCAAGCGCGCGTTTGAGGTCGCCAAGCAGGCCGGCATCATGACGTCCTTCGACCCCAACCTTCGCCTCAAGCTGTGGACCCTGGAGCAGGCGCGCGAGGCGCTCGCCGAAGTGCTTCCCTTGGTTGATGTCATCCTGCCCGCCGCGCCGCAGGAGACGGGGGAACTCATCGGCATCGAAGACCCCGAGCAGGCCGCCAAGCACTTCCACGACAACGGCGTGGCGACGGTCGTCATCAAGATGGGACGCAGGGGATGTCTCGTAAGCGATGGCGACACCATGCGTCGCATACCCGCGCATCGGTCGCCGCTCGTGGTGGACACCACCGGGGCGGGCGACGCGTTCAACGGTGGCTTTCTCGCCGGCCTGTGCATGGGACACGATGCCATGAGCGGGGCAGGCGTGGGCGCGGCGATGGCGGGGCTCAAGGTGCGCGGCCGCGGGGCCGTCGCGTCGCTGCCGCGGCGTGCCGAGCTGCGCAAACACGTGCCGTGGCTGGGCGAGGTCTAGTCGGCATGACCGGAGGCATGAGATGAAACGTCGGTGGCTGTTGTTGGTAATGGCGGTCCTAATCGCAGCGCAAGTGACGGGCTGCAAAGAGGTCGTGCAGATTGACGAGGAGCACGAGGTCCAGATCGGCCGGGACGCGGCGCAGAAACTCGAGACCCAGGAAGGCGTGTGGAGCAACGCCGCGCAGACCACGCGCGTCCGCAATATCGGCACGGCCATCGCGCGCAATACGCCGCGGCCGAACCTGCCGTGGTCGTTCAAGATCCTCGACGATAAGCAGATCAATGCGATGGCGCTGCCCGGCGGCTACGTCTACGCCACGCGCGGGCTGATCGAGTCGGGCATAGACGATCAGAAGCTCGCCGGGGTGCTCGGCCATGAGATCGCCCACGTGACGCAGCGGCACGCCGTCAAGATTATGGAGAAGGCGCTGACCGGTGAGATGCTCGTGGCGATTGTCACTCACGACAGCAGCGGGGAAATCCAAAAGGCGGCAGATATCGCGCTGGAGCTTATCGTGAGGCGGGGCTACCGAGAAGAGGAGTACGACGCCGACCGCGTCGGCACGAGGTGGGCCCACACCAGTGGCTACAGTGCCGACGGCATGCTCGGCTTCCTTCGGGATATCAAGGAGTTGGAGGGGCGCGATCCGTCGCAGTTGGAGACGTGGATCAGCACCCACCCGCCGACTTCAAAGCGCATCGCGCGGCTGGAGGAATTCATCCCGACGCTGACGGGCGGGTAGGCGCGCCCGGAGTGTGAACAGCCGCCGGGCGTACGGCGCGCGCCCTTCGCAGTTCATCCGCCGCCTGTACCGGCCACGCACTCCCGCGCGGCGCGCTCGACCGCATCCATGTCTCCGGCCGCCATGGCCTCGCGCGAGAACAGCGTCCCGCCCATGCCCACCGCGAACGCCCCGGCTGCCAGGTACTCCGCCGCGTTCGCTGCGTCCACGCCCCCGGTCGGCACCAGCCGCGCTTGCGGCAGCACGTCGCGCAGCGCCTTGAGATACGCCGGTCCCCCGAGCAGTCCCGCCGGGAAGACCTTCACCATCTCCGCGCCCAGGCGCAGGGCGCCGGTTATCTCCGTCGGCGTCGCGGCGCCCGGGCAGGCGAGAACGTTGTGCTCACACGCGGCGCGCACGACCTCGGGATTCGTGTCCGGAGCGAAGATGAACTGCGCGCCCGCTCGTGCCGCCGCCTGCGCCTGCTCGACCTCGAGCACGGTGCCCGCGCCGACGAGCGAGTCGCTGAGTTCCTCGCGCAACAGCGATATGACCTGAGCTGCCTCGGGCACGGAGAACGTGACCTCGATCAGCCGCACGCCGCCGCGATGCGCCGCCCGCGCGGCCATCAGCGCCATCTCCATCGAGTCCGTGCGGATCACCCCGAAGAGCTTATGCTGCCTGATAAACGCCAGTCGGTCGGCCAATCCTCGCCTCCGTTTGCGACTGCGCCGCTCCGTATCACGTCATGCGCCGCTGCTGCATCGCGCCGTACACTCGCGCGACCGCGATCGCAACCGCAGTTTCCGTCAGGCCCGCGCCGGTCTCCCGGCTGCGCTCCCGGCACGCGTCGAACGCCGCGCCCAGGCTCTGCTCGACCGTCGCGAACACTTCCTCGCGCGTCACCTTCATCGCGCTCAGGGAACGCGAGTATTCCTCCATCGAGGCCACGACCCCGCCCGCATTTGCCAGGATATCCGGCACCACCGCAATGCCGCGCTCGCCCAGCACGTCCATCGCCTCCACCGTCGTCGGCATGTTGGCGCCCTCAACGATGGCCCGCGCGCGGATGGCGTCGGCGCTCTCGGCAGTGATCGCGTTGCCGATAGCGGCCGGGATGAGGAGATCCGCCTCCAGCCCCCACAACTGCTCGTTGGTCAAAGGCTGCGTCCCCGCGAGGCCGCTCACCGTGCCGTTCTCCCGCGCGTGCTCCAGGAGTCTCGCCACGTCGAGGCCGCCCGGCTCATACACCCCGCCGCGCGCGTCGGTGATTCCGACCACCTTGACGCCTGCCTCCGCGAGGTATCGCGCAGTATGGCCCCCGACATTGCCGAAGCCCTGGATCGCCGCCGTCGCCCCGGCAGGATCCACGCCGAGCATTTCCTGCAGCACGCGCCGCGCGATGTACGCCACGCCATACCCCGTCGCCTCCTTGCGTCCGGGCAGCCAGCCGTGGGTGCCTTCGGGCTTGCCCGTCACCGAGGCCGGGTCGAGCGTTTCGTTGAAGATGAACGCCATCTCATCCGGCCCGGTGCCCATATCGGGAGCGGGTACGTAGGCGTGGGACGCGAAAACGTCACGCATCGCCTGCGCGTAGGACTCGACGATTTCGAGGCTGATGATCTTCTCGAACTCCGGGTCGGGCGCGCGCCGGCCGAAGAGGCGATACATGTGCTCCATGTTGACGCGGATGCCGGTCTTGCCGCCGCCGAACTCGGTGTCCGTGACGGCCGTCTTGAGCGTCATCAGGCGGGCCAGTTCCACGGTCTCCCATAGGCCGACATCGCCGCTGATGCGGATGCCGCCCTTGAACGGCCCGCGCGCATTGTTGTGCAGGGCGAGCACGCCCCAAGAGTTGACCACCTTGCCCAGTATCTTGCAGGGCAGGCGGAACACGCGAATCTCCTGCGGGGTGATGAGGTTCGCGACGATCGCTGGCGGCAGTTCGAGGGTCCGGCACGCGCGCTCCATGAGCGCGATGCTGCGCGTCAGCGGCTCGCGGCTGTGGATGATGTCCTGCAGCGGTGTCAGGCTCACGCCGGGCGGCTGTGAACTCACAGGTCGTCTCCGGACTGCCTTGCTGGCGCTATGCTTCTGCCGCACGCGCTGGGGTTCCTGTTGGCCGCTCCGCCGTCCTCTGGCCCTCGGGCACTGCTGATTCGGTGGAGTCGTCGTCCCCGGCCACCACGGTGCGCAACCGCTCGCGATTCAGTCCCGGCCTCGGGGCAGGAACCGCACTCGCGGCCACGGAATCCGCTGAGGAGTGCGACGTCCGCCGAAGAACACAAGCTCCACGGAGGCCCGAAGATGCGCTGTGCCCTGATTCTCCTGTGCTTCATCTCCCTGATGGCTTCGGCTCACGCCCAAAACGCGTGGAAACTCGATCACATCATGATCACTTTCTGGTGTCCGCCCCCGGCCACCGACGAAGCCCTATCGGCTGTCGCGGCGGAGAACTACACCATGACGTGGACGCCCGAGGATGGCTTGGACGTCGCCGCGCGGCACGGCCTGCGCGCGATGCTACAAAATGGGCTGCTCAACCCGGCAACCCTCGATGACCCCGCAAAGAAGGCCGATCTCGACGCCCTGATTAAGCGCGTCAAGAAGCACCCCGCGCTCGAGGCGTATTACATCCTTGACGAGCCGAGCGCCGGTGCCTTCCCCGCGCTCGGCCGCCTGGTCGCGTACCTGCGCGAGCGCGACCCCGCGCATCTAGCCTACATCAACCTCTTCCCGACCTACGCCAACAACCAGCAGCTTGGCACGGAAGGCGACACGGTGACCGCTTACCGCGAGCACCTGCGCCAGTACGTCGAGGTCGTCAAGCCCGGGCTGATCAGCTACGACCACTACCACTTCTTCAAGAGCGGCGACGGCGAGCAGTACTTCCTCAATCTCAGCATGATTCGCCAGGCCGCGCTCGACGCGGGCGTGCCCTTCCTCAACATCATCCAGGCTGACACGATCCACGATTCCTGGCGGTTGCCCACCGCCGACGAAATGCGCTTTCTCATCTACACGACCCTCGCCTACGGCGGGCGCGGCATCAGCTACTTCACCTACTGGGGGCCGGCGGCGTACAACGGGCTGTACCAGGACGGCAAGCGCATGCCGCTCGCCCTCGACGTCGCTGCACTCAACGGTGAGATCCGCGCCTTCAGCCCGGAGTTGATGAAGCTCGACTCCATGGGCGCCTACCACACCGACCCGCTGCCCCTGGGCGGCGAGGCGATGCCGGCCGACTGCCCGGTGCAGATCGTGGGCTCTGGCGAGTTCGTGCTGGGCGTCTTCGGCGTCGGCGCGGAGGCGACCGCGTTCATGGTCGTCAACCGGAACTACAGTGACTCCCAGGTCGCCCGCGTCAAACTTCCCGCCGGCGCGCGCGGTGTCCAGGAATACGACCGCGCGAGCCGCGCGTGGCGCGGCTACGCCCAGGGATCTGATACGATCACCGTCCAACTCCGACCCGGCGACGGGCGGCTATTCCGCTGGTCAAAGTGACCGCCTTCGGCGCAGCAAGCATGCGGCCCAGGGATGTGGGCTGCGTCGGGCCACGGGATTAGCGCGCTGCAGCCCCGGTGCGGCAGATCACGACAGGAACTGATACACCGGGAACCCGCCGATCCAACCGGCCAGGCTCCACCCCGCCTCCGCGAGGACGTCGCCGAGGATGATCCCGACAAAGAAACCGATGCTCCGCCGGTACAGCCGCACGCCGCCGTAGCGCAGCACGATTACCTTCACCACGTTTGCTATCAGTATCGGCAGCCAGAATGCGTTGACCGTCAGCGTGTTCGCCAGGACATATCCCAAGGGGTGGAAAGGCCACCCCGCGAACCGCGCGCGCATCAGCGCGAGGGCCACGGTAAACACCCCTGAGAACCCCACCGCCCCCAGCCCGGCCGGATTGAACTTGGTCGGCGAGTCCAGCTTCGAGAACAGGTACTGGTAATTGAGCTGCACCTTGTAGATGTGATAGTAGTTCGCTTTCGCCGTCAGCGCGCCGGTGTGATACCAGTTCTGAAACGAGGTGTAGAACGCCAGCGGCAGCCCCGTCAGCGTCGCGATGACTATCACCGCGACCAGATGGCGGCGGCTCAGGCCGACCTCCTCCGCCATCTTCAGGCTCTCCATGTGGTTCGCCATCGGCTGTCCGCGCACGTCAACGGTGATGCCCTCCAGCACCGAGAGCGTCGTCATCGTGCGCGCGCCGTACATGCCCGACCCGAGGCCGAGGAGGAACACCTGGTTCGGCCCCCACACCAGCGGCGCGAAGGTCCACTGCGTCCCCACTTCGGCGCGCACGCGCGCGGCGGTGATGACGTAGAGCAGGTAGATCGTGAATATGCCGACCGACAGCCACGCCGGTATCCCGGCGAGCGTCCCGAAAACGAAAATGAAAACCAGGCCGATCGCCAGTGCCATCGCCGCGCGGCGATACATAATCGCGTCGTCTGTACGCTCGCGCGCCGGCCCGAAGGCGTTGCGCAACGCCGCAGCGAGATGCCTGCGACCGAGCCACAGCGTCACCAGCGCGAACGCGATCCACGCGCCGCAGGCTTGCTCCTCGCGGTAGGGAAAGCTCGACACCGATATGGCGCGCGTCGTATCAAGGCCGAGCGCCGCCGATCCGATCGCCGCGACCCGCACCAGGAAGTAGAAGAACCAGCAGCTGAAGCTCACGTCGGTCGGTATGAAATACGCGAGCCCGATCGCGATGGGATAGTAGCCGATGGGCAGGCCGCCGAACGCGCTCCATGGGCGGCTGGCGAAGAGCGGGATGTACCTCGCCTTCATCTGGTACGCCGGAACGGCGGGGTACAAGTAGTTGATCGCGGAGAGGCTCTGCAAAACGAACGGCGCCGCGAACCCGAGCCACATCAGCCGGTTCGCGAAGAAGCGGCTGCCCTCCTGAGTCATCCGCAGCGGGAGATAGACGATGGGGAAGGTGAGCCGCTCCGCCTCAATCCACTGCCTGCGCACGAGCACCGTCAAGGCCAACTGCGCCGCGATCAGCGCGAGGAACAGCGCCCCCCAGGCCGCAATCGGCGCCGCCCACGCCGCCCACGGCACCGACGACTGTCCCTCGAAGAACGACGTGGCGACAGCGGGCGCTTGCGGCGCCAGCCACGCCGGCAACTGCTCCGCTATGCCCGGCCAGCGCCCGCCTTCCTCCTGCGCCATGTGCTGCGGGAAGACGAGACTCGGAATGAGGAACCGCACCATGCCGAAGCCCGCGACCGGCAGCGAGCAGATGAGCATGACGTAAACGGTGAGCACTTCGCCGCGGCGAAACGCAAGCCGCGGCAGCCAGCGCTCGAACACGGCGTTCGCCGCCACCACCGCCGTCAGCAGCGCGACCGCCGGCATGAGCAGCGAATAGCAGATCAGGTAAACGTTGCCGCTGATCTCGCTGGATGCGACCCAGTAGAACAGGGCTGCCTCGGCGAGGATGCCGAGTATCACCGCACGCGCGGAGATGCCGGTGGATGCACGCGCGGTGTCGCCGGCGCCGGGAGGCCTGGTGTGGGTCGAAGGTGAATCCACGTCCCCGCCAGTTCGCCGCACGAAGCACGCGCACCTGTAGCGGAGGCGTGGCCCCCAGTCACCCCGCCGCGATGACCGAATTCTTCGTCGCCATGCGAACGATGCGCGAGTAGTGCATCACCCGCAGGCCCTCCGGCTGACCCGGCTCGGCCACGATCGGCTCCTGGATCACGAAATACGCTTCATCCCCCCGGTTGTACGCCACAAAGGCGAGCTGGAATCGCTCCACCATTCGCTGCTTGCGCGAGGCGAAATCAGGCAGCAGAATCGGCCCCGTATCCACCTGGTAGATAT
>CP070648.1:2682095-2684976 GCA_020354555.1 Armatimonadota bacterium | reverse complement strand
GGAGGAATCGTCAGGCCGAGCGCTTTGGCGGTCTTGAGATTGATGATGAGCTCGAATCGCGTCGGGTCCTCGACCGGAAGGTCGGCCGGCCTGGCACCTCTCAGGATCTTGTCGACGTAAACCGCGGCGTGCCTGCGGAGCTCGAGCCAATTCACCCAATAGGACATGAGACCACCCTGCTCAACGTCGCGCCCATCGCCGTACATCGTCGGCAAGCGGTTCTTCGCGGCGAAACCTGAAATCGTCCCGGCGTGAGCGTCGTTGACGGCTTGAGGAAAGACATAGAGCGCATCGGGGTGCGCGGCCGTGAGAAGTGCCGCGACGTCGGGCTGCGTCGGACTGTCGATGATGACCGCAATCGGTGTGAGGCCGAGCGCGTGTCCCGCCTCCTGCATCGCGGCGAAGCTGCGGTCTTCGATCGGGTGGTTGCTCTTCAGGATCGCGACACGGGAAATCCTCGGCGCCGCCTCCTTCAGCAGCTGGAGCTGCTTCACGACAAACTCCGGTCCGGGACTGTTGGTGACGCCCGTCACATTGCCTCCAGGGCGCGCCATGCTCGCCACGAGTCCCATGCCAACGGGATTCGCGCTGCCTGCCATCACGATCGGGATTGTCGATGTTGCGTTCTTGGCGGCGAGCGCGGCCGGTGTTGTGATCGTCACGATCACATCGGGCTCGGATCGCACAATCTCGGCCGCCAGCTCCGGTAGTCGCTCTGCCTGCCGGTTCGCGGATTTGACCTCGATGCGCACATTCCGGCCTTCTGCATAGCCGAGCTGGGCCAGCCGCTCGCGAAATGCCGTGACGTCTCTGTCGTCGCCCTGCGCGTTGAGCGCGAGGATTGCGATCCGGTAAACCCGGCTGGTCGGCTGCGCGCGGGCAGCCGGCCGAACGATCAAGCCACCCGCGAAGCTCGCGATGACGGTTCGACGATTCATCATCGGGCTACCTCCTGCGCGCGAAGAAGCGCAACTGCAACCAAGGCTGCCAGCTTAGTCGTGACAGCAAAATCTGGCGGCTTAACCATGGAACCATCGTGAGATCGCATGGCGTGACACCCAACGAACAGCGTTTATCCGCCGCGCCGGCGTGCTGGCGGGAAGCGAGGATGTCATCGCGGCGGGTAAACCCGTCAGACTGAACCGCCGGCGCCGGCGGTGGCATGGGCAGTGAAAGTTCAGCCCCAGCCTTTGGCAATGCGCAGGAGCTGGCGCACCACCAGTGCGCCGGTTGTACGGGCCCTGTGGGCAGTGATAGTCGCCGGATTTCCCGGTGACTTCGCGCCCTGCGGTTGCCATCGCGGACGGAGGTCGCGGCTACCGGCGCGCCCCTCGACCCACTTCCCTACCGTCGCCGATCGCTACCTCTAAAGACGATCGGGACGGTCAGACGGAAGATACAAGGCGTCATCTGAGCCCTCGGACTTGCGGCCGACGGCCAGTACGGCGACCACCGGCAAGCTGAGGCCCGAGGAAACCGCGAACTTTGACGCCGCTTCCCCGAGGGCACGCATGATCGCGGCCCGACTCTCTAGCGGTTGCGACCGGAGCAGGGTGGCTAGGCGGACCGTCCCGCTCTCGATCAGGTGCGTAAGAGCCGCCACCGTCGGTAGGTCGAGTCTGCGCTCGATGAGGCCACACTGGCTCTCCTCAGCAACCAAGCCGGCGCCGCGCATGAGCGTCAGGCAACCCTCCAAGGTATTCAGCCCCCCGTGCGGCGGGGTCGGCAAAGCCGCGCCGAGATTCCCAGCTCCACGGACCGCCTCGATGGCAACTGCATGCTGTGCGTGCTTGTCCGGAGTCGCCCAAACCGTACAGGCAACGCGGCCACCCGGGCGGAGGACGCGGTGAACTTCCGACAGCGCGCGCTCTGGAAAAGGGAAGTGGTGCAGGCCAAAGTGCACAACGACAGCGTCAAATGACTCGGCGTCGTATGGCAGCGCCTCGGCATCAGCGTGGTCAAAGTGGATCGTCGGATGCAGCTTCCTGGCCTGTTCGAGCATCGCAGGCGAGAAGTCCGCGCCGACCGCGACAGCGCCTCTCTGGACCGCGTGCGCCGCGACGAATCCTGTTCCGCACGCGTTGTCAAGGAGGGCCTCACCTGTTCGCAAATCCACCGCGTCGAGGAGGACTTGGGCGTAGAGCCGAGTTGCTCGCTCGAAGGTGTCCGCGTACGCCTCGGCTGCTTGCTCCCAGCCGGCATATTCGAACTCTCGGTACGGGTGGGACGCGGGGGCGTGTTGCATGACGCCTGACGTTGATATGGGGCGACAGGTTTGCGCCCTAGCGCCGCGCACTCTGCGCCGCCCCGATCAAGTTGGCAATACGTGCGCGCCATGAGCACATTGCCCCGCCGGTGCACAGCCGCAAAGCACACCTTCGCGGACGGCCGCTTATGGCCGATTTCGGCTGCACGGGAATGCCGGCGATGGCCACCGCGTGCGCCGACAATCGCGGCTCTGCCCTTCCCGCCTGCCCGCCCCGTCATGCTCGACGTGCTCGCCATCACTGGCCCGATCTACCTGGCCATCGCCATCGGCTATGCCGCCACGCACGCCGGGCTGTTCGCCAAGGCCGACATGCAGGTGCTCGGCAGATTCGTCATCAACTTCGCGTTGCCCACCCTGATATTCCGCGCCCTGTCGACGCGGCCGATCGCCGAGGTCTTCAACCCCGGCTTCCTGCTGGCCTACGCGCTCGGCTCGCTGACGCTGATCGGCGCGGGCCTGTACTGGGTGCGTCGCGTGCGCGGCATGGACCATGCAGCCGCGACCTTCCACGCGATGGGCATGAGCTGCCCCAACAGCGGCTTCGTCGGCTACCCGATCCTGCTGCTCACCTTCGCGCCGGTGGCCGGCGTGGCGCTGGCGCTGTGCATGCTG
>CP070648.1:2671275-2681995 GCA_020354555.1 Armatimonadota bacterium | reverse complement strand
TTGGGATCGTCGGCATCGTGGACGTAGATGTAGCGACCTGGGCGGTCGCGGAGCACGACGAGAGACGGATACTCGCCGAGGATCCTGTCATAGCCCGCGCTCTGGTAGAAGGAGTATCCGCCGCCGGTGTGCGAGCAGAGCGCGCAGTAGTTTTCGTTGGAGAGGTAGTTGATCCACGGTCGGGGAGGGGAATGGGAGGTGATAATGAACTCCCGACCGTCGTCGCTGAAGTGCCCGTACTTCGCGAGGCCCTCGGAATCAGCCGTCTTCATGATAGCCCCCGGAGCCAGCAGCGTTATTCGCAGCTGCGATGGGTCGGCGCGGCCGCTACGACCCCGGCCGCCCCTCAGCGCGGCGGTTCTCCATCGCTTTCCCCGCGCCGCGCAGCAAGTCTGACCGCGTCATGAGGAATCGGGCTAACTGAGTTCCGGCATCTCGCCGAGGTGCACGGTTACGGTGCGCCGTTCGCCCTGGCGCAGGACGGTGAGTTCCAGCGTGTCGCCGGGGCGCTTTCGGCGCATGATCCGAGCGACGTCTTCGGTATCGCGCACCTGTTTGCCTTGCAGCGTTTCGATCACGTCTCCCGGTTTGAGGCCGGACTTCGCGGCGGGCGTGCCCGGCAGTACCTGCTGGATGACGACACCTTCGTCTCGCATGCGCGTCGTGTATGAGATCCCCAGCCATGCATGAGAGACCTTGCCGGTGCGCACCAGCTCCGGGATGACGGCCTTCGCCGTATCAATGGCAACTGCGAAGCCGATACCCCGCGCGTACGGGACAATCGCCGTCGGCATCCCGACGACTTGTCCGCGCAGGTCGATCAGCGCGCCGCCGCTGTTGCCACGGTTGATCGCCGCGTCGGTCTGCAGCAGATCCGTGACCGCAATGGCGCCTTCGCCGACGATCGTCCGCCCCTTGCCGCTCAACACGCCGGCGGTCACCGTGTTCTCCAGCCCAAACGGGTTGCCCACTGCGACGACCCAACTGCCGACGGGCAGGCGCTCCGCGCTGCCGAGTTCGGCCTGCGGAAGGTTGTTACCCTTGATCTGCACCAACGCGATATCGGTGACCGAGTCGGCGCCGACCACTTTGCCATTGAAGCTCCGGCCGTCGGGCAGCGTCACCTGGATTTCGCGCGCCCCGCGCGCGACGTGGGCGTTGGTCAAGACATACCCGCGGCGCCCGTTGATGATGACGCCCGAGCCCTGCCCGCGGCGCGGCAGAATCCCCTCGGGGCTGCCGCCGAACAGGCCTTTGACGACAGCCTCCGGCCCGCCGCCGACCGTCGTATTGATGCGCACGACCGCCGGAGCCACCTTGGCCACTGCGCGGCTGATGTCTTCCTCGGTCGCCGCGCCGGGGCCCTCAGTGAAGAAAGCTCCCGCGCCGGTGCCCCCACGCGCGATCAGCCAAACCACGAGCGCCCCGACGATGACGAGCACGAGAAGGATGACGGCGACGCCTGTGCGTCCTCGATGATGCATCGGCGGTCGGAAGCGCAAGTGAGGGTTCTCCTTCGTCCGCTGGTGCAACCGCTAGCGCGACGCTCGCGATGTACGCACCTCAAGCGTCGTACAAATAGCCCCGGTTAGACTATCAACCGACGTGACGCGTGTCAAGGGCGCAGGAGCCACACGGCGAGCCGCCGGAAGCTCGTCGCCGCCTTCAACGCCGCGCATCAGCATGGAGAGGATGGCGGGATAGGGATGAAGAAACCGGCGCATTGTACCCGACACATCAGCCCCGGATAGGTCATCGCCGTGACGCGGTTCCGTGCGTCCGCAAGCGGCGCGTGGCGGGCGACTCGAAAGGCCTGCGCGAATATGAGCAACGAATCACATTATCGTAGGCTTGAGAATATGATGCACTCCGCGCCGTTGGTCGAGCTGACGGGCGCGAGAGTACGAATCGGCGAGCGCACCGCCGAAATCGTGATGCCGGTCAAGCCGCAGTTCTTCCACGCCGCGGGCGCGTTGCACGGCGCGCTCTACTTCATGGCGCTCGACAACGCGGCGTTCTTCGCAGTCAACTCGATGGTCGACGACGTGTTCGTCCTGACCACCAGCTTCACCATTTACCTCACCCGTCCGGTGTCGGAGGGCACGCTAAAGGCGGTTGGGAGGGTCGTGAACCATACCCGCAACCAGTACATCGCGGAATCGGTGCTGTGCGACGCCGAGGGCAGAGAACTTGCCAGGGGAAGCGGCGTGTTCGTTCGAAGTAAGATACAACTGACGGAAAGCATCGGCTACAAGTAGAGGGCGAGCATGCGCCGCCTGCTCGGCGCCGGGAAGAGGCATATCGTGCGCAGGTGCCGCGGTTTGGGACGAAGCCCGCTTCTGCGAAACGCAATCATCGCATTCGGCTGTGTCACTGTGGCGGCTTTCGCAGCCGCGGCAGAGGAGGCCCCCGTGCTTGAGATCGGATCCGGAGTTGAACCATTTGTTGACGACTGGCTCATCCAAAGCATGACCAACGTGAGCCTGCGCCTGCATCACCCCACCCGTCGCGAGGTCGCGCTCGAGTTCGATGCGCCATGGGAGGGCCCGATCAGCTTCTACGTCACGGTATTCAAGGACGAGGACCGTTACCGCATGTATTACCGGGGTTGGGGCGAACCGGATGATCCTGATGACGTGACCTGCTACGCGGAAAGCCCGGACGGCATCCACTGGACGAAGCCGTCGCTGGGGTTGTTCGAGGTCAAGGGCACGTCGGACAACAACGTCATCTGGACCGGCGAAGGCACGCACAACTTCGCGCCGTTTAGGGATGCCAATCCCGCCGCGGCGGACTCCGAGCGCTACAAGGCGCTGGCGGGCGGCCCGCTCATCGCCCTCGCATCGCCGGACGGCATTCATTGGCGGAAGATGCGCGATGAGCCGGTCATCACTGAGGGGGCGTTCGATTCGCAGAACCTAGGGTTCTGGGACACAGTGCGGGGTCAATACGTCGCCTACCTCCGCGGCAATATCGGCGGGATCCGCACCATCGGGCGCGCGACTTCGGCCGACTTTCTGAACTGGTCCGGCACAACCTGGCTCGACTTCGGCGACGCGCCGACCGAGCATCTCTACACCAACGCGATCACGCCGTACTTCCGCGCGCCGCACATCTACCTCGGCTTCCCCAAGCGATTCGTGCCCGAGCGCAAGCGCGTCGCCGAGTGGTCGAGCAGCGGCGTTTCCGACGGCGTCTTCATGACCAGCCGCGACGGACTGCACTGGCATCGCTTCGTGGAAGCGTTCCTGCGGCCCGGCCTCGACCGCGACAATTGGACCGAGCGCAACATGCACATCGCGGCCGGCGTCGTGCCCACCGGCGCGGACGAGCTCTCGGTCTATTGGGTCGAGCATTATCGCCACCCGACGGCGCGACTGCGTCGAGGCACGCTGCGCACCGACGGCTTCGTGTCCGTGCATGCGGGTCACCCGGGCGGCGAGTTCCTGACCAAGCCGCTGGCGTTCCAGGGCAAGGAACTGGTCATCAACTACGCCACCAGCGCCGCGGGCAGCGTGCGCGTGGAAATGCAGGACGCCCAGGGCCGACCGATTGCGGGACGATCGCTCGACGACTGCCCCGAGATCTACGGCGATGAGATTGAGCAGGTTGTCACCTGGAACGACGGCTCCGATGTCAGCGCCGAGCAGGGCAAGGCCGTGCGCCTGCGCGTCGCTCTCACCGACGCCGATCTCTATTCGATCCAGTTCCGCCCATAGCCGACGGCCGGCGCGCGCACGTTTCGATGCGGAGGCGAAGTGCATCGAGCGCGGTTTCCGCCGCGAGGTCCTATTGGAGTATGCCGTGCACCGTACCGCTGTCGCTGATATCCCGGTGTATCAGTTCGAGTTGATCGCGGCCGCCGAAGAAGTCATACACGGCGTGACGACGCGTCACGGCGGGGTCAGCGCGCCACCCTTTGACAGCCTGAACCTGAGCCTCCA
This sequence comes from Armatimonadota bacterium, assembly GCA_020354555.1. Taxonomy (NCBI): domain Bacteria; kingdom Bacillati; phylum Armatimonadota; species Armatimonadota bacterium. Next base: position 2,678,051 of record CP070648.1, on the reverse strand, counting down.
TGTCGGCGACAGCCCCGAACGCGTCATCGAGAACCGCCGGCGCTTGTGTCTGGCGCTCGACCTCGATTTCCGGAAATACACGGTGCCGCAGGAGATCGGCGGCGATGCGATCCACGTGGTGAGCGACCGCGATGCGGGAGCCGGCCGCGTGACGCTCGAGGACTGGATCCCGGGCACGGACGCGCTGGTCGTTGCCGAGCCGGGCATCACGATTGCCATCACCGTCGCGGACTGCGCGCCGATTGTGCTCTATGACGCGGAGAATCACATCGGCGCCCTAGTGCATGCCGGAGGGAGCGGCACCTCCGCGGCGATTGCGGCCAAGGCGGTGCGGTTCCTCGCGGCCCAATGCGGCAGCCGGCCTGCGGCGCTGCTCGCGGGCATCGGGCCCGCCATCGGCCCCTGCTGCTACGAGGTCACCGAGGAGATCGCACGTGATGTCAGCGCGGGATTCCCGTACCGGGAGCCCGTGGTGCAGCAGCGCAACGGGCGGTGGTATGCGAACCTCGAGGAGGCGAATCGCCAGCAATTGGTCGAATCCGGGCTGGACGAAGATCGCGTTGAACGGTGCGGACTGTGTACCGCCTGCCGCACCGACGAATTCTACTCTGATCGACAAGAAGGAAGGCCGACCGGCCGCTTCGTAGCTGTTCTATGTCTCCGGTGATACACCCCGGGGCGCTCGAACGGGGCGACCGCCGGGATGTAAGGATAATTGCGGATCGACAACACGGAGGGATAATGATGAAAGGCAGAATGCTCGTCAGGATGGCATGCGCGGTTGTGGTGGGCGTGGCACTGCTGTCGCAGATGACGCCGGCTGCGGCAAGCTTGTCGGCGGGCGTCGCAAGGGTCAGCATCACGCCGTCGCTCGCGGAGTTTCCGACTATTTCGCTCGCCGGGTTCGGGGAGCGCCTCGGCAAGCCGGCCGAAGGCGTGCGCGACGAGATCTTCTCTCGCGCCCTCGTTCTGTCTGACGGAGACACGAAGGTCGCTTTCGTGTCCACGGACCTCAGCGGCATCTCGCCCGGCATGAAGGATGCCGTTGTGGCGAAGGTGGCTGATCTCGGCTTCACCGCTGACAACGTGATGCTTGCAGCCACGCACAGCCACTCCGCTCCCGAGTGCCTGCATCCCGGAGGCGATGCCTGGCCGCTGGGTTTCGGCAACTTCCATCCCAAGTTCTTCGACTGGACGACGGAGCGCATCGCGGAATCAATCCGCATGGCCGACAAGCAAGACATGGTGGCCGGAATCGGCTTCGCCTCAGCCGCTCTGGATGGGTTCAACCGCAATCGCCGCGCCACCGGCGGCGGGCTCGTTGACCCCACGATGACGGTCATGAAGGTCACCTTCGCAGGCGGCGGCCCCGGAGGGGGAGCTACGCTCGCGATAGTGGTGAACTTTACGGCGCACCCGACGATGATGGGCGCCGACAGCTTCCTCATCTCCGGCGAGTGGCCCGGCGCCATGAGCCGTGAACTGGAACGCCGCCTGCCACGCCGCGAGCTGGCCCTGTTCTTCAACGGCGCGGAGGGCGATCAGACTACCGCCGGCGACTTCGGCTCCGGCTGGGAACGCGTTGACGCCTATGGCAAGGCGCTCGCGGAACAGGCCTGGGATCTCGCCGAGCAGGCCGACTGGTCCACTGAGGCCGATATCCGGATCAGCAGCATGATGTGGGATCTCCCGAAGCGGCGCCTGTCGCCGGCGTTCATGGCGAGCACCGGCCAGGAATACCAGCTTACCGAGGTCGACCCCGAGGTGCTCGAGGGAATCATGGCGCAGCTCTTTCCGGACAAGGTGCGTCTCCAGGCCGTGCGCATAGGTGATGCGGTCCTGATGGCGGTGCCGGGTGAGGCGATTACGGAACTCGGGCTTCAGATGAAGCGAGATGCGGCTTCCCTGGGGGCCAAGTACCCGATGATTATCGGCCTCGCCAACAGCGCGATCGGCTACATCCTGTCATTCGAGCAGTACGATCTTGGGGCCTATGAGAGCGGGACTTCCTTCTATGGGCCAATGCTCGGACCGATCCTCGTGAGCCAGATGAAGCAGACGGTGCGCCCGCTGCTCCCGCCCGGCGAGGAGTGAAGGCGTCGGGCCTGGAGCGGGCGCTTGACATGCGGGAATGTGTCGCGCTCGCCGATCCGGAGCGACCGAAATGCTGGAGCGGCTCTGTATCCTGGTGTCACTGGCATGCGTGCTGTCTCTCGCCGCGGCGGCCGGCGCGAGCGTACTGCCGCGCCCGCGGAAATCGGTTGACCGCGGGCGGAGCTTTCCCGTTACGGGTCCTGTCTCGGTAGTCCTCTCCGACACAGCCGGTGAGGTTGAGCACTACGCCGCCGCACGCCTGGCGACGCTGCTGAAAGCGCGCTTCGGATTGGATGCCCGCGTGACGCATCGAGTGCAGCGCTCCGCCCAATTCACGGTCTGGCTCTGCACGCCTCAGGCGAACGAGCGTATTGCATCGCGCGCGTCCGAGTTGGGCGCCGCCGTGACGCCCTCCGCCCCGGGGCCTGAGGGATACCGCATCCGCGTCCGATCCGGCAGCGGCGGCGTCGAGGCAGCGGTGGCCGGCAGCGACGCCTCCGGCCTACTGTACGGCGCGCTGTCGCTTCCTCAACTCATGCGGCACGAGGGAGGCGCCGTCAGCATCCGCTGCGTGGACATTGACGATAGCCCCGCCGTACCGGTGCGGGCGATCTACGTCATCCCGCAGCGCCTCGGCTTGGGGTGGGGGAGAGAAGCGGAGGAAACCGGCGTCGGCGGCATTGCGACTCGCGACACGTACACCTACTACCTGGATTGGCTCGCGGAGCATCGCATTAACCTGGTGTATTACGAGTTGGCGGGGCACGTGCGGCTGCCCGATGGCTTCGCGGACCTCGTGCGCGAGGCCCACCGCAGGGGCATGCGCTTCTTCGGCGGGGTCCGCTACGTCGGCTCGTGGCGCGAATCGTCATATATCTGCGCCTCGGACCCCGCGCAGGTCGCGCGAGTGCTCAGCGTCTATGATCGTTTCCTCGACGCGGGGTGCGACGGCATTGCGTACCTCGCCGACGATATCGCCCCCCGGTACCTATCCGGGCATTGCGACCGATGCCGCGAGCGCTTCGGCGGCCTTGCTGGTGAACAGGCGTTTCTGCTGCGTCAGATCGCGAACCGCGCCGTGGAACGGGGGATAGCGCCGGGGGACATCTACTTCTGCCCCACTCACTATTCGCGGTATGACGGTACTCACCGCGACTACTTCCTCGCCTTCGCCCGCGACGAGTTGCTGCGTCGGATTCCCTTCTTCATGACGTTCTACGATCCGGCGCAGATCGAGCGCTTCCGCAGCGAGACAGGGCTGCAGTACCTGTGGTGGTACAACGGCCCGCGCTCCATCTCGTATTTCCACCGCGGCAAGGCGCATTACGGCGCGGCGGATGCGATGTACTATCCCCTCATGTTCGGTTGGCACGGTCTGACATGGGAGTGGCGGAACGGGTTCGGCTTGCCCAACCGCAAGGTCGCCGGGACGTTCGCTGACATGCACCGTTATGCTGATGTGTTCTGGATGTGCTGCGGCGGCGGCGACACGGTGAACCACGCCGAATACGCGCACGCCATGTGGGGCTTGTACGCGTGGCGGCCGTCGGCGTTCGGGCAAGAGGCCGCCGAGCAGTCGGTGCTGGCTCGTCTCATGGGACCCGAGGCCGCCCGCGCTTTGCAGCAAGCCAACGACGAGTGCTTCGTCGCCTTTACCGTCGTCGAACCGGCCCGCGCCCACCCGGTGGCGCGCATCGAACAGGCCGTCGCCGACGCGCGGCGGGCGATTTCGGATGCCCGCGCGCACTACGATACGTTCTGGGCCGGCAGCGGCCATGCGGAGTACGCGGACGTCGCGCAGGGCTTTGTCGTCAACACGTTTGACCGGTATGAGCGCGCGCTGGGTGCGGTGGAAGACCGCGCGCGGGCGCTGGCCGAAGAGGCACGACGTGTCGAGCAAATCAAGTCCGCCGCATTGCGGGATGTCTCCGCCCCGGCGGACTGGCAGATGTCTGCCGACGGCGCGTGGAACGCGGAGACGGCCGAGACTGCACTGGTGTTCTCACTGCCCGGCCGAACGCCTCAGCCCGCTCCGGCCGCCGCTGGGGCGTGCCTCCGCGTCGTCTTGCCGCGCTTGGACACCTACCAGATCGTGTTCTCCGTCAGCGATAGCTACCCCCAAAGCGGCACGCCGCCTCACGCGTGGCCCGGCCACATCGTGAAGCAGGTTCTGGTGGACGACCAGGTAATCTGGCAGGACGACGTCGAGGGCGACGAGACTCCCGAGGAGATCGCGCTCCAGGCGGCGCGGTTCCAAGGCGAAGGCGGCGTGACGATATCCCTGCGGGCGGCCGTCATTCGCGATGTCTCGAACATGGGCGTCACCGTCACGTTCCAACCCATCGCCATCGTGCCGGAGCGACTCTCCGTCGCGTCGGCCTTTGTCGAAATCCCGCATCATTCCGACCTCGACCCGGCGGGCACGATGACTATCCTCACCCGCGCGCGCTTCGCGGATGACGTTGACACCAAGCAGTTCCTCTTTGCCAAGGGCACGCCGTTCGAGTACTTCTGCTATCTGCGACAAGGGCGAATCGTCTGGGGCGTGTATGAGGGCGAGACGGAACGGAACGTCGCGACGGAAGCTATCATCACCCCGGGGAGTGAGCACACCCTGGCCTGCGTGATCGGGGACGAACGCCTGAGCGTCGTCGTTGACGGAAGGCTTACGGCAGAGGGCCCGGCTCCCCCGGACGTGCCGACTCGAGTCGTGCCTTTCCGCATCGCCGGACGCGGGCACGGTGGCGACGTGTTCACCGGGACTATCGAAGAGATCGCTGTGTACGACCGTGCCCTGTCGCTGGAGGAATCATCGTCTGCTCCAGACGACGGCGCCGTTGGACGCTGGCAGCCCGGCGATTTGCATGAAACGAAGTCCCCCGGCCCCGTGCCGGACTTCTCGGGCCGCGGCCGCGACGGCTACCTCCACCGCCTGTGGCGCTGGGATGATTCGTAGCGGCGTCGCGCTCACGGCGAGCGGTTGCGCCAGGCCGCGGCGGACAGTCCCGTGCGGCCACGGGCGATACAGAACCGGAAAGGGAAGCAAGATGCAACTCCCTACCATTGACGAGAGCCGTTACGATCCGTGCGACGTCGTGGTGGCCGGCGGCGGGATGGCCGGCATCGCGGCAGCGATAGCGGCCGCGCGCAGCGGCGCAAGCACGGTTCTGGTCGAGAAAGCCGGCTGGCTCGGCGGCATGGGCATCACCGGCGCCACCGGGTTGCACACGTTCTTCAATGTCTTCGACGGCCATCCAGGCGCGGAGCGTATGCGCGTCGTCGGAGGCGTAGCGCAGGAACTCGTGGACAGCGTTCAGCACCTCGGCGGCGGCGTGGGGCACGTGCGCATGGAGCGCGGCGGCGACTTCGTCAGCATGCTCACGCCCGTGGAGCCGGAGGCGTTCAAGCTGGCTGCGGCGCGCATGTGTCTCGAAGCGGGCGTGAGGCTGCTGCTGCATACCGTGATGGACGAAGTCCACGCGAGCGCCGGGCATATAGACGGCGTCGTCGTGTGGAACAAGGCGGGGCGCAGCTTGATCCGCGCCAAGCAGTGTGTTGACTGTACCGGTGACGGCGATCTGGCGGCGTATGCCGGCGCGGAATTCGTCCACTTCAAGGCCGGTGAGCGCGGCGCCTATTCAGCCGGGTTCACGTTTCGGCTGTGCAACGTGGATCTAGCGGAAATTGAACGGGATCTCGATTCGCGCGGCCTCGTCACGCAGCTCGCGCATGCGGTCAAGCCGGGAGCGAACGCCCCCGACCTCGTGCGGCTCGGCATTGACATGAGGAAACTCGGCGAAGAGACCGGCGCGCCCGTGCCGCACTACTTCCTGTCGTCTTCCGTGCGTCCGCGCGAGCTAACCTACTGCAACTGCATCAACTACGGGCCCAACGACGGCCTCGATGTTGACGCCTTGACCTCCGCGGAAACGACGCTGCGCGGGCAGATGTTCGAGGTCGTGGAACTGTTCCGCAAGCATGCCGCGGGATGCGGGGAGTGCTACGCCGCCGGACCGGCGCCGTCGGTCGGGCAGCGCCGCGCGCGCGCCGTTCGCTGCGAGTATGAGTTGACGCAGCAGGACTGCACGCAGGGCGCTCAATTCGACGATCAAGTTGGCTGTTTCGGATTCATAGACAACAGCGAGTATGCCGTGCGCGAGGCGGGCGCGTACGGGATACCTTATCGCGCGCTGATCCCGCTTGGCGTGGACAACCTGCTGATCGCGGGCCGCATGATGACGGTGGATCTGGTGGCGCACAACAGCACGCGGAATACGGTCTGCTGCCTGATTTGCGGCGAGGCCGCAGGCACGGCGGCGGCAATGGCGACCGCGGCGGGTCACACCCCGCGCGAGGTAGATGCCGAGGCGCTGCGTCGGCGGCTCTTAGATGGCAAGGTCGTGCTCCGGCCGCGGCCGGAGCCACTACCGGGGGGGTAGGGGGAGGGAGGACGGCGACGTGATTCAACGGTTCGACGTCATCACCATCGGCAATGTCTCGCGCAACCGCTTCTGGGGGGAGAGCGAGGAGCAGCCAGTCCGCGCCGGGGTGTGCACGACTACCCTGATAACCGGTGAGGGGTTCCGCCTACTGGTTGACCCGTCGGGTGAGGACGCCGATCGCATGGCGTCGGAGCTTGATCGGAGAAGCGGCCTGCGCGCGAGCGACGTTGATGCCGTGTT
>CP070648.1:2668261-2671175 GCA_020354555.1 Armatimonadota bacterium | reverse complement strand
TGGGAGCACGACCACTGGATCCACATGACCGCCTTGCGCCGGGGGCGCTTCAAGCTGATCATGGAGAACGACGTCCCTCGGTACTTCTTCGATCTCGGGGATGACCCCAAGGAGGAGCGCAACCTGCTCGGCAAAGGCGTCCCTGAGGAACGCGAACTGGTCGCCGAACCGAAAGGCACGCTAGGGTCTCTCCGTGCCGAGGGCCAGGCTCTGCGGCGGGGGGAACGGGCGCCGACGGAACTGCCCGAGGAGGTGAGGAAAACTCTCAAGGGCTTCGGCTACATGCAGTAGGCAGTAAGCTGCACGGCCCACCGGGACCGGGGGACGGACTGAACCGCAGGCGAGCGCCGCCAAACAAGAAGAACCGCCTCGGCGGCGGTTACAGGTCCGCCCGACGACCTGTGCGTTGTGCCGCCTCCGCTTGGGCCGCTCGCTCGCGCTGTGCCGCCGCTGCCTCGTATTCCTCGCGCTTGTCTTCCGCAATCGGCTCGAAGTACTGGCATTCGGGAGTGCAGGCCTCTGCATCCCCGACGTCAAGCCGGGTGACGCGGCAGGCGAGGTGATAGGCGTCAAGCGTCGAGCGCTCGCGATGCTCGGTGAGGTCTACGCCGACGTCGAGATGGGCGCATGGATGAGCCGCACGGACCGAAACCACCCTGCACATCTCACACGTGCGGTTGAACGTCTCGTTGGTCGCGCGCTCGCCCCTGCGCGTGGCGAGATCACAATAGAGCCTACCCAATTCGACACGGCGGTGCTCGCACATCGGGACGTCCGGCATTATTCCACCTCCACGACGACAGCCATTGACGAATATACCCCGCCGATGCTTCGCCCACCTGCATCGCGACTCTACCAGCGGCCCGTTTCTAGGCCTCCCACGCCAGCGCCGCCCCGCCGAGCAGCCCCACGTCGTCGCCCAAAGCCGCTGGGACGACGCTCATCGCTTCGTAGTTGGCATCGAGGACGTAGTTGCGCAGTCGCACGCGCAGGGGGTCGAAGAGCACGGCGCCGGACTTACTCACGCCGCCGCCGATGACGACCAGCGTTGGGTTGAGCAAGTTCACCGCCGCGCCGATGCCAAGGGCAAGAAACTCGGCCGTCTCGTTGATGATGCGCAGGGCGAGCGCGTCCCCGGCAACCGCCGCAGCGGCAACGGCTTGCGCGGTGAGCGGCTCCTCGTCGGCCATCGCCGCCAGCCGGGAGTCGGTCTCACCGGCGGCTATCGCCTCGCGGGCGCGGCGCGCGATGGACCATCCCGAGGCGAGCGCCTCCAGGCATCCGCGGCGGCCGCACGTGCACTGCGGCCCGTCGGGCAGCACCGTCGTGTGGCCGATTTCGCCCGCCATGCCGGTCGCCCCGCGATAGACGCGGCCGCCCGCGATGATGCCCCCGCCGATGCCGCTGCTCACCGTCAGGTAGAGCAAGTAGTCATGCCCTTTGCCCGCGCCGAACATGGCCTCGGCGAGAGCCGCCGCGTTGGCATCGTTGTCCATGAACGCCGGCGCGGCGAGGCGGCTTTCCATCTCGTCGCGCAGGTGGATCCCTTCCCAGCCATCGAGGTGATGACAGGTGACGGTGACGCCGGAATGATAGTCCACCGGCCCGCCGTAGCTGATGCCGATGGCGTCTGCCGGTCCGTCGGTGTCATCCAACAGCCCGCGCCCCATGGACTCCAGCGTATCCATGATCGCGGGCGGCTGCGCGCTGCGGTCAGTCTCCAACCGCCGGCTGGCGAGCACCTCCCCGGAACGCGCGACGATGCCTGCCGCCAGTTTCGTGCCGCCGATGTCGAGAGCAATCACGCGCTCCGGGCCGACATCGCTCGGCGTCTTCGCATTGTGATTGGTTCGCATCGTGTTCACCTCGGCGTCTCCAACGTTCTCTCGCTTGCGGCCCTGCGACTCGGCGCGCCCGGAAAAAATCCCACGCGTCCCGCTCCTTGGTATGAGGTAGACCTCCGCTACCCGCTCGACAGCACCCGTGCCGCCTCGAAGTAGATCCGCGCGGCCGCTCGCACCTGCTCCAGTTCGACGTACTCCCGGTCAGTATGCGCCTGCGCGAGGCTGCCCGGCCCGAACACCACCGCATCGATCCCGAGCTGCGCTTGAAAGCGCTCCGCCTCGGTCCACGCGCGCCACGATACGACGCCTGCATCACGCCCGGTTTCCCGTGCGGCGGCCAGCAGCGCGCGCACCGATGCGGCCTCGCGGTCCGTGTCCAGCGGCCCGCCGTACTTGGTAGTGCGCGCCGTGATCCCCTGCCACTGCGGCTCGCACAGCAGGCCCTCGACCCGGTCAACGACTTCATCCGCCGTCGCCGGCGGCACTACGCGAACATCCACCGCCGCCGTGCAGCGGTCAGGCACGCGATTGGCCCGGTCGCCTCCGCACAGCGCGCCCAGATTGAACGAGGGCGCCCCAAGGACCTCGTGCGCCGGCCAGGACGTCACGCGCGCTCTCATCTCGGTGATCAGCGCGATCGTCTTCTCGATCGCATTGTCGCCGCGTTCCGGCGTCGCTCCGTGAGCCGCTTGACCGCGGGCCTCGAGTTCGAAGAACACCAGCCCGGCGTGGGCCGTGAGCACGTGCAGGTCCGTCGGCTCGCCGACGATAACGTGGTCGCATCTGTACCCCGCGTCAAGCGCGCTGCGCGCGCCGCGCCCGGCGGCCTCCTCTTCGAGCGTTAGCAGCAGGTCGAGGCGGCCCGGAACACCACTGTCGTGCGCCGCCCGCAGCGCGGCCATCATCGCGGCGAGCGAGCCCTTTGCGTCACATGCACCGAGGCCCCACAGCCGGTCGCCGTCGCGCCGCGGGCTCGCCTGCGATGCGCCGAACGGAGCGACCGTGGCCGCAGGCGGGTGGATGCCAATCATCGGGCTGCCGACGGCGACGCTCGCGAGGGGGGTGTCTCG
>CP070648.1:2658196-2668161 GCA_020354555.1 Armatimonadota bacterium | reverse complement strand
TGGCGCAGCAGCAGATGGTGGAGATCGCGAAAGCCATCTCGGCGCGCGCCAAGCTCATCGTCATGGACGAGCCCTCCGCGACCCTGACCGAGCACGAACTCGTGCGCCTCTTCGAGTTGATCCGCGCGCGGCGCGCGGACGGCGTGAGCATCATCTACATCTCCCACCGGCTGGAGGAGATCTTCGAGATCGCCGACCGCGTGACGGTGCTCCGCGACGGCGAGCTCGTCGGCACTCACCTCGTGAGCGACGTGACCAAGGACGACATCATCCGCATGATGGTCGGGCGCCAGCTCACCGCGCAGATCCCCAAGCGCGAAGTGGAGATCGGACAGGAGATCCTGCGCGTCGAGGGTCTCAGCGGGGGCATCGTGCATGATGTCAGCTTCGTCGTGCGGGCGGGGGAGATCGTGTGTCTCACGGGGCTGGTCGGCGCGGGGCGCACCGAAGTCGCCCGGCTGATCTTCGGCGCCGAGCCGAAGTCGGCAGGTCGCGTCTGCGTGGACGGCAAGGAGGTGCGGATTCGCAACCCGCGCCAGGCGATCCGCCACGGCATCGGCTTCGTCACCGAGGATCGCAAGGAGCAGGGACTGGTTCTCGGGCTCACGGTGCGCGAGAACGTAACGCTCGCCCACCTCGACCTGCTCTCCTACTACGGCTTCGTGCGCCGCGGCCAGGAACGCGCCGCCGCCCGCAGCTTCGTCGACAACCTGCGCATCCGCACGCCGAGCACAGAGCAGCTCGCGCGCAACCTGAGTGGCGGCAACCAGCAGAAGGTCGTGCTCGCTAAGTGGCTGCTGACGGAAAGCCGGGTGCTGCTGTTCGACGAGCCGACGCGCGGTATCGACGTCGGCGCCAAGGCGGAGATTTACCAGCTCATGGGGTCGCTTGCCGCGAGCGGGGTCGGCATGCTCATGATCACGTCGGAACTGCCCGAGGCCATCGGCATGGCCGATCGCATCCTCGTTATGCACGAGGGTCGGATGGCGGCGGAGATCCCGCGCGCCGAGGCAACCCAGGAGCGCATCATGTTCTACGCGACCGGGGGCGACTGAACATGGGCGCCCCGGCAAGTCCTCCGACGCCGGCGGAGCGGCTGCCCGTGCTGGGACGCCTGCGCGATTACCTGATCTACTTCGTCTTCATCGGCATCTGCCTCGCCCTCGCCCTCGCTGCCCCCAACTTCTTCAAGACGAGCAACCTGGTCAACATCGTTCGCCAGAGTTCCTTTCGCACTATCGTCGCCGTCGGCATGACGTTCGTCATCCTCACCGCGGGGATTGACCTTTCCGTCGGCGGCATCATTGCCCTGTCGGGCGTCGTCGGCTGCCTCGTGCTCGTCAATCCCGCACTTGCGCCGGGATGGGCGCTCGTTCTGGGCATCGCGGCCGGCATCGCGACCGGCGGTGTCGTCGGGGTCGTCAACGGCGTCGCCATCACTCGGTTCAACCTGCCGCCGTTCATCGCCACCCTCGCGATGTGGTTCATCGCGGGGCGCGACGGCGGCCTCGCCTTTCTGGTCACCCGCGGCCGGCCGGTTTTCAACCTGCCCGGATCATTCAAGTTTCTCGGCGAAGGCGACCTCGGCGGCATCCCGGTGCCGATCGCATTCATGCTCATCGCGGTGGTCGCCGGACATCTCGTCCTCACCCGAACCACTTTCGGCCGCTATGTCTACGCAGTCGGCGGCAATGAGGAGGCAGCCTGGCTGTCCGGCATCAACGTGTCGCGCGTGAAGCTCGCAGTGTACACCATCTCCGGCCTGCTCTCCGGCCTCTCCGGCATGATCCTCGCCGCGCGCCTGGCCAGCGGCGACCCCAAGAGCGGCATCGGCCAGGAACTGGACGCGATCGCCGCCGTCGTCGTCGGCGGCACGAGCCTTTTCGGCGGCAAGGGCACGATACTGGGCACGCTCGTCGGCGCTCTCATCATTGGCGTTCTCAACAACGGGCTCAACCTCCTCAATATCGAATCGTACTGGCAGCCCGTGGTCAAAGGCGGGGTGATCCTGCTCGCGGTGCTCATAGACCAGATAACGAAGAAGTGAACCATGGCGGCAACAGTCGGCGAGGTAGTCGAGGCGCTCTTCGCGCGCGCGCCGCGCGAGCTGGCGGAACCGTGGGATAACGTCGGGCTCGTCGTCGGGGATCCACAGGCACGCGTGCGGCGAGCGCTGGTCTGCGTGGACGCAACTGAAGAGGTGCTGGCTGAGGCGCGCGCGGCTCGCGCTCAGCTCGTAGCCGCGCACCACCCTCCCTTCATCGAAGCTCTGGGGCATGTGCGCGCGGACGACGCCCGGTCAGCCGTAGCCTATCGAGCGGCGCGGGTCGGTCTCAACATCTGCGCGATGCACACTAACCTCGACTACGCGCCTGAGGGGCTGTGTGTCGAACTGGCGCGTCTCGTGGGCCTGACGGAGATCCGACCGCTGTCGCCCGCAGGTGCGTCGGCCTTTGTGAAACTGACGGTGTTCGTCCCGGCCAGCCATGTCGAGCCGGTGCGCGCGGCGATTGCGGGCGCGGGCGGCGGGCGCATTGGCCGCTACGACCACTGCAGCTTCGCGGCGGAGGGGGAGGGGACGTACCGGCCGCTGCCGGGCGCGGTGCCCTATGCCGGGATCGTAGGGCAACTCGAACATGCCGACGAGGCTCGGCTGGAGATGCTCGTGCCGCGCTCGGCTCTGGGTCGAGCGGTGCGCGCGATGCAGAAGGCACACCCCTACGAAGAAGCGGCCTGCGACGTCTACCCGCTCGCGAACACGTGGCCGAATTCCGCGCGCGGTGCGCTGGGCGATCTGCGGCGCGCGATTACCCTCGGCGGGCTCGCCGCGCGGGTCAAACGGGCGCTGCGGGCTGCGACGGTGAGGGTAGGCGGCGAGGGACGGCGTCGGGTGCGCGCGGTGGCGGTGGGAAGTGGCAGCGGGGGACACCTCGTCGGCGATGCCGTGGCCGCCGGGGCCGACGTGCTCTTGCTCGGCGAGATACGCCACAGCGATGCGCTGCATGCGCGCGCGGAGGGGCTAAGCATCATCGAGGCGGGGCACTTCGCGACCGAGCGGCCCGCCGTGGGGTTGATGTGCCGCTGGCTGACCGATGACCTCGGCGGGCGCATTGAGGCGGTGGCGAGCCGGACGGAGGCCGATCCCTTCAGCGCGCGGCGCGCCCGCGCGCGCCGTCGAGAGAAACCAAAGGCGTAAGGGCCGAGGAGCGATATCTTGTCCAACGATCTGGCGACGCTCTACGAAGTGCAGCAGATTGACACGCGCATTCACGAACTGGAGCGCGAGCGGGAAGCCCTTGACTCCGGCGCGGAACTGCGGACGCAGGTCGAGGCGGTGCGGACGCAGGTGCAAACCGCGCACGAGGAACTGCGTGCCATGGAAGCGGAGCTGCGCGACACCGAGCTTCAGATCAAGACGCGCGAGGCCAAGAAGAAGGATTTCGAGGACAAGATGTACAGCGGCCGCGTGCGCAATCCGAAGGAACTCGAGGACATGCAGCGCGAGGTCGAGATGCTCGGCGGGCAGGTCGACAAGGCGGAAGATAAAGGGCTCGAGTTGATGGAGCAGACGGAACAGCGGCGCGCCGCCCTCTCCGAGCAGGAGGCCGCGCTCGCCGAGCAGGAGCGTGACCTGGCGCAGGTTGAGTCGCACTACGACAGCGAGAGCGCGCGCATCGCCGAGGAGATCTCTGGGCTGGAGGCGCGACGAGCCTCGGTGGTTGCGGCCGTGCCTGCCGATCTCCTGCGGCGCTACGACGAACTGCGCACTAGGCGCAACAACCTGGCCCTCGTCAAGCTGACATCGGAGGTCTGTCCGGGATGCCGCATCGCCATCTCGCTGGACACCATGCGCCAACTCAAGCGCGGCGAGCGCACCGTCTTCTGCGAGTCATGCGGTCGCATCCTCTACTGGGAAGAGCCGGCGCCCGAGACATGACCCCGCCATCGAGTGGGACATCGCGCGGCGGTCGGTCTCCGGCTCGCGCGGCACCGGTGGTTGCGAAAAGAACAGGGGAGGGCTCGAGCCCTCCCCTCGTTGCGTTCTCAGCGTCCTTGCGTGCGACCTACTGCGGCAAATCCGCCAAGGCCTCGGCGAGCGCACCCTCGACATCGAGGCCAATCGTCGGCCCCGCGCTCATGCTCGTTTCGTAGCCGTACTCAGCCGTCCCGTAATCGTAGGGATAGAGGATGTAGCCCAGCTCGTCCTGGCTCACCCCCAGCACCATCTTGTGCGGCGCAGTCAGAATGTTCTGCTTGATGTTCAGGCCGATCTTCGGATACGACTCCCCGGGCGTCGTTGCAATCTGCAAACTGCCTATCTGTGCAACGCTCACCTTGGTGGTGATTGCCACGCCAAACGGGCTGCTCCCGTTGGGCACGAGCCGCCCAGGCCCGTTGCGCAGGATGCCCCACAGCATCCCGAAGTAGAAGGTGTCATTGTACAGCGGCACATCAAGCGTCCGGCTGGCTGCAGCGATGTACGGATTGGCCTCCAGTTCCCCTGCCGCCGCGCCCTCCAGCACCCGCTGCCCCAGCGCCCGGCCGATGCGCTCGCACTCCGCCCACGTTTCCTCCTCTTCGTCCGACGTCACCATCGCGCCGAGAGCGCCCTGGAGCCAGATCGCGATCCCGCCGGCTGTGGACTCGACCTCGTCATAGGCATAATGCGCCATATCGGAGGACAGGTACATCCTGACCAGCGGGTCGGGCGCGTCCCCGGCTACCTCGGGGTGGCACGCGAAGTTGAACGTCGTCGCGATCGTGCTTCCGTTGCGCGCCTCCACCCGCATCACCGAGACCTCGTAGTCCTGCGGCCCGCGCCCGCGCCCGGGTGCCCACGGCGGATCGTCCGCCTGAAACCAGCGCTCATTGGCATTGAAGGCAATGCGGTCCTCGGGTGTGGTCATCGCGGAACCGAACAGCACGCGCGCCGGCTGGCGGTTCCTCTTCGCCTCGACGATGACTTGCGCGACGCGATCCTTCACGTACTGGAGGTATCCCTCGTCCCAGCCGGGCACGTCCCATGACGGCCCCCACAGGCCGATGACGTCGGGTCCGGAATGCGTGTGCGTGCTGGTGATAATGACGTTTGGACCGACCTCCGGCGCGACCGCTGCGACGATCTCGTCCAGGTCGCTCCTCATCGGCCCGATCAGGTCAAGGCTGACAAGGACAAGTTCCTCGTTGCCGTCAGTGAGGTAGAGCGCGCGCGCCCAGATGTCATCGTGCACGCCCTCCATCAAGCGGTTGTCGTCGTAGCCCGCGAGGTACTGCGGGTTCGAATTGTCCGGCGTGATCGTCAGCTTGGCTGCGCCCGCACGAAGCCGGCCGGCCGCCGAGCTGAAGCGATTGTCAGAGCGATTCGACTTCGTCGCATTGCCGGTTCCGGACGACCACCCCGGCGGAAAGCCGGTCGCCGCCGGCACGACGCGCACCGGCGTCGACAGGGTGAAGCTTCGGCCTGCGATATTGAAATCGGCCTCGCCAAAGAGGGCGATGTTCTCCGTCGTCGACTTCGCGACCGCACCCGAGAAGCCTTGCTTGTCCGCGGTCATGGGGGTCGCCACCCAGGTCTCGTCGCGGAAGTCCATGTCCGCGGAATGAGCCACCCATATTCGCGCCGCCTCCGGCATGGGTTCCGCTTTAACGTCGAGCAGCAAGGTCATCTTGAAATCCCCATGCCGCCACCACAGCGCGGGGAATGCCTTGCCCCCAGCCACATGATGGAAGAAACCGCTCAGGGTGTTCAGCACCCGATCCACGTCATCCAGTCCATGTCCCGAATTAGGGTCGTAGAGCACATACTTCGGCCCGACCAGGTCGTCCCAGTAGATATTCAGCGCGTCTATGACCCAGTACGGATCGTTGCTGCCGTTGACGATGAGTTTGGGCATGGTGATCCGGTCGCGATAGGCATACGGATCCACCATGGCGACCAGCGGCGCCCCCTCGTCTCCCAGCGTGTCGACCAGTCCTGTATCCACATAGTCGTCGATCATCTCGCTGTAGTCGCCCCACGTATCCAGTTGGTGCTGCAGCTGAACCGGGATGTTCAGCGTGTCAATCACCAGCGGGGCGATGCCCTTAACGCGCACCGGGTCGGCCGCGCCTGTCAGCCACGTGGTCCAACCTCGCTTCGACCCGCCCGTCACGACCCAGTTGTCAATATCCCGGCCCCACGCCTGGGACGCGTATTCCGCCACGGCATCCATGGCCTTGACCGCGCTCTTCGTCATCGGCAGCAGCAGCGGCCAGGTGTCGTCTTCGGTGTCCAGGTAACGCAGGAACGTGTACGCGATAAGCGCATCCTCGTTGAGCCCCCCGAACAGGGGCTGATTGGGCACCGCCGGCAGCACTGCTACCGGGGCGCCGATCGCGTTGGCCAGATGGGCGCCGATGTACAGCTCATCCTCGCCGGGGGAATTCCCCGTACTCCCGCCGCCGATGAAGAGCAGCGCGTGATCCGGGTAATCCAGATTGTCCGGCACGATCAGCGCCATGATGTGCGTCCATGGAATCTCGTGCCATACCTGGGAAGTCAAGCCGAGATACACAACCGTCGCGGTAAAGGCGTCATACCGGTAATCACCCAGATACGACCAGCCGTACGCGGGGTCGGGGGCCGCGACGTATTCCAATAAGCCGGCGGAAGCCGGAACGGACGCGAGGACGAGACAGATCAGCAGCACAACGAGCCACGCGGGGCGATTCATCGGTAACCTCCTGGGAGCGGCGGACGTGCGGCACCGCGCCGACACAACTTGCTTCGACGTGGCAGCGGGCGGTGCCTTCCTGAACTCAGAAATGTGGAACGCCGCGCGTGGCGCGCAGCGGCCGGCGAGCCTGACGCTCCGCCGGAGACCTAACAGGCGGGCATGTGCACGCATGCGGCGGCGGGCACGGGACGCAGCGGTCCGCTACTCCCAGCCCGCAGCGGACAGCGATGTGCCGACGGGAACGGCGAGCACGTGCGCGAGGTCGCGGATCCAGAATTCGTATTGCCGGCCGCGCGCAGAGATGGTGAGGATCGTCGGGTCGAAGTAGACGAGGTTTCCGACGTACGTCGCGCCGCGCTTCAGGTGGACGATGAGCCGCACGTCGCGTCGGTCCCGCCAGCGATTGTGCAGGCGCTGCCACAGCACAGTCCCCGAATCCAGGTTATGGTCGAAGACCAGGCTGGATGGCGCCGGCGGCCTCGAGACAAAGTCGTGGGCGTCCACCGTACTGACTCCTCTCGGAGCGTTCGTCACCCACGGTTGCCGGGGTGTGCCGCAATGCAGTACAACGATGCTCCGGGGGCGCCTCAATCCCGCACCCGGAGTTCCCGAGCACCTGCGGATATGCTAGACCCAACATGCCGTTTTGTCAATATCGCCCGCACGACGCCAGGCGCGCGGCGGCTGCTATCCGCCGCGCCCAGACGCGGTTCGCGCGCCGTGGAGGTTCGGGCGCTCCCGCCGCCGAATCCTGGTCGCAGTAAATCCCTCATAGCAGACGGAACCCATGGATCTCGCATACCACGATGACTGGGAAAGCGCCCGCCGCCATCTCGAGGCCTGGTGGGCCAACGACGCCCTCGACCGCGCCGCGATCGCCGTCACTGCTCCCAGGGATCGCCCCGTGGGAGCGTCCGGCCCGGAGCCGCAGCCTCCGAGCGACCCCGTGGACCGCTGGCTGAATGCGGATTATCGAGTCACCGCCGCCGACTACGGCATGCGGCGGACATTCTACGGCGGCGAGTCGCTGCCCATCTTCTGGCCCAATCTCGGCCCCGGCATCGCCGCCGCCTACCTCGGCGTCGAGCCCGTCTTCGCGCCGGATACCGTGTGGTTCAACCAGACCGCTCGCCACTGGAAGGACCTCGCCCCCCGGTTCGACCCCGACAACAAGTGGTGGCAGGCGACGCTCAATCTCGTGCGAGTTGCCGTTGAAGCCAGCGACGGCAACTTCTTCGTCGGCCACACCGACATCGGGGGAGTCATAGACATCGAGGCCAGCCTGCGCGGCACGCCGGCGCTCCTCACCGATCTCGTGGACGCGGCGCGCGAAGTCAAACGCGTTCGCGGGCAGCTCATTCCTCTGTGGTTCCGGTGGTACGAGGAGCAGGAGCGCATCATCCACCGGCGCCTCGACGGGGCCTCCTGCTGGCTCGGCGTGTGGGCGCCAGGGCGCACCTACAACATTCAGTGCGACTTCTGCTGCATGATCTCGCCCGCGCATTTCGACGAGTTCGTCGCGCCCGAGTTGGAGGCGCTGTGCTCGTGGCTCGATTACGTGACATATCACCTCGACGGCCCGGGCGCGGCGCGCCACCTCGACCGCCTGCTGGCAATCGCTGAACTCCACGGCATCCAGTGGACACCCGGAGCCGGGCAGCCGTCCGCCGTTGCCTGGCTGCCGATGTTGAAGAAGATCCAGAGCGCGGGCAAGATTCTCCATCTGCACGACGACATCGCCAACGTCGAGACCATCCTCCGCGAGCTATCCCCAAGGGGCCTTATGCTCAGCGTCAGCGGCTGCCGCAGCGAGGCCGAGGCGCGGGAGTTGCTCAGGAAATCCGAGGAATGGAGCCGAAGCCGATGATGGCCAAAGCGAGCATCGTGATCTTCGCGGTGTCGGCGGGCTTGCCGTTCTTCTCAACCGCTGCTCTCGCTAAGTCCGGGCGCGCGCTGCACACCGACGAACAAGTCGCAGCCCTGCGCGCCGATCCTGCCACAGCCGGGACGGTAGAGAACCTGCGCGCTGCGTGTGCGTATCTGCTCAACATGAGCGACGAGGAGCTGTGGGCGTTCGTGCCCCCGCCCGACCTGCCGCGAGCCCTGAACGTTCGCTTCGGCGTCGGCTGTCCGGTTCACGGCGCAGAGGTCTTCAAAGCCGGCGGGCATTACCCCTGGAAGCTCGACCCCGCGCTGCCCTTCAAGGTCACCTGTCCCATCGGCGGCGAGACGTATCCAACCAACGACTTCGCCGCGTACTACAGAGCCGGTCGCAAGGAAAAGCTCGACACCACGCAGCCCTACGTTGACGACGGCTACGGTTGGCTCAACGACCAGGGCGAGCGCTTCTGGTTCGTCGGCCACTATGTCTTCTGGCGGCGGTGGCGCCAGGAGGTGATTCCCGGCATCTCGAATCTCGCCCACCTCTACTTGCTGACCGGCGATCCGCAGGTCGCGCACAAGGCCTGTGTCATGCTCGCGCGCCTGGCTCAGGTCTATCCCGACATGGACTACCGCACCCAGGCCTATCACAATGGTCAATGGCCCTCCGGCTACGGCGGGAAGATTCTCGATTACGTCTGGGAGAACGGCCCGGCCAAGACCTTCGCTACCGCGGTGGACAGTCTATGGCCCGCGCTCGTGCTCGACGATGATCCCGCGCTGGCAGCTTGGCTCCGGGAACGGGGCATCGCCGATTTGCAGGCCTACGCCCTCGCGCGCCTGGTCAACGAGGGAGAGAAGGCCGTCCTTGACGGCAACATCCGCGGCAACATGGTCTTCCAGGAGACACTGCTTCACTGCGCCACCGTGCACGATAACCACGACGCCGCGCAGGGGATAACGACGGAGCAAGCTCTGGACTGGATCATGTGGGGCGGCGGCGAAATGGGGACGATGCTCGCCAACGGCGTCACGCGCGACGGTGCCGGCTGCGAGAGCAGCCCCGGCTACAACGGGATGTGGATGCGCAGCTTCTACTCGCAGGCCGACAAGCTTCGGCCTCACGGGATTGACCTCTTCGCGTTCGGCAACGGCAAACTCAAGAAGATGGTGGACTACTACCTTGACATCACCGTCGCGGGGGAGTACGTCCCAAGCATCGGCGACATTAACGGCACGACGAATCCGCAGGCGAAGCTCTGGAACGCAGGCATCTTCCGTCGCGCGTTCGACGTCTACCGCGACCCGCGCCACGCGCGTGCTCTTATCCAGCTCGGCACAGCCCCAAAGGAATTGTATCCCGACGCG
>CP070648.1:2612278-2658096 GCA_020354555.1 Armatimonadota bacterium | reverse complement strand
TGCTTGCTCAAACATAACGTGATCGCGCTCGTCAGCGTCGTCTTGCCGTGATCGACGTGCCCGATCGTCCCAATATTAACGTGCGGCTTCGTCCTCTCGAATTTGCGCTTGCCCATGATTACGCTCCCCTGTGACCGTGATGCGCCACAAGCAATCGTGAACTGGAGCCCACGCCCGGGATCGAACCGGGGACCTTATCCTTACCAAGGATACGCTCTGCCGACTGAGCTACGTGGGCGAGATCCCGGGCTGCAACCTAGGTTGCGGCGAGTGGTGGAGGGAGGAGGATTCGAACCTCCGAAGGCATTCGCCAGCAGATTTACAGTCTGCCCCCTTTGGCCACTCGGGAATCCCTCCCCCTTATTTAGTCTGATGTCCGGGGGCTTTTCGCGTCCCCGGACAGCGCTAGACTATCACATCGAAACCGATGCTGTCAAGGCGATTCGGCGCATGTCCTGAGCCGGTTGCCCGGTCACGATCGGGGCGTGGTCCCGTCCCACGGGTCACCGATCCGGCGGAAAAAAGCGCGACTGACCGGGAGGCGGGTCCCGGCCAGCCGCGCACACCGGGCGTCATGCTGGAAGCTGCCGCAACAACCTCCAGCGTGACGCCTAGGTCGCCACCATCATCTTCTTGAGGCCGCGTCCTATCTTCCTCTTCGCCCGCTGTAGAGCGTTGTCAACCGACTTGACCCGCCGCTGCAGTTCCGCCGCGATCTCCTGATAGGACTTGCCCTCGAGGTGGCTACGGAGAACCGCCGATTCCAAGTCGCTCAGGTCGCGCTTGATGCGCTGGCGCAGGTCGTCCGAGAACTGCTGCGTGACGACGACATCCTCAGGATCGCTCGTGTCGCTCTCGGCCAAGGTATCCAGGAGTGTGCGGTCGGAATCGGACTCGAAGAGGTTGGCGTGTAGGGAGACGTACGAGTTGAGCGGTATGTGCTTCTGCCGCGTCGCCGCCTTAATCGCGGTGAAGATCTGGCGGCTTATGCACAACTCCGCAAACGCCCGGAACGGGAGAAGCTTGTCGTTGCGGAAGTCCCGTATGGCCTTGAACAGGCCGATCATCCCTTCCTGGATGATGTCGTCGTGGTCAGCGCCTACCAGAAAGTAGGACCTGGCTTTGCCTTCCACGATGTTCCGATACTTGGACAGCAGGTGTTCAGTTGCTCTCTCGCTACCGTTTTTCGCGTACCGCACAACCTCCTCGTCGAGCATGCTCTGGAAGCTCAGACAGCCGCCGTCGCGAGTGACGATTTCACCCATTCATTAGCCTCCACGGATCCGGGTTTGCCCATAACCCGCGTGCCAGCTCTCACTACCCCACGTTCGGACGCCAACGGCGTCGCCCCGCTATCAGTTCTCAAGGTGCGATAAGACGCGCGATAAAGGATTGACCCTGCGAATGTCACGTGGCTTTCGGGCCCCGCCTGGGTTGGACTGATTATAGGGCAATTTCCTGAGGAAGTCAACCTCGTGTGTGTCGCTTTCTCTTTTTCGGACGGCCGGCCGGTCAGCGTCGGAATCGGAGGCTTCCGCCGGGCTTTCGCCGAGGTGCACGCCCGGCCCCTCGCCAGCGGGCTCTCCGGCCTCCGGGCCGCTTTCGGGGCGTTCGGCATCAGTCGCCCCCGGCATGGGCGGCGAAGGGCCTGTCCCGGTGCCCTGGCGGATGACGGCCCGCTCAGCGGCGTAGTAGTCCGTCGATATCGGCTCCGCGGCAGCAGCTTCGGCGCCTCCGGCGCGTCGCAGTACCTGAACGGTTATCCCTCGCCTCGGCTCGACTTCGACCACGCGCTCGCCCACCGCCAGCATCGGATCCTCGATGACCTGCGGCGGCGGCGGCTCCAGCCAGCGCACCCGTCGCACGAACTCCATCTCCGGCGGCGGCCCGTGCCCCAGCACCTCGCACTTGAGTCTGCGATCCTCGATACCAGCTCGCAGCACAACCGGATGCTCCAGGCAATTCCGAAACTTCAGGTCTATGGCGCCGTAGACCACCGTGGCGTCCAGCCCAGCGCGCGTGTAGGGAACCGGGCGGGAATGGTGGCTGCGGGCCACGATCTCCAGCCCCGCCAGCAGCGCGGCCTGGTAGAGCGTCGAGCTGAGCTGGCACGCCCCGCCCCCGGTGCCCGGAACGAGCTTGCCTCGTCGGATCACCGGGGCGGTGCGGTAGCCCGTCTGTTCCGTGCGCGGCCCGACGACCTCGTTGTACGAGAAACTCGCCCCCGGCATGAGGATGCACCCGTCCACCGCAGCTGCTGAGAGCGCCACGTTGTGCCGGCGGTCGCGCGAACTGCCCGCGACAGACGTCCTGACCGAGGCGAGCACGGTATCGATCGCCTTCAGGCGGTCTGCCGTAATCGCGGGGCCCATGAACCACACCGGCAGTCGCAGGTCGCGCTTGCACCCCCCGCGCGCCCATTCCTCAACTGCTTGAAGACCGCCATCGGCCTCAACTGTCAGGCCGGGTTCTCCTGGTGTGACCCGAACCTGCCCGCTGTTGGTTTCCACGCTGGCGTCGGTCGGCGAGCGGTTGAATCGCCGCGCGCAGCGCTTGACGAACGCCCGCGCGGCCTCGTCGTCAACCACAACGGGCACTGGGACATCCGTTCGCTGCCAGTACGATCGGGCTCGCTCGCGAAGCCGCTGCAATGCCGAACCGGTCCTGCCGACGGCGTACGCTTGCTCCACCGCCAGGTCGGTACTGAATGCCGCGCCCGTGTCTCGAAGCCGACACCGGTGCGTGGAAGCGCCTATGCGCACGGACAGCGGCGTATCGCCCCGCGGCAGCGGCGCTTTCGCGAGCGCGTCTCGGGCCGCAGATCGCTCGAGTCCCCCAAGGTCGTGCCCCGCGACCGACACGTGAGGGTAGACACGTCCGCGGTCCCGCGTCGCCACTGCGAGTCCCGCGACGAGAAGCGCCGCGGCCGCGATCACCACTCCGACCACTCGCAGCCGGCGGCGCAGTGCTGTTCCTAGGAGAGAGAGCGGCGCCAGGGCGCGTCGAATGAGCACCCGGTGCCGCCTCGGTGTGCGGCGATTCTCTGACGCCACGTCGCCCGTATCACGACTGGCGCCACGAGGTGCCGTCGGGGCGGTCCTCCAGAGTGATGCCCAGCTTCGCAAGTTCAGCACGGATCGAATCGGCCAGGGCATAGTCACCTGTCTCGCGAGCGCGCTGACGGACGTTGACCAGGATCTGCGTCAGCTTCGACGTCAGGTCTTGATCTTGCGCGCGGCCGGCTTCCAGAGCCAATCCTAATACGCCTGAAAGCTCGCGAAGGGTTGACAGGGCTTTCTCGAAGGACGGGCGCTGCGCCCGGGTCGGCACGAACCGCTCGTCAGCCAGGCGATGCGCCTCGGCGACCAACTGGAACAGTGCGGCCAGAGCGCGGGGGGTATTGAAGTCGTCGTCCATGGCTGCGCTGAAGCTTTCGCGCGCGGCATCGGTTGCTGTGTCGAGTGCCTCAAGCGGGCCGTCGCCCTCCTCGCCTGCCGCCGCGCGTGAGATCATCCGCTCCAGGTGCTCGCGGCCGACGAGGAGGCGCTCCAGCGCGCTGCGAGCCTGGTCCAGCGCCCCGTCCGTGAACTCAAGCTGCTGCCGATAGTGCGTCGAGAGGAACAGGAACCGCAGCGCCTGTGCGGGGTAATGGGCCAAGACGTCGCGCACGGTCGAGAAGTTGCCCAGCGACTTCGACATCTTCCTGTGCTCTACGGTCAGCCACCCGACGTGCATCCAGTAGCGGACGAACGGCGCATGGCCGGTGGCGGCCTCCGACTGCGCCCGCTCGTTCTCGTGATGTGGGAAGATCAGATCGGCCCCGCCGCCGTGAATGTCCAACTCCTCGCCCAGCAGCGTGCCTGACATAGCCGAGCACTCGATATGCCATCCCGGGCGGCCCGGCCCCCAGGGGCTGTCCCACGCCGGTTCGCCAGGCTTTGATGACTTCCAGAGAGCGAAGTCAAGGGGATCGCGTTTGCGCTCGTCAACCTCGACGCGGGCTCCGGCCATCATCTCGTCCACGTCGCGCCCCGACAGCTCGCCGTAGCCCTGGAACTTGCGTACCTCGAAGTAGACATCGCCGTCGAGCGGGTACGCGTAGCCGCGCTCGGTTAGTGTGGACGTCAGGCGGATCATCTGTTCGATGTACTCGGTGGCGCGGGGCTCGTGGTCGGCGCGGCGGACCCCGAGGGCCGCCATGTCCTCGAAATAGGCCTGGGTGTAGCGGCGAGCTATATCATCAGACGTGACGCCCTCGTCGTTTGCCGCGTTAATGATCTTGTCGTCGACGTCGGTGATGTTGCGCACCATCGTCACCTCGTAGCCCGCGTACTCGAGGTATCTCCTGATGGCGTCGAAGCTCACCTCCATGCGACCGTTACCGACGTGGACATAGCCGTACACTGTAGGCCCGCACACGTACATGCGCACTCGGCCCGGCTCGCGTGGGACGAAAGGCTCCTTATGTCTCGTGAGGGTGCTGTAAATGACGAGTGACAATTGGGTCTCCCGGCAGGATTGGAGCGCGTGACGCCCGCGCTGAGTTCGATACGCCGGCGCGCGCCGCCGGTGTCCCCTACGGCTCGGTTCGAGACGCCGGCATCGGGCGGCGCGCTTCTTTCAGCCTCTCGATCTCTTGCTCGAGGGCGCGGATGCGGTCGCTCAGTGCATCCATATGCGAGTTGATGAGTTCCATGCACTTGTCGCACGGATCCGGCACCTTGCCGTGCTCCAGGGAAGGCTCATCTACGCGCTTGCCATTCTGCACCACCACGCGCGCCGGCACGCCGACGGCGGTCGCATTCGCCGGAACGGGCTTGAGCACTACCGATCCGGCGCCGATGACGACGTTATCGCCGATCGTGATGGCGCCGAGAATCTTGGCGCCTGCGCCGATGGTCACGCTGCTGCCCACAGTCGGGTGCCGCTTCCCCCGCGTCTTCCCCGTACCCCCAAGGGTGACCCCCTGGTACATGAGCACGTGGTTGCCGACCTCCGCCGTCTCCCCGATGACGACCCCGGTGCCGTGGTCTATGAAGACTCCCTCGCCGATCTTGGCCGCGGGGTGGATCTCAATGCCGTTCACGAACCGCGCGACCTCGGAGAGTAACCGGGCTATGAGATGCAGCCCATGGCCCCACAGCCAATGGGCCACGCGATGCATGAGGATAGCGCGCACCCCCGCGTAGGTGAGCAGAATCTCAATCTTGCTGCGCGCCGCCGGATCGCGCTTCAGCGCCGCGCTGACGTCCTTACTGATCTCGGAGAACATGCGTGAAACGACCTCGGCCGGGCCGCTCGTGCCGAGTTACGCAGACCGGGGCCCGATTGCGGTACCCTTTTACCGAGGTTCGTGCATTACGGGAGGACGCAAGGGATGGCACCATTCCTCCCGCACGAACCTCGTCCGGAAGAGTCTGCGGGCATTACCCATGCTCCGGTAATAGCCGAGACTCTATAGGTAGTATAGGCAACCGCCCGAAGGCGTGTCAAGGCGAGGAGTCGCCAAGCAAGGCTCAGGGGCGTCACCTGTCGCCCGCACCTACGCCCACGCGTGGCGCGGCCTCCTCAGGTCCACGGTCCGCTGGCCGTTCGGGAATGCATGAATCCCCTCAGTATCGTATCTCGACATGGGTGCGGCGAGCCACGAAGTCGTCATACGGCTCAACCGTGGCCGCTCTCAGCCCACCTCCCGAATCGCCGCTGCGGACCGCGAATGCCAGAACGTTCTTGCCCCGGGGACGCAGTTGCGCCTGAGGCAGATGGAACTCTGACTGCGCGCCCCCCGCGAAGTGCTTGCCGAGCAGGTGTCCATTGAGGTATATCATGGTCTGCTCGGCCGCGTCCACGCGCAGCTTCCACGGAATCTGCCACCCCTCTCGCTGGGGGGCGGCAAAGGCGACGCGGTACCACGTGATTCCCTCAAAATCCCTCATCGCCCGGCTTTCGTGCCGCCATTCGCCCAGGGGGAGGATGTTCCAAGACGCGTCGCTGTACTGCGGCAAATGGAAGCCCGCGATCTCGCCCTGGAGTCGAGCGCGGATGCGCCACCCTTCGACGGGCACTTCGACCGGCTGGTCAGTTTGACTGGCCTCGCCAGGCCCGGCCTCGGAGCCCGCCCCCGGAAGCGCGCTCGGTCGTTCGCTCGGCCCGGCTTGTCGCAGGTGCACGGCGCGCAGGCCCTTCGTTTCGCCCATGCGCGGGCCTTCCGCCGGCCAGCCCAGGTTGTGATAGATGATGTCTATCGTGTTGTCGCCCGCGCGCAGCAGTTCGGATACGTCCGAAGTGCATTGGGTCATGGGCTGGCTCAAATCACCGACGAAGCGCCCGTTTACATAGACGAGCTTCGCGTCCGGAGCATAGGCGTCAACCGACAATACGCTCCGCCCCGCGGTATCAAATGTCGCGTGATACGTGACGTAGCCCGCGTCAAAGACATCCAGTTCCTGCAGCGGCTTCAACTCCACCTGCCGCCAACCCGACTCCTCCGTCAGCGGCTCGATCGTCGCCCTCGCGCGACTGAACGATTGCCGCAGCGACGGGCTGCCGGCGGTCAGGATGTCTCTGATTTTCCCGAGCACCCCGCCGCGCCTGGGGGGACGATAGTCCAGCGCCGGGGTGCTGATGCCGAAGCCGACAACGCGCGTCACCGGGTCGTAGGCGAACGGGGCCGGGGTGCCGTCTATACGGACCTCTGACGGAGCGCGGGGCATGACCGCGGTGAAGTTGGCGTCACCAGGCCTTAACTCGAAAGTCATCTCCAGCCCGTTCTCGTCCGCCGCCGCGTCACCCAGAAGATAGGCATCTGAGATCACGCGAATCGTGTCCGCGGCCGCGGCGACTTTCCACGACCTGAGAGCCCGTGCCGTCGGCGCGATCACCAATTCCAGAGGATCCATTACGACATGCTGCTCCCGGTCACCGAACCGATAGCTGATGGTGAGCGCGCGCCGGGCGGAGTCCCAGACGCTGTTGACGGGATCGCCTCCCAGCGCAGGCGGCGCATCGAGCCGCACGCGCAGCTCGCCCGGCTCGCCCGGTTCGCCGTGCACGACGAGCACCCGCCGATCAGCGACCGCGTCGAGACCCGCGATCTCCGACGTGCAGTATTCGAGGCGCCCGTGAGGCAGCGCGAGGCCGGCGACCAGGATCTTCGCTCCCCGATGCGGGAGCATAACGCGCCCTGCTGTCGGAATCGTCACCTGCCGGCCGTCCAACGGGTCGGTGTAGGTCACGCGCAGGTGCCGGGCAGTGCCAGCGGGCGACACCAGATCGGACTCATCGCGAAGGAAGATGAACGCGGACTCGCCGCTAATGCGTTCGACGACCGACACGCCGTCCTGGTCGGCGAACGCGGCTCCCTCCGGCAGCCGCCACGAGGACGCCAGCATGGGCCCGAAGTCCGCAAGGAAATCGCCGATGCCCTTGACCGCGTAGTACTCGTCTCTGAGCCCGCCGTGTTCCGCTATGGGCGCACCGCAGTCATACGCGGTGGCAATCCCGGGGTCGCCCCAGTAGCCGGGATTCGTGCCGGCGCAGCCCATGTAGTAGTTGACCAGATCTGCCCCGACTTCCAAGGCAGCGACTGCGAGCATGCGCGTCAACCCTGATTCGTCCCGGCTCTCCGCAGCCTGTGTGGCTGGGTCAATGGCGAGCGCCCGGCCCGTGGGGAGTTCGGAAACGAGAGCCGGCGCGCTATCCTCGCGCACACTCGCTTCGACTATCGTTCCTTGGTTCAGCGCGATGCCCCACGCACGCTCAAGCCTGACCGCATCTGTGATATCGGCCATTGCCGGGTCGCTGTTGTCCCGCGCGGCCGGGGTCGCCGTGGTGACGAGCGGCACGGTAATGCCGGAGTTGCGAGCCATGGCATGCAGCGCGCTCAGCAGTCCCCAACTCTCCTGGGCGTCAGTGCGCAACTCGTGTTCGAGCTGCACCATGATGACGCCGCCGCCCTCGCTGATCTGATGACGCGCGATGACCGGCATGACCTCGTCGAACCAGTGCTCGCACCAGGCGAGAAATTCAGGCGTTGCGCTCCGATAGCGAAGGCCTTTCGGCGAAAGCCATGACGGCAACCCCCCGCCGCTCCAATCGGCGCCGACGTACGGTCCGGGCTGAACGATGACGTGAAGCTTCAGGCTTTCGGCCAGGGACAGGAATTCGTCCAGATCGGCGAGGTCGGTTTTGCCCTCACGTGGCTCATGCCAGTTCCAGGGCACAAACGTGGACACGCAGTTCAGACCTGCGGCCTGCATCTTGTTAAGCCGGTCGCCCCACTCGGGCTTTGGGCAGCGGAAGTAGTGAAAGGCGCCGCTGTAGAGCAGGATCTCGCGGCCGTTGATGGTGAAGCTGCGCCGGTCGAATGAGATGCCGGGCACGAGCGGAGCAACCGGCTCGGCGGCCCGCGACGACGTCGGTTCCTCGCGGGGCTCCGGTGGCCTCGCGGGCAGCGGCCCGGCGAAATGAGCGTTGCCGAACTGGGATGGGTCCTTGATCCCCATCATCCCCGGGCTCCACTGGAGCCAGCCGTGGCGACGTCCGTCGTCAACGTCATGGAACGCCAGGTTGAGGCCGAAGACGCGCCCCGTTTCGTGCTGAACGCGCGGCAACTCAAACCAGGGCACGGATGCCTCATAGGTGAGCTTCAGCGGCGGCATGCCGGCATCAAGCGCGCCCGGCTTGACCTCGCGAACCACCGCCACCTTGGCCGAGTAGACCGGCCCCGCGCGCTCGGTCGGAAACCACCGCCAGGTCAATGCTCCGGTGGAGGAGTAGCAGAACCCGATCTCACTGTCATCCTCTCCGTAGCCCTGGCCGGCATCGTTGCGTGCGTCTATCGCAACGGCGACGCAGTCGCCCTCAAGCATGCGCGACGCGTCGCTCGGCGGCGACAGCTCGTCGTCATACGCCTCGACGGCGACATACAAGCTCTTGTCGTCCCACGCCAGATAGAACTTCGCGGCTGCATCGCCCGGGCCGCCGTAGGCCTCGCCCGGTCGAGCGGCCTCCCAGTGCGCCTCGCCGGCAAGCAGCACGGGCTCGACCCCTTGCCACTCGTCGAGTTTGCCGTCCACTGTGATCGGCGCGGGCATTTCCCGCGCCGAGTAATTCAGGAGCACCGCGATATTAGCTGACGCGGGGCGAATCGCCGCCGCGAGGCACAGTCCGAGCACGGCGACGCGCAGTGCCGTGCCGCGGCGCACAGCGGCGGTTGTCGGTGCGGACTCGCTGGCCATGTTGCCTCCCTGAAGCAGCCGCGGCCCGATGCGGCCGGCTCTTCCGTTGTCGTCGGTCGCGGTAAGAAGCAGGTCAATCCCATGGGGTTCCTGTATCGCCGAAGTGCTCCAGGCATGGTGCGCCTCGGGGGCACTCCGTAGCGCTTGCGCGCGGGCAATGTCCGAGACTTCGCTCAGAGCGCCGGATCGAGCACGATGACTTCCGGTGCCGCAGGCAGCTTCTCCCGCGTCACCGTAATCTCCGACGCATGCTCTGGACGCACGTTCTTCTTCCCCAGCAAGAAGTCATCGAGCGCGGCAATCGGCAAGGCAACCTTGGGCGTTTTGAAGTGCATCGGGATGGTGATCTTCGGTTTGAGCGCGTCAACCACACGGGTCGCCGCCTGTGCGTCAACGGTGAAGGTTCCGCCAACCGGGCACAGCAAGATGTCAACCGGTCCGATCTCCTCGACCTGCGCAGGCGTCAGTTCGTGTCCCAGGTCGCCGAGGTGGCAGAGACGCACACCTTCTATTTCCGCGCAGAACACCGTGTTGTCGCCGCGCTCCCCGCCGCCCGACGTATCGTGCTTCGCCGCGATGCCTCGGAACAGAATCAGCGCAGTCGAGTGAACGCCGGGGCCTTTGATCACCTGCGGCTCGCCCAGGACGCCGGCCGCAAAGTTGTGGTCAGCGTGGTCATGACTGACGACCACGATGTCGGCTGGCTCGTCTATCGCCCCATACCCAATTGCCCCGTTGAAGCCGCCAGGCTCGTAGGGGTCGAACACGATTCTCGTGCCGTTCGACGTGACGACGAGGAAACATGCGTGACCGAGAAAGCGGATCTTCATGTCATTCTCCCT
The DNA here is from genome assembly GCA_020354555.1 of Armatimonadota bacterium. NCBI lineage: Bacteria > Bacillati > Armatimonadota > Armatimonadota bacterium. The sequence continues at coordinate 2,648,015 of CP070648.1, read as the reverse complement.
CATCGGACCGTTCGATGGCCGCCATCGTCTCCCGCAGCACCGCGGCTGAAGCGCGCAATCCGTCGAGTTCGTCCTGGGCTGCGGCAGGCTCGAGCACGGAGCACACCCCGTTGCGACCGATGACTGTCGGCAGGCTCAAGCACACGCCGTCAATGCCGCACGCGCCGCGCTGGAGCGTTGACAGCGGCAGGGGCCGTCGCTCGTCGCGGGCGATTGCGCGTACGACGTCTCGCACGCACAGCCCGATCGCGTAGGCCGCCCCGCTCTTGAGGCGGATCATCTCCGCCCCCGCCCCCTTGACGGCTTGGAACACGTCCCGTCGCATCGCCTCGTCGCAGCCCGCATACGCGGTCAACGACATACCGCCGATACTGGCGAGCGACCACATCGGCACCATGGTGTCGCCGTGCTCGCCGAGGATGAGCGCGTCCACCGCGCGCGGATCGCAGTCCAGACGCTGGGCCAGCAGCGAGCGAAAGCGCACGGTGTCGAGGAATGTCCCTGTTCCGATCGTCCGCTCGGCCGGCCAGCCCGCGTCGAGCGCGATGCGCGTCAGCACGTCCACCGGGTTGGCGACAACCAACAGGATGACGCCGTCGCCCATGCTGACGTCGGCGAGCTGGGTCAGGATGTCACGGAACAGCGACACGTTGCGGTTGATGAGCTGGAGACGCGACTCGTCGGGCTTGCGGCGCAGGCCCGCGGTAATCACGACGACGTCCGAGCCCTCGGCGACTTCGTATCCACCTGCGCACACGTCGAGCGGGCCGCACAGCGGCGAGCCGTGACGCAGATCAAGCGCCTCCCCTGCTGCTGCGTCCTTCATCACGTCTATGACCGCGAGGCGGCGCACGACGCCGTCAACCTGCAGCGCAAACGCGGCTGCGGCGCCGACCTTGCCCGCGCCCCCGACGATGGTGACGTTCAAATGAAGCTCCTTCCCAGGGCCGCCGAAACCGCCAGCGCGACCGTATCCCTCGCCCGCGACTCGCTCGTCCGATTGCTCGGGACGCGGCGACAGCTACTGCACAATGCGCGCCACGACGGCGCCTGAGGCACGCCGGGCGTCGCTGACCCGTCATCGGTGCGAGTCACTCAGGCTAGTCCAGAGCGAACCCGCCGTGTCGCTTGAGATGCTCGACCAGGCCGCCGTCGGCGAGCAGCTTCTGCATCACCGGCGGCAGCGGCTTGATCGGGACCTCGCGCTGCTGCGTCACGTCGCGCAGCACCCCTGCGTCGAGATCCAATTCCAATTCGTCGCCGTCACGGATGAACCCGGTCTCGGCCTCGATGAGCGGCAGGCCGAGATTGAACGAACTGCGGTAGAAAATGCGCGCGAATGATTCCGCAATCACCGCGCCCAACCCGGCCGCCAAGATCACTCGCGGCGCCTGCTCGCGTGAGGACCCGCAGCCGAAGTTCGCCCCGGCAACGATGAAATCACCCGCTTCGATGCGCTCGGTGAACTTCGGATCGAGGTCCTGCATCAGGTACTGGGCGAGTTCCTTCATGTCCTCGGATTTGAACTTGTAGCGTCCGGCAATGATGTAATCCGTGTTCACGTCGTCGCGCGGCTCGACCCGCCGCGCCTTGCCGCGCAGAATCATGAGTGTCTCCTCAGAGGTGCTTCCGGGGATCGACGATGCGCCCCTCGATGACCGAGGCGGCGACGGTCGCGGGCGATCCCAGATAGATGTTGACTCCTTCCGGGTTGCCCATGCGGCCCACGAAATTGCGGTTCGCCGTCGAAATCACGTTCTCGCAATCGCTCGGCACGCCCGCGTGGGTTCCGACACACGGCCCGCATCCCGGCGTGACAAACACCGCGCCCGCGTCGAGCAGCGCTCGATGAATCCCGCGCTCGATGATCTCGATCAGCACTGCCTTGGACGATGGGACGCAGATCAGCCGCGCATGTGGATCCACCCGTCGGCCCGCCAGCACCTGCGCCGCGGCCTCGAAGTCCTCGACCCGGCCGTTGGTGCACGTGCCGATGACGCCCTGTTGGATCGGCGTGCCTTCCACTTCTTCGACGGGCGCGACGTTGTCCACGGCGTGCGGCTTGGCCACTTGCGGCCCGAGATCGGAGACGTCGTATTCGCGAACCTCCGCGTAGTGCGCGCCTTCGTCGCCAGCCGTGGGACGCGGCGACTTCGCGGAACGTCCCGCGATCCATTCCAATACCTTCTGGTCGGCCTCCATGATCCCGAACTTGGCGCCCATCTCGACCGCCATGTTGCACACCGTGAAGCGTGCGTCCACCGACAATGCCGAGATCGCCTCGCCGACGAACTCCACGGAACAGTAGGTCGCCCCGTCCGCGCCGATATCGCCCACGAGGTGCAGCACCAGGTCCTTGGAGTACACGCCCTCTCCGAGCTTGCCGCGGCAGCTCACGCGCATGCTCTCGGGAACCTTGAACCACAGCTTGCCGGTGTACGCTGCCGCCGCCAGGTCGGTGGATCCGACGCCCGTAGCGGCCGCGTTGAGCGCGCCGTACGTGCAGGTGTGGCTGTCGGCGCCGACGATGAGGTCACCGGGGACAACGTGTCCGCGCTCCGGCAAGAGCTGGTGACAGATGCCCTCCCCGATGTCGTAGAGCAGCGAGCCGTACTTGTCCGCCGCGCTCCGCATCTTCGCGTGAATCCGCGACGTCCCCGCGACCGGGCTCGGCGCCGAGTGGTCGAGCACCATCGCGAATCGCTCGGGATCGAAGACGCGCGCCGCGCCCAGATGCTCCAACTCGTCAATGACCATCATTGACGTGCCGTCCTGCCCCATCGTGAAATCCACCGCGGCAACGACGATGTCCCCCGCACTCACGTCATGGCCGGCGTGGGCGCCCAGTATCTTCTCCGCTATCGTGTGTGGCATGTCGCTGATCTCGTCCCGCGCTTCTGGCAGTCGAGCGGACATCGAATCGCCTCAATGCGATTCCGGTCCCGCCAACTCCCTGTACTTGCTGTTGATAGACGTTATGTACTCGACGGACTGGTCTGTATCCTCCCGCCGTGCAATGTGCACATCCACCATCTCGTTCCAACTGTAGTAACCCAGCCCGTCGGCGTCCTGCGCCGCTTGCCGCGCTACAACGGCGCGGACGGCCGCGGTCTCGAACGTCGTCGCCGAGTACGTGCGGTGACAGAGGATCGTTCGCTGCCCCCGTGCGGCGAGCATTGCCAGATCACGCAGTTCCGCCTCGCTCAACTGCGGGTCAACCGTGCGGAACATGACGATGTCCGCGTACGCTACAGCCTCCGGCAGCATCGCCGCACCGTATCTGTGTCCGATCGCATGCGGATGTTGGGACGAGAATGTGTACGGCACCTCGGCCAGGAACAGCAGGGACGGATGCTCCCGTCGAACCATATCGCGCACTGCCGCCAGCGCGTCGTTGATCAGTTCCGCGCGGAAGAGCACATGATCCGCGAGGGCCGCCGGGACCTCTCCGCTTTGAACCAGTTCCACCGCCCGGGGGTAAGGAAACCGTCGCTCCTCGCGCGGATCTATCTCGTCCACGGAGCGATAGCTCGTGCCCCACGCGCGGTTGACGCCGACGACGTCAGTATAGCGTTCGCGCAGCCACTTGCGGAAGAGCGCGTTGGTTTCCTCATCGAAAGAGGCGCCGTCCCATCCGGTCTCGACGGTGAGGGAAATCACGGGCCGCGCGCGTTCGCCGTCCATCACGCGCAGGATTGCGCCGTCCTTCAAGAAGCGGCCGAGGTAGTCCAGCACATACGTGGCAAGCGCGTCGCGATACTCCGGCCGATGCAGGCGCACGTTCGCGGGATTGCCTTCTCGGTCCTCGCCGCGGGGGATGATGATGCCGTAGCGCTGTTCGATCTCCTGGTGGTGCACCGACATATCGGCGCCACATTTGAGTTCGAGCCACGGGATGATGCCGACGCCGGCTTGCCTGGCAAGGCGGTGGTCGCGCTCGGGGAACTTCCACTCGCCATCGAAGGCTTGTATCGGCTCGTGATCGAGGCAGATGGTGTTGACGCCCATGCCGCGCAGCCGCGCGAGATCGGCGAGCACCGTGTCGTCTCCGCTGCGCCACGGCTCCCACCACCGGCTGAAGAAGTACGCGGCGACGACCGGCTCACCCGATGCCGCGCGCAGCGCGGGCCGCGGCGGTTCCGCGCGTGCGCCCACGGCGCCGAGCGCAATCACGACGATCGCGCCGGCGACCGGCCCCACATGATGCCGCCGGACGCCCAGGATCACGACGCGGTCTCCCCTTGCTCGGCCTGCTCGACGGCGGCTGCGGCGAGACGCGCGGCATGCTCCTCGCGCGCATCCTTGGGGGAGGGCACCGGCCGGTCGTCAATCAGCAGCCCGTCGCGAAGACCGATGACCCGCTTGGCGTGCAGCGCGATTTCCTGTTCGTGAGTCACGAGGATAACCGTCGTGCCGGCGCGGTTGAGTTCCTGGAATATGGCCATGATCTCCTCGCCGGTGCGGGTATCCAAGTTGCCCGTCGGCTCGTCGGCCAGCAGCAGCACCGGGTCATTGACGATGGCGCGAGCGATCGCCACGCGCTGCTGCTCGCCGCCCGACAATTCCGTGGGCCGATGGCGCATGCGTCCGGCCAGCCCCACTCTCTCGAGTGCCTGCCGCGCCCGCTCCCTGCGCTGCCGCGCGCCGGCGTAGACGAGCGGCAGCTCGACGTTGTGTATCGCATCCGACCGCGGGAGCAAGTTGAAGGTCTGAAAGACGAACCCTATCTTCGTGTTGCGTACGTCGGCGAGCCCGTTGTCGGTAAGCCGACTGACGTCGGTCGCGTCGAGCCGGTACGTGCCCGCGGTGGGCCGGTCGAGACAGCCCAGCATGTTCATCAGCGTTGATTTGCCCGAGCCCGACGGACCCATGATGGCAACCAACTCGCCAGCGTCCACGGACAGCGACACGTCGCGCAGGGCTTGTACGCGCACCGCTCCCAGCCGGTATTCCTTCTGCAGATTCTCGACCTCGATCATTGCTCAAGCAGCCTCGCTTCGGTCAGATTCTCGAAACCGCGCGTCGGGAGCCCGACCGACCGGCGCAAGGCGGCGAGCGCCGTGAGGTAGTCGTAGCGCGCCGACGCCGCGTCCAACTGCGCGTTGTAGTAGGTCACCTGTGCATCGGTGATCTCAATCGTGATCGCCTGCCCGGCTGCATACCGCCCTTCCGCTGACTCGAGGCTCCGGCGCGCGGCGTTGACGCTGACCTCGGCCGCGTTGATGCGCTCCCACGCGGTCGTCACCGCCAGCCGTGCCTGGGCCACCTGCGCCGCAGCATCCTTCTGCAACTGCGACAACCGGAGTTGCGCCGAGTCAAGGCCCTGCTTCGCTCCTACCGTCTGTGCTCGCCGCGCCCCGGCGTCGAAGATCGGAAACGACAACTGCGCGTCGAGCACGAAGTCTCTCCCCGACGGCGCAGGTTCCACCTTCCATAGGTATGTGGCCCCGACGCTGAGCAATGGCCTGGCCGTGACGCGGCTCTGCTCCAGGCTCGCGACCGCTGCGCTCACACCGGCCTCCGCCTCCCTCAAGTCAGGGCGCCAATCATGCGCCGCGGCCAGTGCATCCTCAACCGACGGCAGGCCAGCGATGTCGGGGATCGCCGGCGGCTCCTCTCCCGCGAGTGCCTCCCCAGCCGACAGGCCGATGGTATTGCGCAACACAATGCTTGCCTGGCGCGCTCGATTCGCCGCAGTCACCAGGCTCAGCTGCGCCTGAGCCAACTCCGCCTGAAGAGGAAACCGATCGACCTCGGCCGCAAGCCCGGCCTGAATCGTCGCCTCCACCAGTGCCAGATGCGCTTGCGCCTGGCTGACGCGCTCCCGCGCTAACTCGGCGGCCCGCTGCTCCAACAGCAAGGTGGAGTAATCCGCGGCCACTTGGTAGGTCAGATCCACGAGCGCCAGATCGCGTGAACTGTCGGCGCGGTCGAGGGTTGCTCTCGCCTCACGCAGCCGCGCCTTGCGCAATCCGCTGTCGAACACTGTGTACGAGCCGGCGAGCGTGGACTGGTGCCTTTCCTGGGAGCCGCCCACACCGACCGGTATGCCGCCCAGGGTGGTAAAGCGGCGGCCCCCGCGCGCATCGCTGAAGGTGTACTCCCAGTTCCCCAGCAGCTGCGGCCGGAAGTCGGAGCGCGCCACGGTCAGCGCCGACTCGGCCTGACGCACCTGGGTGTCGGAGATCGCGACGCTCGCGTGACTCGCCAAGGCTGTCTCCACGGCTGCGCTCAGCGTAAGCGATCGCCCGGTCTCGGGCGATGCCACACTCGCGCAGAGACAGACTGCGCCGATTGCCGCGCACAATGCGACTCTCATCTGGTTGACCTTTCGTCGTGATAGAGAACGCTGGCCTGGGCCATTCAAACCCACTCACATGGTGCTCATAGTGCACTCCGCGAGTGCCATGAACAACCCGGCACACCGACCACGCCGTGTGTCAACAACCCAGGCCGACCACGGAGCGGGTTAACGGCGTTCCTCCTGCTGGTAGGCGTAGACGCTGTGGTTGTGAATCGACTCGTAACTCTCGCACTCGACCTCGAACCACGTCACGCGCTGGTCGGCGCGGAGCGCGACCACGGTGTCGCGCACGACGTCCTCGACGAACTTCGGGTGCGCGTATGCCTGCTCGGTGACGTGTTTCTCGTCCTCGCGCTTAAGCAGCGGGAAGATCTGAGCGCTGCCGTGGCGCTCCAACTCCTGCACCAAGTCTTCGATCCATATCATATCGTCCGGCGCGTAGCGGACGCGGACGCGGAGCATGCCGCGCTGGTTGTGGGCGCCATGCGCCGAGATCTCCCGGCTGCACGGGCACAAGCACGTGATGGGCGCTTCAACGCCCAGGGTGAAGACGTAGTCATCGTTGGCCAGAGCGCCGTTGAATTCGCAGTCGTAGTCGAGGAAGCTCTCCGCTCCGCTCACCGGCGCACGCTTGAGGATGAAGTACTTGAAGCGGATGGAGATGTGCACGCTGGGCGCCGTCAGCGCGGAGCGCACCTCGGAGAGCATGGCGCGAATGTCGGAGCTGGCGATTGGCCGCTGACTCCACTTGAAGAGCGCCGTGAGGAAGCGGCTCATGTGCGTGCCGCGGAATTGGTGAGGCAGTTCCGCGGTCAATTCGACCCGCGCGAGGACGCTGTCGCAGCCGCCTTCCTTGCGCCGGATCTGCGCCGGCAGGTGGACGTCCTTGACGCCCACGCGTTGTATGGTCACGCCGCGCTCGTCGCGCGCGGCCGCAACGTCTGTCAAAGGTTGTCGCGATTCCATGCGGGTCGTTGTCCCACGCGGTGCTGACAAGGATTTCCGCTGCAAGGGCGCCGATTCCTGCCAGCCGCCCTAGGCCAGCGGAGACGCGCCGGGCGCGGGGAAGACGAGGACAACCGTGGTGCCGCCGCGCGGATTGCGGCGCACGGCAACTGACCCGCCGAGTTCCTTCTCCAGCAGGTCGCGGGTGACCAGGGTCCCGACGTGGCCGTCCCGCTGGGGATCGAAGTCGGCGGGGATGCCACGCCCGTCATCGCTGACGCTGATGCGGATGCGCTCGCCGGCGCTGATGTTGACGGAAATGCGACCCGCATCACGGTCCGCAAGGCCGTGTTTGACGGCATTGCATACGAGTTCGTTGATGACCAAGCCTAGAGAGGTCGCGAGCTTGGAGGGCATCAGGAGCCGGTCGCCTCGTACCCGGTAGGCGATCTTTTGCTGCGGGGACGCGAAGGCTTCGCACACGATGGCCCCGATGCGGCGCGCCGCTTCCCTCATATCCACCGCATCGGGCTCGTCGGCATGCAGCATCTCGTGGATCAGCGAAATGCTCCGGATGCGCGTCATGCAGTCGCGCAGGACGCTCTCCCGCGTCGCATTCGGGTCGGACTCGTTGAGCTGGAGCGCCAGTAGGCCGCATACGATGGCGAGATTGTTCTTGACCCGGTGGTTCAACTCCGCCATCATGAACTCGAGCATGCGCGCCCGTTCCTGCTCGGCCGCGTAGAGCCGCGCGTTCTCAATCGCGACCGCCCCCTGCGCCGCGATGCCCATGGCGATCATGCGGTCGGTGTCGGGGAAACTGCGTTCGGTCCCCGGCTCATCGAGGTACGCAATGCCGGTCACTCGATCGCCGTATACAAAAGGCACCACCAGTGCGGTCCTCATGTTCATCAGCCGCGCCAGGCGCTGAGACGCCGGCGGCAGGCCTTTGGCGTCATCCACGACGTATGGGTGTCCCTGGTCAATGGCATCACGCGTAGCGGCGCTGATACCACTCAAGGGCAGCGCTTCGGCGGACACGCGCCGCGCATCTTGCGGACTAAGCCCGAACGTCGCCGCCACCTTGAGGGCTCGCCCGTCCACCAGCATGATGGAGCACCTGCTGACGCCCACCGCCTCGGCCATCGTCTCGGCCACGAGATTGAGACACGCCCGCAAGTTCAGATCCGACGATACCGCGCGCGCAGCCAGATACAGCGTGCGCGCCTCACGCGCCCGCCGCCTCTCGGCCTCCAGGGCTCGCTGCAAGCGCTCCTCCGCATTGCCGATGTCCGTGACGTCGTGCAGCACCGCCACCGCGCCGGACACGTTGCCGTCCGCCATCACCGGCGCCGCGGACACGGACACGATCCGCCGCGGTTGCCCCGGGCGCAGCACTGCCACCTCCTCTCCCCTGACCGTCTCTCCGCGCAGCGCGTGTGCGAGAGGGGACTCGTGAGCCCGCATCGCGCTGCCGTCGGCCCGCTGCAGGCTGAGCTCGGCCGAGTCAATGCTCAGGGACGACGATTCGCCCAGACCGAGCAGACTGACGGCGGCGGCGTTGCACTTCCTCATTTTGCCCACGTCGTCCACGAGGATCACCGCGTCGGCGATGCTGGCGAACACCGCGTCGAGCTGCTCGGCGCGTTGCCGCTCTTCCTCCGCCGCGCGGTCGGCTGCGCGCACCAGTCGCCCGCGCTCGGTGGCGTCAACCAGATAGAGAACCAACTGCGCCACCTTTGCCTTGGCCGAGCGCGGTCGCGGCGCGAGGTGCAGCGTCCACACTCGGTCCGGGTCGGCATCATTGAGGAAGCGGAGGTTATTGATGCAGAGGACGGTGCGCGCATCGCGCGCGGCGCGGAACAGGTCGAGCAGGCTGTCGCCGTCCGTTGGGAGCACTTCGTGCACCGGCCGGCCTCGCACCTGCTTCGGATCGGCATCGAGGAACTCGGCGCACGCCGGGTTGACGTGCAACACCGTGAGGTCATCGGCGGAGATAACGGCCACCGCGGCGGGAATGCAATCGGCAACATCAAACCCGGGATCTGCCCCACCGGCGCCGGTCGCCTCGCCACGCTGCGCCCCGCGCTGTCGCTGACCTCCTCGACTCACGTCCTTCACTCGCCCTCACCGGCCGCGCAACGACCACTTGAAGATGCGTCACCCACGGCATCGTGCTTCGCCTCGCCTGTCACAGGGTTGTTTGGCCGCTGGCGCCCCGCCTCCCTGTCGGGCTGCCGCGCAACACGCCGTACCTTGTTGCACACAGCCGCCAAAGGATAGGCGCGTCCGAGGAGACAGTCACGACCGGCCATCACGGCGCCGCCCTATTCCTCCCCCTGGCGTCCAGTCGTTGGCAGCTTCCACCGGCCTTCTCCCACCTCCCGCCCGGTGAGGATAAGCCTCATGATTCTCTCAGCGGCGTCTTGCACGAGGAGCCCGGCGCGCTGCATGGCGTCGGCTTCACTCATTGGAGCGGGCACGATGCTGATCGCCGCGTCAATCCCGATCTCAGCCAGGGCGTCCGCCTCCTCCTCCACCGCCCCGGCCAACGCAACCACCGGCACGCCGTGGCGCCGCGCGAGCCGACCCACACCGGTCAGCGTCTTGCCGTAGGCCGTCTGCGCGTCTATCTTGCCCTCCCCCGTGATGACCAGATCCGCCGCCTCCAAGTAACTCTCAAAATCGACCGCCTCGAGCACGACTGCGATGCCCATCCGCGGCTGTGCCTCGAGGAACGCCATGAGGCCGGCGCCTAGACCGCCCGCGGCGCCCGCCGCCGGACGTTCCGCAACGTCTTTCCTCACGTCGCGGGCGACTATCCGGGCGTAGTGCGCCAGCGCCGTATCCAGCTCGCGCACCATGTCCGGTGTTGCGCCCTTTTGCGGGCCGTAAACGGCCGACGCCCCCTCCGGCCCGCACAATGGATTGCTCACGTCCGTCGCGATGTAGAACTCGGTGGTCGCGATTCGCGCGTCAATATGAGAAACGTCTATCCTGGCGAGCCGCGCCAGCTCTGCGCCGCCCGGGCCGAGCTGCGCGCCGTTGTCGTCCGTCAGACTCACGCCGAGCGCCTGCGCCATTCCGGCACCGCCGTCATTGGTCGCGCTGCCGCCGACGGCGACGATGATCTTCTTGCAGCCGGCGTCCATTGCCGCCGCGATGAGCTGCCCCGTGCCGTAGGTCGTGGTGACGCGAGGGTCACGGCGATCGGGCGGCACCAGCGCCAGGCCCGAAGCCATGGCCATCTCGACAACGCCCGTCGTATCATCGCCGAGGATGCCGAAGAACGCGTCCACCGGCTCGCGCAACGGCCCGAGAGCGCGCTGCTGAACGATCCTGCCCCCGGTCGCGTCCACCAGCGCCTGAGCCGTGCCCTCGCCGCCGTCCGCCAGCGGCACGCGCACCAGTTCCGCAGCCGGAGCCACGGCGCGGATGCCTTGCTCGATGGCGTCGGCGACGCTCACCGCCGTCAGGCTTCCCTTGAAGGAGTCAGGCGCGATGATGATGTTCACGATAACCCGCTCCGCGCCGCCGCGGTCCGCGTCTTGCAGGAGCGCGCGCTAGTCACGTCCACAGGTGCCCCGCGGGTTCCATGCTACTGCACGGCCTCGATGACCACACGCGCGCCGTCGGACACGGACTTGAAGACGGTCGGGTCCCCGGTGACGCGCCCGACCACGTTGACCGCGCTCGCCGGGCGTATCTCGTTGCCGCGGCTGGCGGGTGTCGGCCCGAAGAAGATGCAGAACGCGCTCCCCGGCTTCCAGTAACCCAGGTCCCCCATCTCGACCACTTCCTTCGGGTCCTCCTCCGCGCAGCGCACGGGGATGCTGAAGTAGATCTCGTCGCCCCACGTGTTGGCGCTCGCCTCAATCGGCAGGGCCTGCGCGATTGCTTGCGCCGTCGCCGAGTCGTCGAGCGCCCCGAGCGCCTCGACGTCGCCGGCTCGTATGCGGATCGTGGTGGGCATCGTCTCGCTCCCTCCGTATCATGTGGGCTGTCACGGCTCGCCTTCGTCCTCACGCTCCCGGAACATGGCCGCGAACCGATCGGCGTACTCCTCTTCGAGCCGCGCGAAGTGCAACTCGAATCCGACCAGCCACAACATCATCAGCGCTTCCTCAAGTTGGTCGGGCTGGGCCCGGAGCACCCGCGCAAAGAACTGGGTGACGATCTCGTTGTAGTCGGAGGCCGTCTCGTTGAGCTCGAATCCATGCTCGCCTTTGCCCGCTTCGGCGAACAGCTGCGACTGCATGCGCGACAGGAAGTCCTGCACGTTCGCCGGCGTCGCCCGCTGCAGCTCGTCGCCGAACTGGCGTTTTACTTCCTCGCAAAACTCCTCAAGCTTCACTGGCAGATACCCGCGCGTTCGCCTTTCGCCTCAGAAGTCCGGCTCGATCAGCCCGTAGTCCCCTTCATCTCGCCGATACACGACGTTCACCTGCCCGGTGTCCGCGTTCGCGAACATGAGGAACTGGTGCGCCAGCAGTTCCATCTCATCTATCGCCTCATCCACCGACATGGGGGTCAACGCCACGCGCTTCCTGCGAATCTCGTGTGCGCGCGGCTCGTCATCGGCCTCCGGCTCCGCCGCCGGCTCGGGCTCGACCTCGGGCGCGCGAGCGTCGGGCGTCCGGCCGTGGGCGCGGTCTATGATCTTCCCCTTGCGATGCTTGATCTGCGTTTCCAGCTTGGCGACGGCGATGTCTATCGAGCCGTACATGTTGTCAGAACGGCCCTGGCCACGGAACGCGCCGCCGTCGGCGTTGAGCGTGATCTCAACGTTGTGCCAGTTGCGCTCCGTGCTCTGGACGACGTGGGCCGACGTCGCTCGGCGCGACTGCTTCTCGAACTTGCCCAGCTTGCGCTCCGCGTAGCGCTTCAGTGCGTCGGTTACTTCGATTTGCTTGCCGGTGAACGTTATTCGCATGACTTACCTACCTCGTTCGCTGGGTTGTCTCCTGCTGTGATGTCTCGCGTGACGGTGCACACCGCGTGGCTCGCGATCCCCTCGCGCGCGCCGATGCTCCCCAAGCCCTCCGCGGTCTTGCCCTTTATGCTCACTCGTTCCTGCGCGACGGCCAGCGCATCGGCGAGCCGTTGTCTCATGCGCTCGACATCGCCCGCGATGCGCGGCTCTTCGGCCACGACCACCGCGTCCACATTGACGACACGGAAGCCCGCGCGCCTCGCCATATCCGCCGCCTGGCGCAGCAGTTCGACGCTGTCAGCATCTGCGTAGCGCGCGTCCGTGTCGGGGAAGTGCCGCCCGATATCGCCGAGGCCTGCCGCCCCGAGCAGGGCGTCGCAGATCGCGTGGGTCAGCACGTCGGCGTCGGAGTGCCCGTCCAGTCCGCGCGGCCCGGGGAACTCCACGCCGCCGAGGACCAGCCGCCTGCCGTCCACCAGGCGATGAACGTCGTAGCCGACGCCGCACCGGATGTCCGCCGAGCCGTTCTCGCTGCGCATGAGGGCCTCCGCGAGCGCCAGGTCGCGCGGGTAGGTGATCTTGATGTTGCGCGGCGAGCCCATGACCAGCTTCACCGACCGCCCCATCGCCTCGACCAGCGACGCGTCATCGGTCGCCACCGTGCCCTCGCTCCGCGCGCGCTCGTACGCCTCGGTGATGACCGCCACGCGAAAGGCCTGGGGCGTCTGCGCCGCCCACAGGCCGCTTCGATCCACGGTATCGGCGATAAGCTCCCCGGTGGCACGCTTGAGCGTGTCGCTCACGGGCATAGCGGCGATCGCCGCGCCGTGGGCGCGCGCCGCCGCGGCGCACGACTCGATGAGTCGCGGGGGCACGAGAGGCCGGGCTGCGTCATGTATCAGCACATAGTCCATGCTCGCCGATAGCTCGCGCAGCCCGGCCCAGACCGACTCCTGGCGCGTGTCGCCGCCGCCGACGACCTTCTCCGTCTTGTCGCCCGGCCCGCCGGCGATGAGCCTGCGGAACGCCTCGACGTCGTCGGCCGGCGCCACCAGGATTATCTCCTCGACGTCCGACGCCCGGAACGCATCGAGGCAGTACGTCAGCAGCGGCCTGCCGCGGAGCGGAATGAGAGCCTTAGTCCTGCGCAGACCGAGTCTTTCTCCGGAACCTGCCGCCACTATCAGCCCGGCTGTTCCTCCCAGATCGTCCCTCCTCGGCCGTGGCGTCGGCCCTCAGGTTGCCGAAGATCATCTTCCCTGCGACGGTCTGAAGGACGCTCGTCACAACCACCGGCAGCGTCTCGCCGATGTGACGCTTGCCGTCCTCCACGACCACCATCGTGCCGTCATCGAGGTACGCCACGCCCTGGTTGACTTCCTTGCCCTCTTTGACCACCGTGACTGACATTTCCTCGCCCGGCAGCACCACCGGCTTCACCGCGTTCGCGAGTTCATTCACGTTGAGCACGGCGATGCCTTGGAGCTGGGCCACCTTGTTGAGGTTGAAATCGTTGGTGACGATGGCCGCGTCCAGATCCTTGGCAAGCTTGACCAGCTTCATGTCAACGCCTTCGTTGGCGCTCAACGGTATCTCGTAGCGGTCGTACACCTGAACCAGCATCTTCAGCTCGTCCTGCATGTGGTTCAGGATATCCAGCCCGCGCCGTCCGCGATTGCGCTTCAGGCTGTCGGCGCTGTCCGCGATCAGGTGAAGCTCCTCGAGAACGAAGCCCGGGATGTAGATGGGTCCCTCGACGAATCCGGTGCGGCAGATGTCCGCGATGCGGCCGTCAATGATCACGTTGGTATCGAGTAACTTGATCCGCGACCCCGCGGGTTCGCCCGCACCGCCCCCGACGCGAGTGCCTACCAGGTTGGGCATGAAGAACGACAGCTCCTCTTTCATGCTCATCGCGATACTACCGCCGAGGTAGATGCACGCGACCCCGAGGAGCAGCACGAGAAAAGGTCCCAGCCTGGGAATGGGGAGCACGAATCTGCCGAGCAAGGCGACGAGCGTCAGGCCGATAATCAGGCCTACCACGCCGGCGACCTTATCAGGCGCCGGGATGCGCTCGAGATTGGATGCCAATTCCACCAACTGGCGGAAGATCACCCCCGCTAGGGTGAAGCCAATGAGCAAACCGAGGACGGCGAACGCCGTCTTGTACCAGGGCACAAAATACGCTCCAACTTGCGTTTCCTTGACAATCGGCAGGTTGAGGTAGATCTCCGATATCTCGAGGAACACTACGGCACAGACCAGACTCAAGGCGAGGCTGAAAAGAAACCCCATTGCACGCGTTGCCACGCTGTCTCACCTCCCTTCCGCGCCAGAATCACGTGCCGCGGCGAGCCCGGCCTCAAACGCCTCGCCGAGTTCGCCGACCGGCACCAGCTCTATGTCGTCAACGCCGCGCGGGCCGCCGCCTGCTGGCGCTACGCAGCGGCGGAATCCCAACCGCGCGGCCTCTCGCATCCGATCCTCAGACCGGTTGACGGTGCGGATCTCACCCGATAGCCCGACCTCGCCGAAGAACACCGTGTCGGCGCGCACCGGCCGGTCCTTCAGGTTCGAGGCTATCGCAATTGCCATGCCCAGATCGGCGGCCGGCTCATCAACCCGCACTCCCCCTGGTATATTGACGAACACATCTTGCGTTGAGATCCCTAATCGGGCACGTTTCTCGAGCACCGCAAGTACCAGAGACAGGCGATTGTGGTCGAGCCCGGTCGAACTCCGCCGCGGCGCCCCGAACGGAGGCGCCGCCGATACCAGCGCCTGCAGCTCGACGAGCAGCGGCCGGGTGCCCTCCATGCACGCGATCACCGCCGACCCCGGCGCTTCCGCCCGGCGCTCGCTGAGGAACACCGCCGACGGATTGGCGACCTCGGCCAGCCCGCTCTCGCGCATCTGGAGCACGCCAAGCTCGTTGGTCGAGCCGAACCGATTTTTCACCGCGCGCAGCAGACGGTAGTCGAGGTGCCTGTCGCCCTCGAGGTAGAGCACCGTGTCAACCATGTGCTCCAAGACGCGCGGGCCGGCGATCGCCCCCTCCTTGGTCACGTGCCCGACGAGGAAGATCGGCGTCGCGCTCGTCTTCCCGCAGCGCATCAGAAGCCCGGCGCAATGGCGGACCTGGCTCACACTGCCCGGCGCGCTGGTCAGCTCCCCGTCGTGCAGTGTCTGAACCGAGTCCACGATCACCAGCGCGGGCGAGAGGGACTCGATGTCGCCCAGGATGTGCTCCATCTCGATCTCGGCGGCGACCATGAGCCCCGAGTTCATGGCCCCGATGCGCTGCGCCCGCATCCGCATCTGCAGCAGCGATTCCTCGCCCGAGACGTAGAGTACTCGACCGTGGCGCTCCGCGAACGCCTGGGCGCCCTGGAGCACCAGGGTGGACTTCCCGATCCCCGGCTCCCCGCCGATGAGCACGAGCGAACCGTCCACCACCCCCCCGCCGAGAACGCGGTCCAGCTCGCCGATGCCCGTCGGCCGCCGAGGCGCATCGGCAGCAGGCACGTCCGCGATTGACACCGCCGGCGCGGACGGCGTCGGCGCCCCGCGCGCGGGGGGCGCCTCCATCTTCTGCTCCACCAACCCGTTCCACTCGCCGCAGTCGCGGCACCGGCCCATCCAGCGCAGGTGCTCGGCGCCGCACTGCTGGCAAACGTAGATGGTCGCGGCCTTCGTCATCTCTTCCCCGGTGCGCCCGCGCTCGGCAACCGCCGGCTCAAATGACAACGCCCCCGGGCGGGACACCACCGGGGGCGCAGGGCGGACACCCGCCGTGACCGGCTTGCCTCATGAAGGAGCGACGGGAGCAAGCTGGTCCTGCTTGGAGAAGACGACCTTGCCCTCGTCGAGGCGAGCGACGACGACGTCGCCCTCCCCGAAATCCCCTTGCAGGATCGCCTCAGCCAGAGGGTCCTCAATCCGACGCTGGATCGCCCGGCGCAGCGGACGCGCACCCAACGCGCGGTCGAATCCCTCGCGCGCGAGCAAGTCTTTCACATCGTCCTCGACGACCAGGTTCATGCCCTGCCCGCGCACCTCCTCGGCGACCCGCTCCAACAGCAGATCCACGATGCTCTTGATCTGATCCGTGGACAGCGCGTGGAACACTATCACCTCGTCCACGCGGTTGAGGAACTCGGGCCGGAACGTGTGCTTGACCTTCTCGAGCACCGCCTGCTTCATGCGCTCGTACGAGCCTTCCTCATCGCCCTCGACGATCGCGGTGTAACCGATCGTCGCCTGGCCCAAGTCCACCGAGCTGGTGCCGATGTTCGACGTCATGATGACCACAGCGTTGCGGAAGTCCGCCACCTTGCCGTGGGAGTCGGTCAAGCGTCCGTCTTCCAGGACCTGAAGCAGGATGTTGAAGACCTCGGGGTGCGCCTTCTCGATCTCATCCAGCAGCACCACCGAGTACGGCCGCCGTCGCACCTGCTCCGTGAGCTGGCCACCTTCCTCGTAGCCGACATACCCCGGCGGCGATCCAACCAGGCGGGAGACGCTGAAGCGCTCCATGTATTCCGACATATCGAAGCGAATCATCGCGCCCTCGCTGCCGAACAGGAATTCGGCCAGCGCGCGCGCCAACTCCGTCTTGCCGACTCCGGTCGGCCCGAGGAAGACGAACGACCCCGTGGGCCGCTGCGCGTCCTTGAGCCCCGCGCGGCCGCGCCGCACCGCTCTCGCCACCGCGGTCACCGCCTCGTCCTGGCCCACGATCCGCCGGTGAATGCCTTCCTCCATGTTGAGCAGGCGCGTCGTCTCCTCCTCGTGGAGCCTGGTCACCGGCACCCCGGTCCAGCTCGCGACGACCTGAGCGATCTCCTCCGCGTCAACCACGCGCGGTACCGCCGAGCGCGTCTCCTGCCACTCCTCCTCCATGATGCGAATCTTCTCTTTGAGCTTGCGCTGGCGGTCGCGCAGTTGGAACCCGCGCTCATAGTCGCGCTCGAACGGGCTGACGTTGACCACCCGCTGCAGCTCGCGCTCGACGGCGTCCATCTCCTGGCGCACCTGCTTTAGCTCCGGTGGCACCAGGCTCGACTGCAGCCGCACACGCGACGACGCCTCGTCCACGAGGTCTATCGCTTTGTCCGGCAGGAACCGGTCCGTGATGTAGCGGTGCGACAAGCGCGCGGCCATCAGCAGCGCCTCGTCCGCAATGCGCACCTTGTGGTGCGTCTCGTAGCGCTCGCGCAGGCCCTTGAGGATGTCGATCGTTTCGTCCATGCTCGGCTCAGGGACGGTGATGGGCTGGAAGCGCCGCTCGAGAGCAGGGTCGCGCTCGATGTATTTCTTGTACTCGTTGAGCGTCGTCGCGCCAATGCACTGAAGCTCGCCCCGGGACAACGCCGGCTTGAGGATGTTCGACGCGTCTATCGCGCCCTCCGCCGCGCCGGCCCCGATCAGCGTGTGCAGCTCGTCAATGAACAGGATGATGTCGCCCGCGCTCTTGCGGATTTCCTCGGTGACGCGCTTCATGCGCTCCTCGAACTCGCCGCGGTACTTCGTCCCTGCAACCAGGCCCGCGAGGTCGAGGGCGATCACGCGCTTGTCGTACAGGATCTCCGGGACATCGCGCTGCACGATGCGCTGGGCGAGACCTTCGGCAATCGCGGTCTTGCCCACGCCCGGCTCGCCGATGAGGCAGGGGTTATTCTTCGTGCGGCGACTGAGGATCTGGATGACGCGCTGAATCTCCCGGTGCCGTCCGATAACCGGATCCAGCTTGTCCTCCACCGCGAGCTTGGTGAGATCGCGCCCGAAGGCGTCGAGCACCGGCGTGCTCGACCGCCCGCGCTGCTGCGGCTGCCCCAGGGCGGGTGTGCCGCCGAGTTGGCTCACCACCTCGCGGCGCACGCGGTCGAGGTCGACGTCCATCGCGCGCAGGACGCGCGCCGCCTGCCCCTCCCCTTCCCGGATCAGGCCGAGGAGGATATGCTCAGTGTCAATGTAGTTCGGAAGGCCGAGCCGCGGGTTCAGTTCGCTGGCTTCCTCGAGCGCGAGTTCGAGGACGCGGCGCGCCTTGGGGCTCCAACTGCTGGGCGCCTCGGTGCTGACGCGGTTGTCTATGAACCCGACCTGGCGGTGGATCTCGCTGCGCGCACGGCCGAGGCTCACGCCCAAGCGCTCGAGCACGCGGGCGGCGATGCCGTCGCCCTCGCGGAGCAGACCGAGCAACACGTGCTCGGTGCCCACCGTGTTGCCCCCGAGTTTCCGGGCCTCCTCCTGCGCGTACTGCACGACGCGCGTCGCGGGACCGGTAAACCGCTGCCAGATGTCACCTTCCGACATCCGCGTCTTCCCTCCGTATCTACGACCTGCCGCAGCAGGATTCCCTAGACCGGCCGTCCCTGCGGCTCACGCGCGAGCGCTATCGGCACCCCCTCGTTCATCGTCAGCGCCCTGAACCGCTCCATCAACTGCTTGGTGATCGGGCCCGGAACACCCTCGCCGATCTTGCGCCCGTCCACCATCACGACCGGTATGATCTCCGCTGCGGTGCCCGTCAGGAAACACTCATCACTGGTATAGACGGACAGCCGGGCAAAACGTTCCTCGACTATTGGTATACCCAACTCCCGTGCCAGTTCAATAACAGCCGCGCGTGTGATTCCCTCCAGTATCCCCACCGAAGTCGGAGGCGTGACCAACCGCCCGCCGGTGTAGAGGAAAACGTTGTCGCCGGTCGCCTCCGCCACGTAGCCCTCGTGGTTGAGCATCAGGCCTTCGAGCAGGCCCGCCCGCGTCACCTCGATCTTGGCCAGTATGTTATTGAGGTAGTTGAGAGACTTAACTGCCGGATTGATCGCCTCCGGCAGATTGCGGCGCGTCACGACAGTGATCAGTTCGAGGCCGCGTTCGTAGAACTCCGGCGGGTAGAGCTCGATGGCATCGGCGATGATGAAGACCGTGGGCCCGCCGTGGCACTTCCTGGGGTCGAGGCCGAGATCCCCCACGCCCCGCGTGACGACGAGGCGGATGTACGCGTCCGAGAGCTGGTTGCGCCGCAGGGTCTCCAGTACCCCCTCGCGCATCTCGTCGAGTGAGAGGGGGATTTCGAGCAGTATCGCCTTCGCCCCATTGTAGAGTCGCTTGAGGTGCTCGTCAAGCCGGAAGACACGCCCGTTGTACGCCCGGATACCCTCGAATACGCCATCCCCGTACAGCAAACCGTGATCGAAGACCGAAATAGACGCTTCGGCGGCCGGAACAAACCGACCGTCGATGTAGACGAGCCGATCCAAGCCCACACTCCTTGGTACGAGTGACCGCAAGTATAATGCCAGCTACGTAACTATACCATAATTGCCCCTCACTGACAAGCAAAATGCGCACACGCGTGTGACGTGGTCGCCGACGGTCGGGCTTTGCTGCGGTGAACGGATGTGCGAAACGGCCTGTCCGATCACAAGCGCGCGAGTAACTCGCCGAGGCAGCCGGGGTCTCACTCATGGTGCTTGAGGTGCGCATGTTCGCCGAGGTGGGACACCGATGGGGATCATGGCTCCGGGGGCAAGCACGTTTGCCTGCTCGTGAGAGTTCTCCGAGGCACGACGCTCATGATGCTCCGGGTCAGCGGCCGGCGTCCTTTGCTCACTTCGCATACTGGCTATTCTCCCTGTTCAGCCAGCCAACCAGCTAACACGATCTTCGTCTCCTCCCCGCTGGCACTGAGCTGAAGGCGCTCTGGCTCGAACTCCCTTGGAGCCTTCCCGATCCTGACGCTCAGTCCCACCGGCTCGTTCTCGCCCCTCTTGAAGATCATCTTGATCGGGGGCGCTTTAACGGTGGTGGTCGGATCGTCCGAGACCATCTGCGCTGTCGCCGAAAGGTGGTCGGCCATAACGCGGGCAACTCCACTGGGTTCCATGGGTGTGCCAAGGACCAGAGTCACCTGCAGCTGATTCTCGCGGATGCCGCTCTCCACATCCATGAATTGAACCTGTGAGCCAGCAGGAAGATATAGGGGCACCACAAACTCGTAGCCAGCCAGTTCTGTCAGCAGTCCCCCCTTTCGAGCGGTTTCTTTGAGGGCTGGCGGTATGGGCCACCGATCCGCCGGCTGGCAGCCCGTCGCCCCGGCCATGAGAACACCTAGGAGAGCCAGCCAAAACCACTGCAGCCTCAGGGGGTTTGCCGGAACCCGGTGTCTAGCGAAGGCGAGGGGCGCGTAGCTATGTCCGCCCTTCCCGGACGGAGTCCCGCGTCGCCCTTTCGCCGGAGCCGTCTCCGCGCTGGTCCGCTTTCGGCCTCGTCCCCGTAGTTGATTCTGCCCAACGAGGGTCATCATCGTCCCGGTCTAAGCCTCATCCGGTGCTACATATCGGAGGAGCAGCCCACGGCGACCCGCGAGCCGCCGATATCTATTCCGCCGGACTCAGTCTGAAGCTGACGCCTATCTTCGTCTCGTTCGCTTCTTCGTTCACGAGACGTATGGTTCGAATATCCCTATCCGTGTTGTTGCCACGGAAGATCATGATCGAATGGACCCGGTCGATTCTGAGATATGTCCCCCAGGGGCGCTCGTCAACCTCAACAGCCGCATCACTCAGCTCCTCAGCCCACTTGCGATAGGCGTTCGCCACGCGAGAGAGCTCGTCCTCAGTCGCAAGGAGAATATCCACATCTACGCTGAGCCCCTTCGAGTCTTCAGCGAAATCGTCAATCCGTGCCGCCGGGTACAGCAACATGGGTATCGACAGTGTACGGTGATCCCAGGTCGTAAGCACTAGGCCGTCCGAAGGCACTTGTCTCCCTCGCACGATGTCACTGGCGGGCCGAGCCGCCGGTTGCTCCACGCAGCCGACAAGCCATGTGATCGCGAGACAGGCGCTACACATCGCTGCCACGCCGTATAAGACCCATCGCCTCTTCACTTGACGCGGTCATCCTAGCAAGAATGGGGACAGGCACCCATTTTCGTCTTCCGCGGCTTTTCTGGGGCCGCGGACGGAGCAGTCAGGCACAGCCACCCGTTTCGCCCTACGCGATGCATGCCGCGCAACTGCGAATGTCGGCGAGCGCGGAGAGACGAGAAGTGAAAACGGCCCGCAGGCGCGAGGAGCGCGCGGGCTGGTGGGGTGACGGCGATGTGCTCGCCCGCAGGGTGAGCCTGCGGCGGTATGAGTGCGGCCTCTCGGCAGCAGGGTCTCACGTCTGGTGTTCCCCCGCAGTCAGCGTACGATCACGACTGGGCCATCGAGTTTGTACCACTCCGGCGGGAGGATGTCAACGGCAGAGGCGGCGCGAAGCCGGGGCGAAAAGCGGCGATGAATCGCCGCACTCCATAGGGCCGAAGCCGCGCGCCGGGGGTCTTCTCTGCGTGCTCCGTGTTCTCTGCGGTTCCATCAGTGCATCGCGGCCTCTGCGAGGCGGCACCCAAGAGCGGGGGATGCAGGTGAGCGACCGAGGCGTGTTACCCTCACCCGGCCTCTGCGCCACCGGCGCACAAGTCCCTGGAAGGGAGAGGGGTTGCCGGCGGGCACAGGCATGCTCGCCCTACATCTTGCGGCATCTGCAGAAGTCGCGCCCAGAAAAACGGAGCACGCGCGGAATAACACGCGGGCCGCCCCGAAGGACGGCCCGTACGGTCGCGTTCCGGAATTGCCAGCAGCGGATTACGCCCACCACATCTCCGCCGGGGACTCGGTAACCACCACCTGCTTGAGGAATGTCACGGCCTTCTGGAAGCCCTCATTGACGCTCATCAGGCTGTCCTCGTGCTCGATGCTGAGCACGTAATCGTAGCCGACCATGCGCAGGTGACTGACCATGTCCTTCCACACGTCGAAGCCGTTGCCGTAGCCCACGGTGCGAAAGATCCAGGAGCGGTTGATCTCGTCGGAGTAGGCCTTGGTGTCGAGCACGCCGTTGACCTTGGTGTTCCAGTCGTAGATGTGCGTGTCCTTGGCGTGGACGTGGAAGATGCAGTCCTTGAGCATGCGGATCGCCGCCGTCGGATCAATGCCCTGCCAGAACAGGTGACTGGGGTCGAAGTTGGCGCCGATGTTCTTGCCGCAGGCCTCACGCAGGCGCAGCAACGTCTCGGGGTTATAGACGACGAACCCGGGGTGCATCTCGAAGCACAGCTTGATGCCGCGCTTCTGGGCGTACGCCGCTTCCGCCTTCCAGTACGGGATCACCTTCTGTTTCCACTGCCACTCGACGATCTCGCTGAAGTCCGGCGGCCACGGGCAGGTGACCCAGTTCGGGTACTTGGCGCGCTCGCTGTCCCCGGGACAGCCGGAGAAGTTGATGACGCGCTCCACGCCGAGCTTCTCTGCGAGCTGCACTGTCATCCGATGCACCTCATGGTTTTCCCTGGCGAAGCGCTTGCCGGGATGCAGCGGGTTGCCGTGGCACGACAGCGCGCTCAACATGAGGCCGCGACTCTCGATCGCATTGAGGAATTCCTTGCGCTTGGCCGCGCTGCTGAGCAGCGCCTTGGCGTCGCAGTGGGGATTCCCCGGGTAGTTGCCCGTCCCGATCTCGACCGCCTCGACTCCCGAGGCCGCGATGTAATCCAGCGCCTGCTCCAACGGCTGCTGGGCGAACAGTGCGGTGAACACGCCGATCTTCATGGTAGCCGTACCTCCTCGTTCGTTAGCTGTGCCGTCCTTTGATGGCGTCGTCGGTCACCTATTTCGCCGCAGAGCCGATAATCCTTCCCTGTCGCTCGCACGGCGGTGGCAGAGCCCACGGCAGGGCTCGCGCCGCGCCATCCCAGAAGCGCAAGGGCCGGCTCAGGCCGGCCCTCCGCGAAAGCGGTCTGGCGTGTCCTACGCTCGCACCTTCTGCCATGTGCCGGTCTTCACCGACTTGGCCGCGGCCTCGAGCACCGCCTGGCATTTGAGCCCGTCGTTGAAGTTCGGGCTCGGCATCTTGTTGGCGGCGATGGCGGTGATCACGTTATAGACGGTGTGGATGAACGTGTGCTCGTAGCCGATGATGTGCCCGGGCGGCCACCAGGCGGCGACATACGGGTGCTTCGAGTCCGTCGCCTGGACGACGCGGAAGCCCTGCAGATGATCCGGGTCGTCGCGATCGTAGAATTCCAGCTCGTTCATGCGCTCGAAGCAGAAGCGCAGGCTGCCCTTGCTGCCGTTGATCTCGAAGAAGTTGTAGTTCTTGTGCCCGGCGGCGAATCGCGTCGCCTCGAACGTCCCCATCGCGCCGTTCGTGAAGCGCGCCAGGAAGACGCTGGCGTCGTCCACCGTGACTCTGCCCTTGCCCTTCGCGGCGCGGGCGGCGAGGCCACCGGCGGTCTCCTTCATGACGGGGCGCTGCTTGACGAACGTCCTCATATCGCCGACGACCTCGGCGATATTGCCGACGAGGAAATGGGCGATGTCAATGAGGTGCGCGATGAGGTCGCCGTGGGCGCCGGAGCCGGCAACCTCCTTTTGCAGCCGCCACACGAGCGGGAACTTGGGATCAATGATCCAATCCTGCAGGTACTGGCCGCGCCAGTGGAAGATCTGCCCGATGCGTCCTTCATCTATGATCTGCTTGGCGAGAGCGACTGCCGGCGCGCCGCGATAGTTGAAACAGATCGCGTGCCTAACGCGCGCATCCCTAACCGCCTTGACCATGCGGCGCGCCTGCGCCACGTCCATCGCGAGCGGTTTCTCGCAGAACACGTGCTTGCCAGCCTTCGCCGCGGCGATGGCCATCTCGGCGTGCATGTTGTTGGCCGCAGTGATGTCAACGAGATCAATGTCCGGGCGCTTGAGCAACTTATTGTAGTCGGTCTCGTAGCCCTGCCAGCCGAGCTTGCGGGCGGCGGCTCTTACGCCGCGCGCATTGCGCCCGCAGATTGCCTTCATCACCACTTCGACCGGCAAATCGAAGAAGCGCCCGACCTGACGGTACGCATTGGAGTGGGCGATGCCCATGAACTTGTAGCCGATCAGACCTACGTTGAGTTGCTTGCGTGCCATGCCGCTCCTCCTATCGGAATTCCCGGCAGCCGGGGGGCAGCCGCCCCGTCGCAGCTGGAATGCGCGCTAGTACTTGACGTCAACCCACGCGTTCTGCTTGCTGCTCTCGATCACCGCCTCGACCATGACGATCTCGTTGTGCCCGTCCTCGAAGGTCGGGAAGTCGGGCGCGTCGCGGGCCGGGCGCTTGCCTTCGGCGTAGTACGTATAGACGTTGCGCAGGAAGTTCTTCAGCCCGTCGGGGTAGCCCTCGGGGTGTCCGCCCGGGGTGTGCATGTACTTCCGCGCCTCCGGCGCGAGCAGGGACGGGTCGCGCATGAGGACTTCGTTCGGGCGCTCGCGGTGACCGATCCATAGCCGCTCCGGGTCCTCCTGGTCGTATGCCAGCGCGCACTTGCTGCCGTCTATCTCGTAGTACAGCCGGTTCTTCCGCCCTGCCGCCACCTGGCACACGGTAAACACGCCGCGCGCGCCGCCGCCGAACTTCACCAGCACCGTGCCGTAGTCCTCGGTGGAGATGGGCACAGGCTCGAAGTCCTCGGGTTTCAGTTCCTTCCCGGCGTAGGTTTCGATTGCGCGTTTCGGTTTCATCCGCGTCTGGTGGATGACCGCGAGGTCGGCGTAGACCGACGTTATCTTCTGCCCGATGATGAACTGGATCAGGTCGCACCAGTGGCTGCCGACATCGGCGACGGCGCGGCTTTCCCCGCCGAGGTCGGGCTCGATGCGCCAATTGTAGTCGGTCTCCAGGTACAGCCAGTCCTGGAGGTAGGATCCGTGAACCACATAGACCGCGCCCACCTCATCGTTCTGCACCATGGCGCGCGCGTGCTGATTCAAGGGATAGAAGCGGTAATTGAAATCCACTGCCGCGACGCACTTGGCGTCGCGCGCGAGCTTCACCAACTCGCGCGACTCGCGCGAGTTCATCGCGAGCGGCTTCTCAACGATGAGGTTCTTCCCGGCGGCGATCGCCTCCTTTGCCATCGGATAGTGGCCCGTGTTCGGCGTGCAGATGTGCACGATCTCGATCTCCGGATTACCGAGCAACTCCCGGTAGTCGCCGTACGCGGTCGGGATGGAGAGTTGCTCGGCCTTCGCCTGCGCGGTTTCGGCGTCCACCTCCGCAAGCGCCACCATCTCAACGAAGCCGAGCCGCCGTGCCGCCTCGACGTGCATCGGCCCGACGAAGCCGGTGCCGATGATGCCTGCCCTAACCGTCTTCATGCCACTTCCTCCACACCAACGATCCTATTCGAAACCGGTGAGTCGCACGGCGCATCCGATTCGGCTCGAGCGGTACGCCGCCTCGGCGATCAGCACGACCTGGCGCGCCTGCGCGCCGGTTACCTCGAGGTCCTCGCCTGCGGTCAGCGCCTTGTGCAGATTCGCGTAGAAATCGGACGCGTCACCCTTCATCATGCGCAATGTCAAGTCCTTCCGCCGCGCGCCGGTGCCCGTCTTCCCTTTGAGCCTCTTCTCGTCGCCCTGGATCGTCCCTTTCGTCCCCGCGACGAGCCACGCGCCGCCGGGCATACGCATGCAGGCGCTGGCCTCGACGACCGCCAGCGCGCGATTGCGGAAGCGCACCGCACACGTGAAGTGGTCGTCAACCTCCTTCGCCACCTCTCGCGCCTGCGCGTCGCCGAAGATCACCTCCGGCTCGCTCGGCACCAGTTGCAGCACTTCGTCAATGAGATGATAGCCCCAGTCATAGCCGATGCCGCCGCCGTAAGCCCGCTTCAGTCGCCACGCGGGCTGCTTGGACCTGCCGACGGCCGAGGTCGCCCACGCCGAGCCCTCGACGTACGCTCGACGTTGGACGGCGAACACGGTCCCGAGCTTGCCGCCCTCTATCGTCTTGCGCAGCGTGATGAAGTCGGAGTCCCAGCGGTGGCTGTGGCAGACGGTGAGCATCCGACGACGCTGCCTCGACGCCTCGAGCATCGCGTCTGCGTCCCGCACGGTCAGGCACATCGGCGCTTCGACAACGACGTGTTTACCCGCCCGCAGCGCCTGTATCGCCTGTTCGGTGTGATGCACCGTCGGCGTCGCGACCACTACGAGGTCGGCTTCGCCGCGCGCGAGGAGCTCCTCCAGCGAGGAGTACACATCGACCCTAAACTTGCGCTTGGCTTTCGCGAGCAGCGCGTCGTTGGTGTCACAAATGGCGGTGAGTTCGAACTTCCGCGTGTGGGATAGGCATTCCGCATGAAAGCCCGCGCCCATCTGGCCGGCGCCGACCACGGCCGCCCTAACCGCTCCCTTTGCCTTGGCCATCGCACCCTCCTTCAACGCGGCCGCAACAATGGCGGCCCGAATATGGGAAGGCCCGACTCCTTCCCCCCGGAGCCGAACCTGTTCAGGCTGCTAGCCGTGGGCGTGGCTAGGGCTGCCACTTGCGCTCGATGGACGCCTGCTTGCGGGCGTCCTCGAGCCACGCGACCCAAGCGCTCTGAAGCTTCATCTCCTGAAGTTCCGCCCGGATCGCTTCCTTGACGTCATCGAAGCTCTTGCTCGTCGCGGCGGTGCGCGCCTCGACCTTGAAGATATAGTAGCCGTCGGGCGTCTCTACGGGCTGGGCGTACTTGCCCACTTCGGTCGTGAATGCCGCCTCGACCAGTGCCGGTGACCGCAGATTCGCTCGCGACACCGGGCGCAGCATCAGGCCGCCTCGCTCGGCCGTGAAGGCGTTTATCGACAATTCCTTGGCGACGTCGGCGAAGTTCTCACCCGCATCGAGCCGTTTCATCGCCTCGTCAGCCTGCTCCTTGGTCTTCGTCAGTATCATTCGCAGCGTCGCCGTCTCCGGCGCTTCGAACGACGCCTTGTTTTCGTCGTATGCGTTCTTGACCTCTTCGTCGGTGACCGTCGCCTTTTCACTCAACAGCTTCTCGACCAGCAACTTGACACGCAGCTTGTGCCGAAAGCCCTCGTGCGTGACGCCTTGATCCGCCAAGTACGCCTTGAAGCGTTCCTCGGAGGCGAGCTTCTCTTCGATCCCGGCGGCGCGCGCGTCAATCTCCTCGTCGGAGGCCGTTATGCCTTTCTCCTGAGCCGCCTGAAACAGCAACGCCTCGTTAATCATCTCTTCGAGCTGGGCCTGTCCTGCCGTCCCCAGATCAATGAGACGATGCACCAGCGCGTCCCGCGTGATGCCCTCGCCGTTGACCACCGCCAGGGGATCTTGAGACGCGGCCGGCATGGCCGCCAGCAAGGCCAGTCCTAGTGCGAACGCGAGTTGCCACACGGGCCGCATGAGACACAACTCCTTCTCCGCGCGTTGTTGCGCGTCACGCCTTACTCAACTTGATCCACCGCCCCAGCGACCTCGTTACCCCACGGCTTCTGGCCTCATGCCGGCAAGTGCAGCGCTAGGTTGGCGGCTGCCCTCCTATTCGTCAGGCTCGCCCGCAAAACCTCTTGGCAACACGCGCGGTGACACGCAACTGGGCTTTTTCGCAGAAAACGCGTCTTTTCGGCACCTGACCAGCGATGGAGTGGGCGCGAGTGTATCCGAGATGGAGTCGTGCGTCGGGAAGCCACAGGCACGCGGCCGATACCCTATCAGCCGCCGAAACGGCGAAAAGCGTCCTCGCCCATGCTTTCCGGGAGGAATCTGACCTTATGCACACCCAGCCGGTTGAACGGAGGCCCGATGATTCGGGGCCGCGCAATGCGAGCAGCGAGAGAATACCTGCGGTGTGACAGACCTCAGCGCGTGTGCCGTCACCGGGATGTGCTCTGTGGCGGAGCCGACCTCGGCTGTGATCAGGCGGTTCGGGAGCCGCCTGATCGTCGCCGCCATCCATCGCGATTCCTCGCGGTCATGCCTGCGGGGAGTCTGACCGCGGTTCTCCCCCCACTGCTTCGGATGACAGAGGCGCCGGGCTCACGCTCGCGCCGGCCCCGGCGCCAATCAGTGTCAGAGTTCCACCTCCACGGGCTCGCCGGTCGCGGCAGACCGGTTCGCGGCCAGGGTGACGGCGAGAGTCTTTACCGCGTCGGAGTAGTCGGAAAGGACGCCCTCGCGCTTCCCCGACTTCACGGCGTCAATGAACGCGCGGTTCTCCGCGACGTTCGGATTCGTCCTGTTCTCCATCGGCTGGGCATCGCCGGACTCGATGATCCGTGCGCCGACCTCGATCACCATGTTGCGGCAGACGATGTGGAGACCGACGGTATAGCCGAAATCGAGCGCGCAGGTGTTCGAGAACGTGCCGATCACGCCGTTCTCAAACTCGACCACAGCCGTTCCGAAATCCGGGACATCGTTATTCGGCACATCCGTCATCGTGCGCAGCGCCTGCAGGGAGAAGACGCGCCGCGCGTTGCCGACCAGGTAGCGCGCGAGGTCGAAGATGTGGGTCGTCTGCTCGACCATCTGCCCGGCGGACTGTGCCATCACCCGCCACCAGGGAACGCCCGGCAGGCCTCCCATCCAGTAGCCGAGTACCATGCCGACGGTGCGACCCGCGAGCTTCTCTCGTGCGGCCGCCGTCGAATCCTGGTAGCGCCAGTGGTACCCAACGGAGCTGATGACGCCGGCCCTGTTGATCGCGGCCTCGATCTCGCGCGCCGTCTCGAGCGTCGCGGCAACCGGCTTCTCGATGAAGAGGTGGATGCCTTTCCCCGCCGCGATGATCTCGGCGTCCTCGTGGAAGCCGGGCGGGACGCAGACGTACAGCGCCTGGAGATCCTCGCGCTCCAGCATGTCGCGGTAGTCCGTGTATGCGCTGCCCTTGTGTTCGCCCGCCGCGCCGTCGGCGCGATCCTTCTGCACATCGCAGAAGGCGGCCAGCGTCACATCGTCCATCGCCGCCAGAGTCTTGATGTGGGCGCGAGCGATCCCGCCCACACCGACAAAACCGACGCGAACTGCCATGCCTTTACTCCTCTGCTGGGCCGTGCGGCCGAGTCGCCCTCGCGCGACGGGTCACAGCTCCATCACATGCATCCCCTGAGGTATTCCGCCGCCTTGGGCAAGAGCACCGCCGGGTCGCCGGGTACGCCGCATTCCAGCGCCATGAAGTGCTTGAAGCCCACGCCTTTCAGCGCCGCGAACCCTGCCTTGAAGTCGGTATGCCCGAGGCCGGGCAGGACGCGGTTGCTGTCGGCGAGATGGATGTGGGCGATGTACTTGCCCGCCTTCTTGATGCTCGCCGGGATATCGGCCTCCTCGATGTTCATGTGGAAGAAGTCGGCCATGATCTTCACGTAGTCGCTGCCGATGCGCCGCACCATCGCAACCGCCTGGTCGAGGCGGTTGATCCAGTGTGTCTCGTAGCGGTTCAGGGGCTCCACGAGCACCGCGCACTTGGCCTTCTCCGCCGTCTCGGCGAGTTCCTTAAGCTGCGCCATGAATATCTTGCGCTGGAACTCGCGCGCGTCGAACAGCGGACTGGCGTCAGGCAGGCGCGGCGGCCCGAAGATGGGCACGACGATGAGGCCCACGACGCCGATGTCGCCCCCGACGACAAGCAGTTCCTTGATGTCGTTCATCGCGAGGTCTCGTTCGGCGGGGTTGGAATCGAGCAGGCACCCGCGATAGCCGGCGCAGATGCTGGCCGGCTTGACCTTGCGCCCCTTGAGCGAGCGCTTGACCTCGGCTACACGCTCGCGTAGGTTCCGGCCTTGGAACTCCACGCCCTCGTAGCCCCAATCCTCCAGCTTGGCCAGCTTCTCGCTCAAGCTCTCGCCGGGTACCAGATTCTCTTGACATGCCAGCTTCATGACACGCTCCTCCGTTGAGATGGGGTAATCGCCGTCGAGTCGCGCGAACGGACATTTCTCTGGGCGCCAACGCAATCCTTCACCCAGCGGCGCGCGGCGGACGGTTTTTCGCCCAGCGCACAAGCGCATCGGCCGCCACCTCGGCCACTTCCTCCGGGCGCGCGGAGAGGTAATGATCCGCATTGGGCAGGACGTATGATTCCTTGGGCTCCGGCAGAGCCTCCATCAGGCGACGCAGGGACGCGACTGAGCAGAGATGATCGCGGTCGCCCACGATCAGGAGCTTCGGCCGAGCATAGTGCATGAGCGCCTCGCGGGGAATGACCTGTTCGTCGGCCCAGTCCAGCGGCGTGGAAATGGCCACGATGCCTGCGACGCGCTTGTCGTTCACGCCCCAATGCAGCGCCATCGAGGCGCCGAACGAGCGCCCGCAGAGGTAGAGCGGCCCACCCGCTATCACGTTCATGGCATCGAAGTAGTCAATCGCTCCGCCGACGTCGAGCAGCTCCGACGGGCCGCGCTGGAGATCCACCTCCGCTTGGCCCACGCTGTGGAAGTTGAATCGCAGCGCCGCCACGCCGCGGGCGCACAGCGTCTGCGCCACCGCAACCTCCACAGGTCGATCCATGTTGGAGGTCGGTGGATAGGGGTGGCAGATCACCACGCCGGCAATCGGAGTCTCGTCCGGCAGATGCAGTACGCCGCGGAGTGAGCCCACCTCGTGTGCACGGCTCGGGAATGTTACCTGCTCGAGCTTCAGCATGTGTGTCTCTCACTTACGTCGCCGCGCACGCGACTCCGGCGCACCGCACCTCAGCCGGCTCGTCGCCGAGGATCTCGAACCGTGCGCCGATGACTTGCTCCGCCACCGCGGCGGCTGAGGTGAGATGGTCGGTTCTCCGGGCGGCGTGGTATACGCTCTCTCCGTCCGCGAGCGCCGCCCACGGCACGAGTTGGTCGCCCAGGTGCGCGTCCACGGCGGCGCCCGACTGCAATTCGCGAAGCAACGCCTGCGCCGCTTCGCGCCCGACTTTCTCCGCAGGCTTGCCCCGCTCACCCAACGCATCGCCGGCGATGACGGAATGCTCAAACTCGGCAAATGCAATGACGCCGCAGCCGGGCCCGGGTCCCGGCGTTGCCGTGTCTAGGTCGAACTCGTCGCAGACGAACCCGTCGCGCTCGAGCCGGTCGCGACAGGCGCCCGCCATGCGCTGCGCGATGTGCTCCGGGAGGTTCGAGCTGTAGCTGATCCCCCACATCCGCCGAAGAGCCCCTCGCGCGCGCAGCACGATTGGCCTGATACGCGCGCCCGGCTGCGTCGTCACTCGCACCTCTCCCCCGCCCTTGGGATAGAAACCGCGACGGTCCAACTCCGCCCCGGCGCGGAAGCCCATGCGCTCAAGCGTCGGCAGCAATACCCAGCGCAAGTACTCAAACGCAGGCGCCCAGGGATTATTGGTGCCGCCGACTATGCTCAACTCAACCGGCTTGTCGGCGAGAGCCAAACACGGCAGCAGCGCCTGGAGGATGAGCATCACGCTGCCGGCCGTGCCGACGTCCAGCCGCCACGTCGCCGGCGGCGCGATCCGGCCGGGGGTGAACTCGATTTCCGTCGAGCCCTTATCCGCGCCGGTGACGCGCGCGCCGCAGAGTTCCGCGGCGGCATTGACCGCGAGCAGGTGCTGTGGCCGAAGGCCGGGCTTGGGACGAGCGCCACGGATATTGACGATTCTGACCGGGCGCCCGCTGACGGCGGAGTAGCTCACCGCCGTGCGCAGGATCTGGCCGCCGCCCTCGGCTCCGTCTATCGTGAGCATAGTCGTGGAAGTCGCGAGCCGCCGCGGGCGTGCGCGCCGGCGTTACGGATTCGGGAAGATGTTATGCAGCCGCATGCCAGTGAAGTAGTCTATGATGAGCCAGACAGCCGCAGCCGCGAACTCGCCGAGAATCAACCCGACGAACATCGGGCGGAGCTTGCGATAGATGCGCAGGCCGCCGTATCTAAGCACGAAGGTGCTCGCGATCCATCCGATCAGCACCGAGAACCAGATGTGGCGCAGGGTACCGGTGCTGCCCATGAGGTAGCCGAGGGGATTGAGGCGCCACCACAGGAAGTTGCGGTTCATGAACAGCATGACCAGCATCAGGCCGACGCCGACGAAGGTGGAGCCGATCCCAAGTGAACTGGGCTTGAGGGGGGAGTCGAAGAAGGAGTTGACCTTGTTGAACGCCCACGTCGGCGCATCCGTCATGGTTCCCTTCTCGAGCGTTACCCCGCCGTAATGGTAGATAATGTGCATCGCCGTGTAGTAGGACAAGCCTACCGCGAACACCATGGACATGGCGACGGCAACGGCGACGTGGCTGCCCCGCAGGTTAACCGCATGGCCCATCTTGAGGCTGTTCATGAGGTATGGCCACCACGTGACCTCCTGGTTGAACATGAACATGCGCTGCTGGAATGCCAGAATAGTGAGATTGCGGTAGCCCAGCCCTCGAGTGCCGAGGAAGTTGTTGGTCACGTCCTGGGGGAGGTACGAGCATTCCACGTACATGCAGCCGCCGGCGCTGACGAGCCGCGTCAGGCCCAGCGCCACGGTGTAGAAGAGCATGATGATGACGAGCGCGGCCCACCAGTTCTGCCCGAAGCCGATGCCCCACATGGCGAGGGCCATGGTGGCGACGACGAATCCGATCAGCGCCAAGTGCACCGGTATCGGTTCGGTCGGGTCGCTTTGGCCCCGCAGTGACTGGCGCAGCGTGGCCACGAGCTGTTTGCGCGCGCCCCAGAAGAGGAAGACCGCGACTGCGATGAACGCGCCCGCCTCCTGTCCGCGGAAGAACACGGTCGAGTTGAACCCGCTGCCCGAGCCCGGCTCGCCCAGTCCATAGGCGCGGATGACGACCGCTTGGAAGCGGTTGAAGAGGAAGAAGAACCACAGGCTCGCCGCCACCTCGGTGCTGATGAGAAACGCGATGCCGACCATGGACGGATAGATGTACAGCATCTCGTCCTTCAGGGCATCCCACGGCCGTACGGTAAGACCGGCGCCGAGAGGGATGCTGGTCAGCCGAGCGTATGGGAAGAGGCCGTAGTACAAGTACAGGCTGTTGCTCGTATGGAGCAGGAAGACGGCGAGAAACCCGACCCACATCAGCTTGTCGCGGAAGAAGGCGCTCAGCGCCGACGGGAACGGATCATCCCCGACGATCTCGAGCGGTACCTGGGCAAGCGGAAACACCAAGCGCTCGTGCTCGATCCACTGGCGGCGGAGGATCACGCTAAGGCAGAAGTAGGCGAACCAGAACAGGAACGCATATGTGCTCCACCACAGTATCGGCTGCGCCCATGCCGCCCATGGGACCGATCCCCCGGGGGGCAGCCCTTCGTAGAACCACTTCACAGCCGGGCCGTCCGGGGGGACGAGCGTGGACGGCACGTAGGGGTCAATGAACCGCGATGCCCACTTGTTCTCCTCGGTCGCATAGTAGTGCAGCCCCCCCGGCACGGACAGCGCGAGCAAGGCGTACCCCGTGCCGGGGATGGAGCTGGCGACCAGCATCATGATCAGGATCAGGATCAGCTCCGCCCGGGTGAATGCCCAGCGCCGGCCGAGCCAGCGCAGCACGGTGTTGATGAAGAAGACGAGGACGAGGAAGATGAACGTGACGCCGATCGGCAGGTGATTGGCGACGATACCCGATCCCTGCATGACCAGGTCGGTGTACGGGGTAACGACGCACAAGATGGCGACGCATATCAGGCCTACGAAGACGGCTCTGAAGGTCATGTTCTGTCTCTACGGACGGGCTCGAAACCGGGATCCGCCGCGCTCACTCTCCGGACGGCACGTCTTCCAGCAGACCGACCGCGTGCTCTATTGCCTCGCTCATCGAATCAATGACTCGGTTCAGCGTTTCGGCGTCAATGACCAGCGGGGGTTCCAGGCGAATAACGCGCGGATTGTTGATGGTATAGGCGGCGATGATTCTGCGCTGCGCCAGACCGGCGATCACGAGTCCCGCGATATCCTCGTGCGCGAATTCGATGCCGATCAGCAAGCCCCTGCCCCGGACTTCCGCGATCGCCGCGGGAAAACGCCGCCGGAGATCGGCCAGCCTGCCCAGGGCCCCGGCGCCTAACTCCAGCGCGCGCTCGGGCAGTCGCTCCTCGAGCACCGCGTCGATCGCGGCGCACCCCGCCGCGCACGCCAGGGGATTGCCGCCGAACGTGGTGCTGTGCAGGATCGGGTTCTCGCGAAACGCCTCCCACAGATGCGGCCGCGCCGTGAACGCGCCCACCGGCATGACCCCACCTCCAAGGGATTTGGCGAGCGTCATGATGTCGGGCACGACGTCGTAGTGCTGGCACGCAAAGAGGGCCCCCGTGCGCCCAAACCCGGTCTGCACTTCATCCAGTATGAGCAGCGCCCCGGCGTCGTCGCAGATGTCCCGCACCGCGGGCAGGTAGTCGTCCGGAGGTATGATGACCCCGGCCTCGCCCTGGATGGGTTCGAGGATCACCGCCGCCGTGTCCGGCGTAACCGCCCGCCTCATAGCATCTGCGTCGCCGAAGGGCACGTGCGAGAAGCCGGGCACCAGCGGCTCGAAGGGCTTGCGATAGATATCCCTGCCCGACGCGCTGAGGGCGCCGAAGGTCTTGCCGTGGAAGCCGTTGAGAGCGCCGACGATCCCCGTGCGCCCCGTCGCCAGGCGCGCCAGCTTGAGCGCGCCTTCCACCGCCTCCGCGCCGCTATTGCAGATGAACGAATACTGGAGATCGCCCGGTGTCACGTCGGCCAGCCGCCGGCACAGGGCGGCGAGCGGCGCGCTCAGCAGTATCTTCGATGTCAGCGGCATGCGCTCGAGTTGCTCGCGCACCGCGGCCACCACCTTCGGGTGGCAGTGCCCGAGGGACAGCGCGCCGAAGCCCCCGAGGCAGTCTATGTACTCGTTGCCGTCGCGGTCGCGAACAACGACGCCGCGCGCGGAATCCTCCACCGTGTCGAACCCCATGAACTTGACGAGCGCCGCCCACCCAGGGTTGTAGTAATCGCGGTACTGCTCTAAGACCTCTGCCGCGGACGGCGGAGCGTCGCGACGATCCGTGGTGCTCATGACGCAGGTTGCTCCATGCGCAGAATCGGCGCGGCCGCGGACTGCTGCTCGCCGGGCTGCGTCGCACCCACAGCGTACTCGAGTTGGGCGAGCCCGACGTTGTAGTCGTATACCGCGTGCGCGTACTGATTGCGCGCGCTGCTGAGGGCGACCTCCGCGTCTATCACCTCGACGCTGATGCTGACCCCGGCGTCGTAGCGCACGGTGGCAATGCGGTAGGCCTCCTCGGCTTGCTCCACCCCTTTCGCGGCGGCGGCGATGCGCTCGCGCGCGGACCCGAGACTGAGATATGCCTGGCGCACCTCAAGTGCGATGCCCTGTCGCAGTTGCTCCAGCAGTGCGCGCGCGCTGTCCTGCTCGCGTCGGGCGCGCGCCACCGCCGCGCTCGTCTGCTTCCCATCGAAGATGGTGATTGCCGCCTGCAGGGCGAGCGTCCAGTTGCTGACCTGAAACGCGCTCATATCGAGCACACGATTATACACCCACCCCACGCCGAGCGTCGGGTGCTTTGCGCTCCGCGCGAGGTCGGCCGCCGCGCCCGCGGCCGCGATCTGCGCCTCCACCTGGCGCGTCTCGGGCCGCGCCTGTTCGGCCTGCGCCACCAGCGCCGCCAGGTCATCGACTTCCGCCAACGGCTTGACGAACGACGTGGCCAGATCATACTCGCGATCCTGCGGCACGCCCATCGCGTTGTTGAGTGCTGCGCGCGAGAGATCGAGGCCGTTGCGCGCCTGGATG
>CP070648.1:2543841-2612178 GCA_020354555.1 Armatimonadota bacterium | reverse complement strand
GGCGCCACTGTCTCCGGGCACTGGAGCGGCGCGACCTCGGACAGCGATGTCGGCCTCACCGACGCCGCCGGTCAGGTAACGTTGGAGTCGAACAAGGTCAAGGCGGCGACAAGCGGAACAACGTTCACGTTCACAGTGGATACCGTCGCCCTTGCAGGGCGGACCTACGACCCGGCGTCGAACGTGGAAACGAGCGACTCCATCACGGTACCGTGACGGTCGATTGTTGACCCGGGGCGCACGGTGCGTCGAACCGCCGCCCCTCAGTTCGCTTTTTGGGGCATGCGCAGGTTGCGCATGCCCCAGTTCTTTGCAGGAAACAACCTCGCCCGCGCGAAACAAGTGTTTGATCGCAGGCGGGTGAGGCCGATGGACAGGTTGGACAAACTGACGACACTCGGCTCGGCGGCCAGGTTCGACGTGTGCGCCGCGAGCTGCGGCGGCAGGCCGCGCCGAACGGCACCGCCCCCGCCGACCGACCCCGCCACGCGTTTCATCGCCCGCGCGGCCCTGCCGGAGGGCGGATCAGTCGCCCTGTTCAAGGTGCTTCAGACCAACGCGTGCCGTCACAACTGCCTGTACTGTGCCAACCGCGCGGAGCGCGGCCAGCGGCGCACCCGCTTTCAGCCCGACGAACTCGCATCGCTTTTCGTGGACTTCTATAACCGCGGCTACGTCCAGGGGTTGTTCCTGAGTTCCGGTGTGGAAGGAAGTCCGGCGCGCACAATGGCGGACATGCTGACGACCGCGGAGATCGTGCGCGACAAGCACGGGTTCAGGGGCTACATTCATCTCAAGGTGCTCCCCGGGGCGCCGTACGATTGCGTCGAACGCGCGACGGAGCTGGCGAATCGCGTCTCCGTCAACATGGAGGCCCCGACTGAGGCGCGGCTGACGCGTATCGCGCCCGACAAGCACATGCCCGGCGACGTCATTCAGCGCATGCACTGGATCAGGCGCGCCGCAAGCGCCGGCGACCGCCTCATGTCCGCCGGGCAGACGACCCAGTTCATTGTCGGCGCCGGGCGCGAGACCGACCGCGAAATCGTGACGAGTGCGGACGCGCTGTACCGTGACGTGAACCTGCGGCGGGCGTACTTCAGCGCGTTCCAGCCGATAAGCGAAACGCCGCTCGAGGAACAGCCTCCCGCGCCGCAGATGCGAGAGCATCGCCTGTACCAGGTGGACTGGCTGCTGCGCCGCTACGCGGGGCTGTACGCCCTCGGCGATGTCGTCTTCGACGCGGACGGGAACTTACCGCTCGGGCTCGACCCGAAGCTGGCAATCGCCTTCGCCCAGCGCGAGACGTTTCCGGTGGAGATCAACCGCGCGGATTACCGCGACCTGCTGCGCGTGCCCGGTATCGGGCCGAAGTCGGCGAAGGCCATTGTGACCGAACGGCGCAGCGCCCGCTTCGCCGACATCGCGGAACTACGGCGCGTCGGCGTGGTCGTGCGTCGCGCCTCGCCGTTTCTCCTCATCAACGGCCAGGCCCAGGGCAGCTTTGACGCCTTCCTCCGGGAGCAGTTGGGCAAACCAACTGCGGATCAGCAGCTCTCCCTGCCCTTACCCTGGTGACTCGGGATCCCTGAGCTGCGGCGGGATACGAGGCCAGGGTCCGAAACCGACAAGCCTGCGCGTTTGACTCGCGCCAGTGCCAGGGAATAGGCGCGCCTGCGGCGAACACACGCGATGGAGGGGCCAGGAGAAACTCCGATGCAGGAAACTGAATCTCGCCTCGAGCAATTCGTCGCCCAGGTCGCGCGCGACGAGAACATACCCGTCGAGACGCTGCGCCAGCGCATCGCGTCCGGCGTGGTCTCCATCCTCGGCGCGCCCGGGCACGCGGGCGTGCATCCGATCGGCGTCGGCCACGGCCTGCGCGCGAAGGTCAACGCGAACATCGGCATCTCGGGACCGCCGTTCGACATGGAGACGGCGTTGACGCAACTGCGTGCCGCGTTGGACGCGGGGGCGGACGCCGTCATGGACCTGAGTTGCGCCGGCGACCTCGACGCAATCCGACACGCGCTGCTTCGGGAGTGCCCCGCGCCGTTCGGCACGGTGCCGATGTACCAGGCGGCGGCGGACGCGATCGCCCAGCATGGGAGCCTGGCGAAAGCGACGGCGGAGGATATCCTTGCGGCATTCGAGCGCCATGTCACCGACGGTGTTGACTTCTTCGTCGCGCACGCGGGGCTGACGCGCGAGGTGGTTGACGTTCTCAAGGCCTCTTCGCGCGCACTCCCGGTCGTATCGCGCGGGGGGAGCCTGATGCTGTCGTGGATGGCGGCGACCGGCGCGGAGAATCCGCTCTACGCGCAGTTCGACTGGCTGCTGGACCTGGCGGCAAAGCACGGCGCGACCATCAGCCTCGGCGACGCGCTGCGCTCGGGATGCATCCACGACGCTCTCGACGAGCCCAAGATCCGCGAGGTCATCGTCCTCGGCGACTTGGTGAAGCGAGCCAGGCAGCGCGGGGTGCACGTGCTGGTGGAAGGTCCGGGGCACGTGCCGCTGCACCTGGTGAACGAACTCGTGGACCTCATCAAGCGCCTGTGCCACGGGGCGCCGTTGTACCTGCTCGGGCCGCTGGTGACGGATGTGGCGCCCGGGTACGACCATATCGTGGCCGCGATCGGCGCAGCGGTAGCCGCGGCCCGAGGCGCCGATTTCATCTGCTACGTCACGCCCTCCGAGCACGCCGGACTGCCGATGGCCGATGCGGTACGTCAGGGCGTCATCGCTTCGCGCATCGCCGCGCATGCCGGCGACATCGCCCGCGGGCTTCCCGGCGCGGCGGATATGGATCGCGAGATGACGGCGGCGCGCGCGCGGCTGGACTGGGAGCGACAAGCGCAGTGCGCGATTGACCCCGAGAGACTGCGGACGCTGCACGGGGACGCGCTGCCCGCCCGCGGCGAGCCGTGCACGATGTGCGGCGACATGTGCGCGATTCGCATCACCGGCGAGGCGCTTGACTTGTGGCCCCGCTCGCCGGCTGCATGACCGCACCCGCCCCGCCGCAGCGACGACGCGGCATTCGGTGCCCCGGCCGGAGCCGTCCGGACCTCCTCTACTTGATGGCGACCTCGGCGCCAATCGCGGCGGACTCGTAGACCGCATCAAGGATAGCCGTTGCCATGAGGCCGTGCTCCCCAGGGACGGGCGAAGGCTCGCCCTCGCGTATCGCCTTGACGAACTGGGCCATCTCCTCGGCATACGTATCCACCTTCGGCAGATCCGCAGGAGCGACGTCAACCAGAGAGCCTTGCTCTTCGCGGTAGATGCGCGCGGGCGACGTGCTCAGCCCGGCGTCGCTGCCCAGCAGCATAACGCCGTGCTGTCCTTCGCCGATGTTAGCCGCCCAACTGGCCTTGAGAATCAATGTGGCACCGTTGTCGAAGCGCACCATGCCGACGCCGAAATCCTCGACCGAGAACTTCTTGGCCTCCCAACGGCCCATGCCGGCGACGACGTCGGTGCGCTTGCCGAACATAGTGTACGCGCTGCCGTAAGCCGCAATCGGCTTCGGGTGCCCCATGAGGAACAGGGCGAGGTCGAGCATGTGCACGCCGACATCAATCAGCGGGCCGCCGCCCGACAGCTCCTTGTCAACAAACACGCCCCAGCCCGGGATGCCGCGGCGGCGGAGGTACGTGGCCTCGCCGTAGTAGATGTCACCGAGCATGCCGGACTCGACGCAGCGCCTGAGCCATTGCACCTCGGAGCCCCAGCGCGAGTTGAAGCCGACCATGAGCAGACGCTTGGCCTTGCGCGCCGCGCTGACCATTGCACGCCCTTCGGTGGCGTTCATCGCGATGGGTTTCTCCACCAGCACGTGCGCCTTGGCCCTGAGCGCCGCGACCGTCGGCTCCGCGTGGTGGACGTTTGGCGTGCACACGCTGACCGCGTCGAGCTTCTCGCTCGCCAGCATCTTCCGGTAATCCGTGTACGTCTTCTTGACGCCGAACTTTTCAGCGGCGGCCTTCAGCGTCTCGCGGTTGGTGTCGCAAAACGCCGCCACCTCCACCCCTTCAACCTTCTGGTAGCCGGGGATGTGAGCCCACTGGGCGATCCCGCCCGTCCCGATGATTCCGACGCGCACTTTCTTCAATTGCACCCTCCTCGTTGCTTTCCAGCTCGGGCTAGACGTTGCCGCGCTCGAGCATATCCTGCAGCACCTCCGGGTAATTGGTCGCGATACCCGTGATGCCAAGATCCATCATGCGGCGCATGTCATCGCGGCGGTCCACCGTCCACGCGACGAGGCTGATATCGGCGGCGTTGGCGGCTTCCACCAGGGCGGGCGTGATTCCGCTGTGAAGCGCCGCGAGGATGCTCGCGCCAAGCCCCCGCGTGCGCTCGATCAGCTCCGTGATCTGGCCGTCGCTTAACTCCCCGATCGCCACGATGAGCCCGGTCCTGACGCCGGCGTCAATCTCGCGCACCCGTTTCAGGCATCCGTCGTTGAACGATGAGATGAAAGACCACCCGTTGCCGGCCCGGCGCAAAGCTTCCACCGCCTGCTGCTCGAAGCCGGTCTCTTTCAGCTCGATATCCAGCGCGATCCTGCCCGCGGTGAGCGAGACGACTTCCGTCAAGGTCGGCACCGGCTCGCCCGCGAATTCCTCCGCGAACCACGATCCGGCGTCCAACGCCTTGACTCGCTTCAACGTCAGGTTCGCGAGAGGGCCCGACCCGTTCGTCGTGCGGTCAACGGCCCCATCGTGCATGACCACGGCGACGCCATCAGCGGTGGCGCGCGCATCCAGTTCGATCATGTCCGCGCCGACTTCGATGGCGCGGCGAAACGCCGCCAGGGTGTTCTCCGGCCGTGTTGCGCTTGCCCCGCGGTGGGCGACGTTTACCATGCGATGCGACACAATGGTCTCCCTGACGCGCCGGCCTCCATGCCTCAGTCCTGGGACTGGGCGCCCCGCCCGCCGACGACTCGGATAAGTTCGGCGGCGACGGCGATTCTCCTGCGCGCCGCGCGTTTCCCGGACCCGCGGCACCCGCGTGCGCACGGCACCGAATCAGGCACAGGTCCGCGCGCCGGGCCGCGCGGGGCAGGGTTGCGATGCGGCGCGCCGAAACACAAGCGACGAACATGCGGGAGGTGATTGCCGTGTCATCCCAGTGCCCGAAGTGCGGTTACCTGCTCCAGCCGTTCGACGACACCTGCCCGAAATGCGCGCGCATGGCGGAGACGCGCTGCGCGGTGTGCGGGCGCGAGGGCGTCGTCGCGACGTGCGAGAAGTGCCACAAGGAGGTATGCGCGGAGTGCGCGACCTCGCCCGGCCCGGAGACAACCTGCAACGCGTGTCGCGCCGCGGAACGGGCCGAGATCGAGGCGCGCAGCGCGCCAGTGCAGACCGTGGCGCGCGCGCCCGGCGGCTACGGTTTCTTCGACGGTATCTCGCGCGCCTTTGTGTTCCTCCGGGAAAGCGTCGTCATGGCCTTCCGTGACAAGGATCTCATCCTGCCCGCGATCTTCGCGACGGTGGCCAACGCCGTGATGCTCGGCATCATCATGCTCGTGCTGTGGCAAACAGGGGCGCTGCAGGCTCTGGCCGACGAGGACACCGCGCCTTGGTGGTGGCTGATCGTCGGCGGCGGCGTCGTGATGGTGAACTACGCGATCACGTATTTCTTTATCGGGATGACGGTCAACCTGGTGGACACCCACCTACGCGGGGGCGACGCGCGACTGGGTGAGGCGTTCGCCGACGCGCGCAAGAACTTCCTCGCGCTGGTGGGACTGGCCGTCGTTTCCACCGCGGTCTCGCTGGTGACCGGCATGCTGCGCGGCAGGAGGGGCCGCGGCCTGGGCGATATCGCCGCGGGCGCGATAGACCGCGTGTGGGTGGTGGCGACGTATCTCATCCTGCCCGCGATCATCCTGGAGGACCTGTCGCTGCGCGCGGCCGCGAACCGTGCGCGCGACCTGCATGGGCGGAATCTGCTGGGCATCGCAGTAGGCGAAGTCGGCGTCATCGTCCTGACGAATATCCTCGGCGTGATTGGCTTCATCTGCGCGGCGCTGCTCGCTTACGGGGTGTTCAGCCTCGCCGGGGGCGCCATCGTTCTCGCGGTCGTCGTTGGCGCGCTGTGCTTCTCTCTGGTCATCGCCTTCACGACCTACGTTCGCGCCGCGTATTACACGTGCCTATTTCTGTGGGCGGTGGCAACCGAGCGGCAGGGGGAGGGCGTCGCCGCCCCCGCGCCGCTTGCCGCGTCCCTCGCTTAGCGCCGCGGAGGGGCATGGCGGGTGCTGAATCGGCTGGCGATGGAGGGCGTTTGGCTGGGGTAACCGACGAGCCGCCCGCTTCTCACGCAGCGCCGAGGAGACGCTCGACTTCGTCGCGCGTCGCGTAGCGGTCATCACCCATGCGCGACGCGGCGACCGCTGCGGCTGCGTTACCCACGTGCAGGCATGCCTCGAGGTCACGTCCCTCCAGGTGAGCGGCCAGGAAGCCGGCGTTGAAGCAGTCGCCCAGCGCCGTCGTGTCGAATACGCGAACCGGGAACGCGGGCGCGCGCACCTCCGCGTCCCCCTGGCGACCCAGCGCACCGTCGGCGCCGAGCTTCACCGCCAACGTCGGCAGAGTGCGCGTTAGACTCGCAGCCGCGGCGCCCAGGTGCTCCTCGCCCGCGAGACGCATCACCTCATCCTCATTGGGCAGCAATACGTCCACCAACTGCAGCGCGCCTGGCAGGTCCCCGTTCCAGCGCTGCTGCGGATCCCACCCCACATCGAGCGACGTGGTCAGGCCGGCCTGCTTCGCCGCCTCGAGCACCGCCCGGTGACCGCCCTTCATGCGAGTCTGGAGGAAGTATCCCCCGATGTGCAGATGGCGCGCGCGTGCGAAGGCGGAGAAGTCCACGTGCTCCAGCGAGAACTCCGCAACCGAACCGGAGTACGTCGCGAAGGCGCGGTCCGCGGCCAGCGAAAGCGATACCGTGATGCCGGTCTTGACCTCACTCGAGCGGCGAACGTAGTCCACGTTGACGTCGCTCTCGCGCATGACCTGAAGCAGGTAATCGCCGAACCGGTCGCCGCCGACGAGCCCGACAAACGCGACCGCTAAGCCGAGTTTCGCCGCAGCCCGCGCACAATTGGCGGCCGAGCCGCCACTGCGGAAATCGAGGTCGCTTGCCAACTCCTCGGTTCCCGGCCCCGGGATGCTCGACATCCCGCTGAGGATGATGTCCACGTTGATGTCGCCGAGGACGAGGAGATCGAAGTCGCGCTTGTCCATGATGTCGCTCGATGATTGCGCCGCAGCGGTGCTGCGCACCAGGTGACGCCCGGCGGTGACGCGGAGTCCGCCAGCACGACGTGCGGGAGCCGTCTCAACCCAACCGTGCTGCTTGCGGCGTCATTCGGGCGCCGCGCCGCGACGGCGTCCGCTCTGCCGTCCGGCAGCCCTTGATTACATCTCGTACACTTCGGCGTCTATGTGCCCGCCGCATTCCGGGCAGAACTCGGCGCCGAGTGGCGTCTCCGTGCCGCAGTTCGGGCATTTGCGGGGCGGCGCGATCTCGGCGCTCACCTTCGCGGCGGCGACCGCGTGAGC
Source organism: Armatimonadota bacterium (assembly GCA_020354555.1). Taxonomy (NCBI): domain Bacteria; kingdom Bacillati; phylum Armatimonadota; species Armatimonadota bacterium. Next base: position 2,604,595 of record CP070648.1, on the reverse strand, counting down.
CTTGCCGCACGCGGGGCAGAACTTCGCGCGCGGCGGCAGCGTCTCGCCGCACTCACAAACCCGGTCCGCCCCAAGCCTCGGCGGGCCGCGCCGGGCGGGCGGCATCTCAGCGAAGTCAATACTCTCTCCGCGGTCCTGTGCTCTCGTTCGCTGCGCGCTGGCCACAGGCGGCGGTTCAGGCTCACCAGTTGCCGATGGCGGCAACTCAACCACGAGCTCCGGGTGCACATACAGGTACTGTTCCTGACGGATGTGCTCCTTCATGTCATTCAGCGCCGCGACGCGCTGAAGCAGGATGCGCAGATCGTGCGTCGTTTCCGCCACCGCAGGCACCGGCTCCGCGCTCGTCTCGGTGAGGTACTGGTGATAGCGCTTGCCGAGGCGCAGCAGGAGTTCGTCCCGCCGCTCCTCTAATGCGTGCATCTCGCGACTGACGGCGAGCAGCCGCCACCACTCGCGCAGTTTACCGATGACGAGGCGTCCGGCGTACGCCAGCCATTCACGGGTTCCACTCATGCCTTCACCTCTACTGCACTAGGATTGTATCACTCGCATCGGCCCGCGGTAAAGATACGGCGTGCACCAAGTGCCTCGGGAGCGGCACATGATTCTCCGATCGGCGAGCCCTCAAGCGAGACATGCACCTGGTGAAGGGTAATCGGCTCGGGGCGGCGAACGACCGTTCAGCCCTACTCGGAGGTGACTTCCCGTGGCCGACCCGAAGCCTCCCTACGTTCTCGGCATTGACTGCGGCACGCAGAGCCTGCGCACGGGCGTGTTCGATTTGTCGGGCAAACCGGTCGTCTATGCCGTCCGCGAGTACCCGATACAATTCCCCAAGGTGAGCTGGGCCGAACAGCAGCCTGCCGACTGGTGGCAAGCCGCCCGGGACACGATCGCCGAGTGCCTGAAGCGCGGCAAGGTGAAGCCGACGGACATTGCAGGCATCGGCCTCGACGGGACGGCGTGCACCGTTGTCTGCGCGAAGGAGAACGGCGAGCCGCTGCGTCCCGGCATTCTGTGGATGGACGTTCGCGCCCACGAGCAGGCCGAGCGCGTGACGGCGAGCGGGGATCCCGTGCTCAAGTACGTCGGGGGCAAGGAAAGCCCGGAATGGATGATTCCGAAGGCGCTGTGGGTGAGGGAGAACGAGCCGCAGGTGTACGAACGGGCCGAGCGGATCATGGAGGTCACCGACTGGCTCATGTTCCGCCTCACCGGGCGGTGGACGGCATCGCTCAACGTCGTCACGTGCAAGTGGAACTACGCGGTGCCCGAGGGCGGTTGGCCGAAGCGGCTGCTGGAGACGCTCGGCATGAGCGAGATCCTCGATAAGTGGCCGCAGGACGTCCTCGCCGTCGGGGAGCGTGCGGGGGAACTCTCGAAGACCGCGGCCGAGGAGCTGGGCTTGCCGGCGGGCATACCGGTCGCCGAGGGCGGCATAGATGCCTATATGGGCATGCTCGGCATGGCCACCGTCAAGCCGGGGCGCATGGCGATCGTGATGGGTTCTTCGACGTGCCACATGGGGTTGAGCGATCGCGGGATATTCGACTCCGGGGTGTGGGGGCCGTATCCCGACGCGCTGATACGGGGCATGTGGGTGCTGGAAGGGGGGCAGACCGCAACCGGCTCCGTCGTGAAATGGTTCCGCGACAACTTCGCGGCAGCGGAGCAGGCGGAGGCGGAGCACTCGGGACGCGACGCATACGCGATTCTGGACGAGAAAGCGGCCGCGGTAGCACCCGGCTCGGAAGGTCTGGTGATGGTGGACTACTTCCAGGGCAATCGCACGCCGATACGGGATCCGCTCGTGCGCGGGGCCATCTGGGGGTTGGGCCTCAAGCATAGCTCGGCCCACGTGTTCCGCGCGATACTGGAGGGCACCGCCTTCGGGACGCGCCACATCCTGGAGGACCTGGCGGCGCACGATTTCAAAGTGGCCGAACTCTATGCGACCGGCGGCGGCGCCAAGAGCCGCTTGTGGCTGCAGATACACGCCGACGTCTGCGGCCTGCCCATTTTCCTCGCCGCGGTCGGGGAGGCGGCGACGCTCGGCAGCGGCGTCGCGGCGGCGGTGGCCGCGGGCCATTACGGGAGCCTAGCGGAGGCGTCGGAGAACATGGTCACCATCACCGATGAGATTAAGCCCGACGACACGCATCGCGGCGTGTACGACTTCTATTTCAGCAAATACGTGGAGACGTATCCAGCCCTGGCGCCGTTGATGCACGACGTATCGAAGCAGGTACAGGCGGGCCCGTAGGTAAGCGAGGGTCGCGCAGGAAAGAGCCGTGCCCACGGTTTATGCGGGGGGCGCCGCCCGGCGCTCACCCGCCGGAGATTCGTGTCGCCCTGGGGGAGGCCGGAGCGATGTGGGGGCAGTCGGAGCCGAAGAGCCGTCGCGAGCTGGGGCGCATAGGCGAAGACATCGCGGCGCGCTATCTCCAGTCGCGGGGTTACGCGATCCTCGAGCGCAATTACCGCACCAAGCTCGGGGAGATTGACATCGTAGCGCGTCACGGGGCCGACCTGGTGTTCGTTGAGGTGAAAAGCCGCACCCCGTCCGACACTTTCGCTCCCGCCGAATCCGTCACCCACGCCAAACGCGATAAACTGGTGAAGTTGGCGCAGGTCTATATGGCGTCCCGGGCGCGAAGAGAGGAGCGCTGCCGGTTCGACGTCGTCGAGGTGACGTTGACCGAGGTCGGCAGCGCGGTTGACGTGCGCGTGGTCGAGGGCGCATTCCTGACCGGCCCGTGACAGCCGCCGGCAGTCACGGATGCACCCGCCGTGTCTCGCCGCCGATGCGGAGCGGTTCGGGCCAGGAACAGGGGGCGGGCGAGCGGGTGTTCGTCGCCGCGGAGTCTTGCTTGACGTGGCTCCCGCAGGTCGTGTACAATGCAGATTGAGGCGGCTGGAGAGAGCCGCCTGTTTTGATACCACGCGGGTGCGCGTCCCGGCAATGGGGCGTCATCGCATTCATCGTCACGCCGTACACCAGTACCGGTGAAAGGAGTCTAGGATATGAAGCGACTCGTCGCGCCGGTTCTACTCGCACTAGTCGTGACTCTGGCGGTCGCGCCCACGGGTTGCGCCAAGCGGGCCGTGGCCAAGGTCAACGGTGACATCATCACCGAGCAGGAGTTCTACAGTAAGCTGGAGGACACCGTGGGCCGTCAGGTGCTTGATCGGCTGATACTCGAGCACCTCATGGCGCAGATGGCGAAGGAGAAAGGCATCCAGGTTGCCGATGCCGAGTTGGATCAGGCCATCAACGACCTCAAGAAACGCGTCGGGGAGGACAAGTGGGATGAGTTCCTGCGCCGGGCGGATCAGACCGAGGCGGGCGTCAGGGCCGACCTGGAGAAGAATTTCCTCCTGACCAAGCTGGTGATCCCGGACAACGAACTCAAGCAGTACTACGACGAGAACAAGACGCGCTTCGACGAGCCGGCGCAGGCCAAGTATCGGCGCATAATCCTGCCGAACAAGGCGGAAGCAGAGAAGGTGCGGCAGGATATCGTGTCCGGCAAGCTCGATTTCGCCCAAGCAGTCAAGGAGAAGTCCGAGGACCCGGTGTTGAAGGAGCGCGGCGGGGAGATCGGCCCGGTGTCCGAGGGCTTCGGCGACCCCAATGTCAGCAAGCTGCTGTTCACCGTCGCTCTCAACGAGGTGAGCGAACCCATCGAGTCCAGCTACCCCGAGGGCAGCTACCAGATTATCCAAGTGGTCGAGCGCACCGAGGGCAAGCAGCACTCGTTCGACGAGGTCAAGAGCCGCGTCATGCAGTCCGTAATGGCGCTGCGCCAGACCGAGGTGCAGAAGTTCATTGATGACCTGCGCGCGGACGCCAGCATCACGATCTTCCGGCCCAAGTACCAGAGCCTGACTGAGCAGTATTCGAAGCTCAAGGAGCAAAAGCCGCCGGTGATACCGGGAGCGGGGCCGCCGCAGCCGGCACCTCAGCAACAGCCCCCGCCGCCTTCCGATGAGTCGAGCGGGCCGTAGCGCTCCTTGCCAGGCCGCGGCGACAGCGACGTAGGCGATCGGCAAACAATCAGCGTGGGCGCCTGCACCGTTTAGCGGGCGCTTACGCTCTTTTCACCGGGTCAGGCGGAGTGCGGAGCGGCGGAGGTCGAGCGACCGATCGTGCCCAAAGCTAGTTCCATCGAGGCCGCTGTGAGAGCGGCCGGGGCTGAACTCACCGGCGTCCGGGTGTTCGATGTGCGCCGAGGAGAGGTGACGCCCGATGCCGGCGCCGACAGCCTGTTCATCGGCATAGGTAATGCGAATGTTGCCTCGCGCTTGCGCGACACGCTGACTGCGCACTATCCCATGGATCATCCTGCGACAGTCGTGAGTCGCCCCGGCTCGTCGCACCAAGCAACACGGGCGGTTACCCTCGCCGAGTTGGAACCGGCGGCGGAGATGCCGCCGCCGGTGAGTGTGTTCGTTGCCGCGCTGCCGGCGGAGCAGCGCGCGGACGTGGACGGTCTGCGCGCCATCATGGCACGATTGCGCGGTGAGGACGGCTGCCCGTGGGACCGGGAGCAGGATCACCGCACACTGCGGCGCTGCCTGCTCGAGGAAGCGCACGAGGCCATCGCCGCCATTGATCGCGCGGACTGGCAGGAACTCGCGAGCGAGTTGGGCGACATCCTGCTCCAGATCATCTTCCACGCTCATCTCGCGGCCGAGCGCGGGGAGTTCGACTTCAATGACGTCGCGAGGCGGCTGCGCGACAAGCTCGTGTCGCGCCATCCTCACGTGTTCGGGGACGCGGTCGTCGACGATGCGGCCGCGGTGCTGCGGCGATGGGATGAACTCAAGCGTGACGAAGCCGGCAGCGACGAGTCAGAAGGGCTGCTCTCCGGCGTGGCGCCCACGCTGCCCGCGCTCGATCGCGCACAGAAGGTGCAGCGGCGGGCGGCGCATTACGGCTTCGAGTGGACCGAGGCGGAGGGTCCGCTGGCGAAGCTGCTGGAGGAAATCGAGGAACTCAAGAGGGAGCTGGCGACCGAGACGCCGGGCTCGCCGCGCCTGGAGCACGAACTGGGCGACATACTATTCGCGGTCGTGAATGTGTCGCGCTTCGCCGGGGTCGATGCCGAACAGGCGCTCAGAGCCGCGGCTGACCGCTTCGCCGACCGCTTCGCGAAAATGCGGGAACTCGCCGCCGAACGGGGGAAAACTCTCGAAGGCATGAAGCTTGCAGAGATGGACGCGCTGTGGGAGCGAGCGAAAGCCGCACGCGGCTCCGGCTCGCCCTGATTGACCGGTATCCCATCGTCCGCACCGGCGGGATTCGGGAACCATTCCGCCGCGCAACATGGCAATAATACAGGATCCAAGGAGGATTTGATGGCTGCCAAGAAATGGGTGTACGCCTTTGAGGAAGGCGACAAGGACCAGAAGGATCTGTTGGGGGGGAAGGGGGCGAACCTGGCGGAGATGACCAACCTCGGCCTGCCCGTCCCTCCTGGCTTCATCATAACCACCGAGGCGTGCAATGCCTACTCCGCGTCGGGCGAACTCCCCGCGGGACTGATGAAGCAGGTCGAGGCGGCGCTCAAGCAGGTGGAGCAGGCCACGGAGAAGAAGTTCGGCGACCCCGCCAATCCGCTGCTCGTCAGCGTGCGCTCCGGCGCCAAGTTCTCGATGCCGGGGATGATGGACACGGTCCTCAACCTGGGGCTCAACGATGACACGCTGCAAGGGCTCATCCGGCTAACGGGCAATCCGCGCTTTGCCTATGACGCGTACCGGCGTTTCATCATGATGTTCTCCGACATCGTGCTCGATCTCGACCGGCATCACTTCGAGGAAATGCTCGACAAGAAGAAGGCGAAGCTCCGCGTCAAGCTCGACACCGAGGTGGACGCCGACGCGCTCGCCGAATTGGTTGATGAGTACAAGGCGTTCTTCCGCAAGAAGATGCGGTATGACTTCCCGATCGACCCCCTTCAGCAGTTGGAGATGGCGATGCGCGCGGTCTTCAGCTCGTGGAACAACAAGCGCGCCGTTGACTACCGCAACTTCCACAAGATCCCGCACGACCTCGGCACCGCAGTGAACGTGCAGACCATGGTGTTCGGCAACATGGGCGAGGACTCCGGCACCGGCGTCGCCTTCACGCGCGACGTCGCCACCGGCGAGAAGGTCATCTACGGCGAGTACCTGATGAACGCGCAGGGCGAAGACGTCGTCGCCGGCGTCCGCACGCCGATCGCAATCGCCGCACTCGGCAGGCAAAACGCGAAGATATTCCGCCAGTTTCTGGATATCGCCAAGCGCATCGAGCGCCACTACCGCGACGCGATGGACATCGAGTTCACGATCGAGCGCGGCAAGCTGTACATCCTGCAGTGCCGCGTCGGCAAGCGCACCGCCGCGGCGGCGGTCAAGATCGCCGTGGACATGGCGAAGGAGCGGCTCATCACCCAGCGCGAGGCGCTGCTGCGGGTTGAGCCGGCGCAGATCAACCACCTGCTGCTGCCGCGTTTCGACGACCGGGCGCTCGACGCCGCCCGCAAGGGCGATCGCATGCTCGGCAAGGGCTTGAATGCCTCGCCCGGCGCGGCCACCGGCATCGCCGTCTTCGACGCCGACCGTGCCGAGGAGCGAGGCAAGGCCGGCGAGGCCGTTATCCTCGTCCGTCCCGAGACGACCCCGGACGACGTTCACGGGATGCTCGCGTCGAAGGGGATTCTGACGTCGCGCGGCGGCGCGACGAGCCACGCGGCCGTCGTTGCGCGGGGACTCGGGCTTCCCTGCGTCGCGGGCGCCGAGGGCATCCGCGTCGACGAGGCGAAGCGGGTGTTCTACGCCGACGGCGAGCCGATCAGGGAAGGCGACGAGATCTCGCTTGATGGCACCACCGGCGAGGTATTTGCGGGCGCCATCGAGACGATCGCGCCGAGCCTGGAGGAGAACGAGGAACTGCAGGCGCTGCTTCAGTGGGCGGACAGGGTGCGGCGCCTGGAGGTGTGGGCGAACGCGGACTACCCGCGAGACGCGCAGCGCGCGCGGGGCTTCGGCGCGCAGGGCATCGGCCTGTGCCGCACCGAGCACATGTTCATGGAGGCCGAGCGTCTGCCCATCGTGCAGAAGATGATCCTCGCCGAGGACGGCGATGAGCGACGGAAGCAGCTCGACCAGTTGCTGCCGTTTCAGCGCAGCGATTTTGAAGGCATTTTCAAGGCGATGGACGGGCTGCCGGTGGTCATCCGGCTGATTGACCCGCCGCTGCACGAATTCCTGCCCAACCGCGAGGAGTTGATCGAGGAGGTCGCGACGCTGCGGGTGAAGTCGCCGAACTCGCGCAAACTGAAGTCACTGGAGAAGATGCTGTCCGCCGTCGAGGGCATGGCCGAGATGAACCCCATGCTCGGCCTGCGCGGCTGCCGCCTGAGCATCATCATGCCCGAGATCGTCGAGATGCAGACCCGCGCGATTATGGAAGCGGCTTGTCTCTGCAAGAAGCGCAAGGTAGATGTCCACGTCAAGATCATGATCCCCCTCGTGGGCCACGTCAACGAGCTGAAGTTTGTCCGCGAGCGCCTTGAGCCCGTTGCCAAGCAGGTCATGAAGGAGCAAGGCGTCAACATTGACTACAAGTTCGGCACGATGATCGAGGTCCCGCGCGCGGCCATTACCGCGGGTGAGATTGCCGAGATCGCCGAGTTCTTCTCCTTCGGCACTAACGACCTGACGCAGACGGCCTTCGGGTACTCCCGCGACGACGCGGAGGGCAAATTCCTGCTCAAGTACGTCGAGGACCGGATCCTCCCCGTCAATCCTTTTCAGACACTGGACCGCGACGGGGTCGGCGAGTTGGTGAGAATGGGCGTCGAGCGCGGACGCGCGGCCAACCCGGGCCTGGAGGTCGGTATCTGCGGCGAGCACGGCGGCGACCCGGACAGCATACACTTCTGCCACGCCGTCGGTCTGGATTACGTCAGCGCATCGCCGTACCGCGTGCCGGTGGCGCGCCTTGCGGCGGCCCAGGCGGTGCTCGCCGACACCGCGTTCCGCGACAAGTAGAGACCCTGTTCCCCGCCGTCCGAGTCCCGGACGGATATCTCTTTCATGTAGGGGCGCACGGCCGTGCGCCCCTATCAGTTCTGCCCAAGGCGCTGCTGGCCCGCGCAGGAGGTGCGGCCTGCCGCGGCGTAACCAGGATGCATAGGCTGACCATGAAGGAACGACTCCGCGAGCTACTGGAGCAGATCAAGTCGGGCGAAATGCCGGTCGAGCAGGCGCTCGAACGGTTGCGGCACTTGCCGTTCGAGGACCTCGACTTCGCCAAGCTCGACACGCATCGCATCCTGCGCAAAGGCTTCCCCGAGGCGATCTACTCCCCGGGCAAGAGCCCCCAACAGATCGCGGCGCTCATGAAGCGGCTTGTCGAGCACGGGCAGACCGCGCTCGCAACCCGCGCGACGCGCGAGGTGTACGAGGCGGTGCGGCCGGAACTGCCCGAAGCGGAATACCGAGAGCTTGCGCGGATGATCGTGCTGCGCTCGGGTGATGATGCGCCCACCGGCGGCGGCTCGGTGCTCGTCATCTCCGCGGGTACCGCCGATCAACCTGTCGCCGAGGAGGCCGCGGTCACCGCCGAGACGATGGGCTGCCGCGTCGAGCGTCTGTACGACGTCGGTGTCGCGGGCATTCACCGGCTGCTCGGACACGCGGACAAGCTCGCCGAGGCAAGCGCCATCGTTGTCGTGGCGGGGATGGAGGGCGCGCTGGCCAGCGTCGTCGGTGGGTTGGCGCGCGCGCCTGTCGTCGCGGTGCCCACCAGCGTCGGCTACGGCACGAGCTTCGGCGGGATCGGCGCGCTGCTGACCATGCTCAATAGCTGCGCCGGCGGCGTCGCCGTGGTTAATATTGATAATGGCTACGGCGCCGGCTACTATGCCGCCCTGATCGCGACCTGCGCCGCGGCACCCGACGCGTCACCGGACACGCGCGAACCGTAGAGGCACAGCCCTTCGGATGCGGGGACGCATGCTGTGCCTCCACAGGCGAGGCCGAAGCCGTGCTCGACCGAGCGCGGCCGGACAGCGAACCAACGGCCTTGCCGCCGCGTTCGCCCGCCACCGCGGACACAGGAGACCGTCCATGCCTGCACCGGAACCGGGCGGCGATTCACACGATCTGACCCGTCACTTGAAGGCCCAGGCTCGCGACCTCGGCGCCGATCTGCTGGGGATCGCCTCCATAGCTCGCTTCAGCGACGTCGCGGCCGACCACCACCCGGCTGCGATCTTCCCGGAAATCCAATCGGTCCTCGTTGTCGGCAAGCGTATCACGCGCGGGGCGCTGCGCGGCGTCGAGGAGGGTACCCAGTTCCAGCTCTATCATCTCTACGGCCGGGATTGGCTCAACAACCGCGTGCTCGCCACGGCCACGATGAGGATCGCCCAGTTGCTGGAGGACAGCGGTTGGGAAGCGGTGCCGCTGCCGAACCTGCCCGCAGAGGTCCCGCCGCTCGGCGTGCCGGTGCGGCCGGGGCAACCGGCGCCCAACGTCATGCCCGATTTTGACGATGCCGCCGTGCGCGCCGGCCTGGGCGAGATCGGCTACTGCGGCTTACTGCTGACCCCTGAGTTCGGGCCGCGCCAGCGGATACAGCTCATCCTTACCGACGCAGCGCTGGCGCCCGATCCGCTGCTTGAGGCGCCGGTATGCGACCGCCAGCGGGATCACGCTGCTTTCTGCCCGCTCGGAGCGATTGACCCCGGCGCCGAGCGCACGATCTCGATTTGCGGCAAAGATATGCTCGTGGCCGGACTCGATCACTCGAAGTGTGCGCAGTGCAAGAACGGTGCCGCGCCCAACCCATATCATCCCTCCGGTCGCCCAGAACGCCTCGCCGCCCTCTGCACGCGCAGCTGCATTGCCTACCTCGAGGCCAACAACCGCGTCGCCAACACGTTCCGACATCCGTTCCGCAAGCGCCCGCCCTGGGGAATCGTCGAGGACCGGAGACTGCTGTAAGCGCCATGGCCGCTCTCACCACAGAATCGCTCCGCGAGTTCGCCGTCTCCCAGGGCCTCGACCTGCTGGGGGTCGCCAACATCGAGCGTTTTGACGGTGCTCCCGCGCGGATGCATCCAGCCGCCATCTTCCCGGAGGCGCGGTCCGTCATCGTCGTCGGCAAACGCATCTTGCGCGGCGGCTGGCGAGGGATCGAGGAAGGCACCTACTGGCCGTCATACACGTATTTCGATTACCACGGCCTGCTCAACACTGTCTTCATCCCCATCCCGCTGTACGAAGTCGCGTGTCTGCTGGAGGATCAGGGGTGGGAGGCGGTGCCTTACTACCCCGGCGTGCCGGAAGCGCAGCCGCCGACCGAAGCCCTGCGACCGGGCGCCGCCGCGCCTGATGTGCAACTCGCAATACGCATCGCAGCGGTCGCCGCCGGCCTGGGCGAGATCGGCTGGTCGAAGGTCTTCCTGACGCCGAGGTTCGGGCCACGCCAGCGCCTTCACGCCATCATCACTGACATGCCCCTGCAGCCCGACCCGCTGATCGAACCGGGCGCCATCTGCCGGCGCTGCATGGAGTGCGTCAAGGGGTGCCCGGGCGCGATCCCTCACATCACAGAGGGGAAGTCAGTCTCAATCCGAATCGAGGGCAGAACCTACGAGTGGGCCGATGTGGACATGGGCAAGTGCACACTCATCTACCACGGAGGCGACCCCCGCGTTTCGCCGTTCCTGCACCGCGATCTCCCGGGGTGGAGCTTCGATGTGACCGAGCAGGAGCTGTCGGAGGAGGCCGCCTACAAGCTGTGCTGGCCGCTCTCAACCGGGCGCTGGCGGGCGACGGAGGAGTTCCCTTCCGGTTACGTCGTCGAGGGGCACGCGATGCTCCAGAAGTGGGGTGAGGCAGGCAGCTACGGGGTCGAGGGCTCGCGGGGCTGCATGCGCAGCTGCTTCAACCACCTCGAAAAGGCCGGCCTGGTTGAGCAGACCCCCAAGGGCGGCGAGTTCATCAAGCGCCCGCGGTGGCTGCTGCCGGCGCGCGTGCCGCCGCGGGCAAGGCACGAGTAGGCCCTGTGACAGTTCTTGAAAGCAGGTCTTCGCGGTCAGGCGTGTAGAATACAACGGCGGCATGAAAACAGCGCATCTCGATTGCTTCTCCGGCGCGAGCGGCAATATGCTGCTCGGCGCGCTGGTTGACTGCGGACTCGACCGCGACGGGCTCCAGTCCGCCTTGTCGGGCCTCGATCTGAAGGGCTGGCGGCTCAGGGCCGAGCGCGTTCAACGGGGGCCCATCGAGTGCACGCTGGTGGAGGTCGAGGTCTCCGAATCCCAGCCCGAGCGGCGCCTTGCCGAAGTCCTTGGCGTGATCGAGCGCGGCTCCCTCGATTTGCAGGTCGCGCGGCGCGCAGGCGACATTTTCCGACGCCTAGCGGAGGCGGAGGCGTCGGTCCACGGCGTCGCGGTGGAAGACGTGCACTTCCACGAGGTCGGCGCAGTTGACGCCATCGTGGACATTGTCGGCACGGTCGTCGGCTTCGGCATGCTCGGCATCGAACGCGCCACCTGCTCGCCGTTGCCTCTCGGCTCCGGATGGGTCGAGACGGATCACGGCCGGCTGCCGATTCCGGCTCCGGCGACGGCGAAGCTGCTCGAGGGGTTTCCGACCTACGGCGGCGGCGCCGAGACGGAACTGGTGACTCCCACGGGCGCCGCTCTCGTTACCGGCCTCTGCGACAGCTTCGGGCCGATGCCTGCGATGACCGTGCGCCGCGTGGGCTACGGCGCCGGCAGCAAGGATCTCCCCCACCCCAACTGCCTGCGCATGTTCCTCGGCGACGCGGCGGCACCAGGCGCGTCTGCCGCGGAAACACTGGTCGTCCTCGAAACCAACCTCGACGACATGAACCCGGAGTTCTACGAACGCGTTGTCGAGCGGCTCTTCGAGGCCGGCGCGCTGGACGTCTTCATCACGCCGATCATCATGAAGAAATCGCGCCCGGCTTCGCTGCTCACGACGCTCGCGGCCCCGGACAAGCAGGCCGAACTGCTGCGCATCCTGTTCCGCGAGACGACGACCCTCGGCGTGCGGGCGCGCGAGGTCAGCCGCCATTGCCTCGACCGGGATTGGGTCACGGTGGAGACGCCGTTCGGCCAGGTGCGCGTGAAGATCGCTAGGCTTGAGGGCGAAATCGTCACGGTGGCGCCGGAATATGAGGATTGCAGGCGCCTCGCGCGTGAGAAGGGCGTGCCGCTCAAGGACGTCTACGAGCGGGCGCGGGCGGCCGCCATCGGGGCCTAGCCGTCATCGCGTCCGGCCCATGAGGCGCTCGCGCTGCGACCGGACCCGCGATCTACGGCTGCCGCACCGGTCGTTCCCCAACGGTCACCGCGAGTTCCACCTCTTGCCCCGCGCGGCGCACCGTAAGGGCGAGCACTTGTCCCACCGCGCTTTCCCTAAGCACCTCGCCGACGTCGTCCTGCTTCGCAATCTCGCGCTCCCCCATGCGAACGATCACATCGCGCGGTTGGATCCCCGCTCGTGCCGCCGGGCTGTCGGGCACTACTCCGATGACTGCGACGCCCTTGGTATCCGGGAGCTTCAACTGGCGTGCGATATGCTCGCTCACCGGCACGTTGGAAATCCCCAGCCACGGGTGGCTGACGCGGCCTTTCGCGATGAGTTCATCGGCCACACCGCGGGCGGCCTCGGAGGAGATCGCAAACCCGATGCCCTGGGCATAGGGGATGATCGCCGTCGGGATGCCGATGACTTTGCCCCGAATGTCGACCAATGCGCCGCCGCTGTTGCCGGGGTTGATCGAAGCGTCGGTCTGGAGCAGCTCGTGCAGGTTCGCTCCCGTGGGAGCGCGCAGTTGGCGGTTGCGGGCGCTCAAGACGCCGACGGTGACGGTGTTCTCATAGCCGAACGGGTTGCCGATCGCGATCACCCAACCGCCGATCGGCACATCCACGGAACTCCCCAACTCGGCCACGGGCAGGTCAGCGCCTTCGATCTTCACCACCGCCATATCGGTCAGGGGATCGGTCCCGACGACGGAGGCATCGAACGTGCGCCCGTCGGCGAGAGTGACTCTCACCGCGCGCGCGTTCTGCACGACGTGGTTGTTCGTCAGGACGTGGCCCTGCGCATCAATGATGACACCCGAAGCCTGTCCCTGCCGCGGGAACGGCTCCCCGAAGAACTCGCGCAGGGGCGCGGGCAGCTCTGCGGCTCTGGACTGGATTATGGTGTCAATGTTGACCACGGCGGGCCCGACCTTTTGGATTGCGGCGATGATCGCCGGCTCGGACTCCGGAGCCGTAGCCTGCGCGTACGCCGGCTTGGCGAGCACCGCGCGGCTGCGTCCCATGACCAGGCCGGTCAAGGCGGCACCGATGATGCAACCGATGGCAATCCCGACGACCAGCGAGTGCCGGGCGATAATCACAGCGATGTTGCGGCGCATAGCGTCTCACTCCAATCAGGTCTGCTTGCCGGATTCTCTCACGCGTACGCCGGCGCGTCAAGCGCGCGGCGTGCGGGCGGACCGTTCCCTGTAGCCTTGGATAGACATGCGAGACTCGGCTGTAGCAGCGCGCTTCACGGCGCTCTTGGCGAGGACCCGTTTCGCGCCGGGTCGCAGCCGCGGCTTCTGCCTGCGGAATCCGCACTTCCGTGGGCACAGGCGTTGGTTGTGTCACGGCGGAGTTGCCTTATTACCCAGGGATGTTATATACTCCGAGTATCACACAGGAGGTTCGTTGATGACCGAACGGCGCGAAGTTCAGGAGGTGGGTCAACCTAACCTGCTCGAAGACGTGTTCCCGTACGACAGGGTTCCGCTGATCACCTTTGACGGGCGAATACGCGAGGAAATCAACGGCCGGGTCGTGGAGTTCGACCCGCGGGAGGCGGTGAGGCGCGACCTGTTCATCACCGATACTACGTTCCGCGACGGTCAGCAGGCACGCCCGCCGTATTCGCTGGAGCAGATCCGGGACATTTACAGCCTGCTCGTTAGGCTCAGCGGGCCCAACGGAGTCATTCGGCTGAGCGAGTTCTTCCTCTACACCCCCAAGGACCGGCAGGCGGTTGACCTGTGCCGCGAGTTGGGGCATGAGTATCCTCGCATCACGGGATGGATTCGCGCGGACGAGGGCGACTTCAGGCTGGTCAAAGACATGGGTCTTGACGAGACCGGCATGCTGACTTCGGCGAGCGACTACCACATCTTCCACAAGCAGAAGATGACGCGGCGCGAAGCGTTCGACCAATACATCCGCGTTGTCGAGGGAGCGCTGGCGACCGGTGTGCGCCCGCGCTGCCACCTCGAGGACGTCACGCGCGCAGATATCGAAGGCTTCGTGCTGCCGTTTGTGCAGAAGCTGGCGGAGTTGGGAGAGCAGGCGCCCGATCATCTGAAGCCCAAGGTCAGGCTGTGTGACACCCTGGGCTACGGCGTCACTTTCCCAGGGGCGGCCCTGCCGCGCAGCATCCCCAAGCTGGTTCATACCATTGTCAACGAGGGTGGGATCCCCTCCGACCGCCTGGAATGGCACGGCCATAACGACTTCCACAAGGCGCACATCAACGGCGTTACCTGCTGGCTCTACGGGTGCGACGCCGTCAACACGACGCTGCTCGGCTTCGGCGAGCGCACCGGCAATCCACCGCTCGAAGGCGCCCTGGTCGAGTATGCGGGCCTCAAGGGCACGCTCAACGGGGCGGACCTCAGCGTGCTGACCGAGATTGCCCGCTACTTCGACGAGCATGTCGGCGCACAAATCCCTGCGGGACAGCCCTTCGTCGGCAGCAACTTCAACCGCACCATGGCGGGCATTCATGCCGAGGGCCTGCGGCGCGACGAGCGCATCTACAACATCTTCGACACGCGCGTGCTGCTCGGCCAACCACCCCGCGTGGCCATCACCGACAAGAGCGGCGTGGATGGCATCACCCACTGGGTCAACGACTTCCTCGGTCTCGAGGGCGATGGGCAGGTCCGCAAGCGCGACGTGCTCAAGATCGCGCGGTGGGTGATGGACCAGTATACCGTTCACGGCCGCCTGACCGGGATCTCGGACGATGAGCTAAAAGAGCAGGTGCGACTGCATCTGCCCGAGTTGTACGAGCAGCGCATACGGCAGGGAGGCGCGGCGGGGGCATCCCCTCAGGACTGAGACTGACGTTCGTGCGACCGCGCCGCCTGCGCGCGCGGGCGGTTGCTCAGGACGCGCCGGGATCGTTCGCTCCATCCCAGGCGGGCGACCCGTACTGCGGCGTCACGCCGGCACAGTGAGGCAGGCGCGCAGCCGGCGAACTTCGCCATCGCACTGGCTCGCCAGTCCTACGGCGAGCCGCGCGGCGGAGCTGCCCCGATGTGGACGCGAAACGCGAAGATGCTCGTCTTGATTTCGGCGGCCTTCTACGTCGTCGCGCTCGTCAACGACACCTTCCCCGCGTACGTCCTGTGGTGGGCGACCGTCTGCTTGCTCGGGGCCGCCTACGTGTACGCCCGCCGGTCGCTGCGCCGTATCTCCGTTGCGCGACACCTGGCCGGCAACCGGATGTTCCAAGGCGACCCGCTCGAGATGACGCTGCGCGTGCATCATCCCCCGGGGTCATCCCAGGCTATCCTCATCAGGGACCCGGTGCGCAGCATCACGCGAGACACGACCGAGGAGTCGGAGTACGTCTTCCAGGCGGAGCCGGGCACCGCCGAGGGCGTCCTCAAGCGCGCACTTCAGTTCCCTCTGCGCGGTCACTATCGTCTGGGGCCGCTGGTACTCGAAGGGTCGGATCCCACGGGACTCTTCGTCCGCAAATCGCAGGCCGGCCAATCAGCCGATGTGATCGTCTATCCGCGGCCGCTCCCGCTGCCCAATATGTATCTTCAGGGCCTCTCGTCGTACAGACTGAGTGAGCTTCGCACCGCGCCCCTGGCGGGAGCGACTCAGGAATTCTACGGCATTCGCCCGTACCAGTACGGCGATGACCTGCGTCGAGTACACTGGAAGTCCACTGCCCGCACCGGGCGCCTCGCCATTAAGGAGTACGAGCAGCGGCTTTCCACCGCGGCGACGATCGTCCTCGACCTCCACGATGCGGCGCATCGCGGTGCCGGCGCGCAGGCGACGTTGGAGTACGCAGTTGCCATCGCCGCCTCGCTCGCTCAGCACGTCGTGGCCTCGGGCAATTCCCTGAGCCTGATCTCGACCGGCGCGGAGCGGTTCCTGCTGCCCATGGACCGCGGGGAACATCAGCTCAACAAGGCGCTGGAGCACCTCGCGGTGGCGAGAGGCGACGGCAATACGGACTTCGCCTCCGCCCTCGGCGCGCGGCTGTCGGAAATCCCGGCTGCCTCTACCGTCTTCGTCATCACACCCTCGGCCGATTCGCAGTTGAGCTACCCGCTGCTCATGCTGCGGGGCGCCGGCGCTCACGTCACCGCGGTGCTCATCGCCGCCCACAGCTTTGTGGACGAGCCGGACCCGCCCGCCGAGGAGGCGTACGGAAGTCTCTTGTCCGCCGCGTTCGGTGTCGCCGACGCGGTGTGCCCGGTGCGGCGCGGCGATGACATCGCATCCGCTCTGGGAGCCGCTGGACTATGGCTTTAGCAAGCGCACGCCAGGAAGCATACTGGACCGAACAGTGGCTGCCGTACGGCGCTGCGGCGCTCGTGACCGTCGCGGCGATCCTGTCTGCCTGGCCGATCTACCTGTTATCGTTCTTCCCCTACGTCGCCCTGGTGCTCGTGGCGATCGGCACGCCCGCGAGTATGTACCTGCGGGCCGCGAACGCCAACCGACGCATCCTCAACATCATGATCGTCGGCGTCAGCCTCGTCTTCATCTTCAGCATGCTCAGGAGCATCCAGTTGCCGTCCGGTGGGGACCTCGTGAGTATTGCGTTGTTCATCGATGACCGAGTTGCCGTCGCACTGGTCATCCAGATGTTCATCACGGTCGCGATGTTCCGCAGCTTTTCGCTGCTGACCGACCGCGACTTGACCCTCACGGTCGTCCCCGCGGTGAGCACGCTACTGCTATCGTCCATCATCGTACGCGGCGCCGGCATCATCATCTCCCTGCTGTTGTTCTTCCTCGGCGCGCTCTATCTGCTTGCCTTCAACCACCAGGAGTCACTCGGCCAGCGCGGCGACGCACGCCTGCTCGCGCCGCCGCGCCGCCGATCACTCCTCGCCGGCGGCATCTCGACGATGTGGCTCGTGCTCGTCCCGGCCACCTTCGTCGCCGCGATCGTCTTCGGCTGGATCAACCTGCCGCGCGCCCTGATGATGCGCTACAGCAACTACCTCCCGTACATCATCACGCGGCAGATACTTCAGATCGCCGCGCCCTCGTGGGTCGTGCCCCGCTGGTCGAATCAAATGGTGTTGAGCGACGGGCTGTCGCTACGCAACAACATCGTGTTCCGGGTCGACTCCACGGAAAGCGCACTGTGGCGCGCGGAGACTCTCGACGTTTATACCGGCCGCGGCTGGCGCACCGAGAGCACACCGTACCGAGTTCTGCTCGAGCGGCAGGGCGATTCGTGGTCCGTGCCAACCAGAGATATGGGCATCGCGGCCGGCGTGCCGAGCAGCGACTTGAGGCAAGTCTTCCATCTCGCAGTCCCGATGCAAGGCGTCGTCGTCGCTGCCTACGAGCCGCGCTCCCTCTCCGGTCCGTTCTTCCACCCGCGCGTCAGCGATTCATCAGTGCTGACCAACGCAGCGCCGTTCCGCTCGAGCACCGTGTACACTGTCGTCTCGCAGCGCAAGACGGCACCTGGCGCCGCTGTATACCGGCCGGGCGTGACTATGGCCGACGAAGAGCGCAAACGCTACCTGGCGTTGCCCGAGATCCCAGCGCGTACGCGGCGCCTGGCGCGTAAGATCACCGCCGCCGAGCGCGACGACCGCGACCGCGCGATCGCCTTGCGTGCCTATCTCGAGAGCAACTTCGTCTATCGTGAGCGCGTCGAGCTTCCGCCGGCGGAGGTAGGCGACTATGTGGACTACTTCCTGCACGAGATGGACGGCGCGTACTGCGATTACTTCGCGAGCGCCTCGGCGGTCCTCGCCCGGCTCAACGGCATCCCATCGCGCGTGGTTGCCGGGTTCAGCAGCGACGAAGATGACGAGGAAACCGGCTGGTACGTCGTGCGCGAAAAGCACGCTCACAGTTGGGTCGAGGTGTTCATAGACGGCTACGGCTGGCTCGAGCTGGATCCGAGCCCGGCGCCGGGCCGGCAACCGTCGCTGCTCGAGCGGGCACAGAAGGCTATGAGCCAGGCGTTGCAGCGGGTCAGGCGCGCGGCGCTTGCGCCGCTGCGTGCGTTGGTCGCGACGCCGGGATGGTGGTGGAAGCTGCCGGGGATCGTGGCTTCTCTGGTGCTCGTCATTCTGGGGGTGCGCTATTTGCGCCGCGACAAGCCGCTCCCGCTGCCTCGCACATCGGATGCCGAGCAGCTTCGGCAATACGTGCGTCGCAGTTACGATCGCATGTGCGGATGGCTTGCCGCCTGGGGGTTGCCCAAGCCGCCCGGCGCCACGGCGAGCGAGTACGCCGCCGGCCTGGCGCAGACGCTCGGCGCGCAGGCCCAGGTCATCCGCGGCGTCATCGGCACGTACCTCGCGGCGGAGTACAGTGGGCGGCCGCTGGAGCGCGCCGATGCCGCCGGCATTGCGGACGGGTTGCACACCGTGTTAACGATGCGCAAGCTTCTGCTGCGGCGCGCGCGAGAGCGAACGGAGAGGGAGGATCACGGCTCGTGAGAACTGCGGACGACCTGCCGCCGCACATCGCAAGCATGCCGCCGGGGGTGCGAGTGGAGTTGCCCATGCTCCGCGCGCCCATGGCGCTGCTGGTGGACGACCCGATGCCGGGCTTGAATCCGCTGTACTACCACCGCAAGTTCTTCGACGGCCACCAGCGCCCCCACAACAGCGCGGGGCAGCCACTCGCGCGCACCATCCCGCTGGACTTCCTCGACCGCTTCTGCGATGTCGTGAAAGACGGCGGCGCGAGGGGCAAGTTCTCCGTGGTTCCGAATCCGTTCGGGCTCGGCGAGATCGACCGGGGATTCCGCGACTGCCCCAGACGGGACTGCATGCGTTTCATCCGCACCGTGCGCTCGCGCTTGAGCGCCGACTTCGACATCACGCCGGAAATGGTGACGCACGGACACGCCCTGGACCTCGACACGGGTCGGCGGCTGCCGGAGAACGAGAACGCGTGGTCGCGGCATCAGGGCGTGGAGTCCCTGACCCGCTATCTGGCGCACGGCGCCGCTATCCTGGAGCGCGCGAGTCTCGATCCGAACGGCTTCACGTCGCCGTGGAGTTTCGGCAGTGAGGTGGAACCGGCTTACGCGGAGGCGGCGCTGCGGGCGCAGCAGCAGGTGAACGGCCGCTCACTCACATGGTATTTCCTGGCGAGCAGTAGTCGCCGGCGAGTCCTGCCGCGGTTGATGGTGATGCGCCGTGCATCCGGCGAGGGTGTCGTGCACGTCGTCGTGGGCTGCTCCGATCACTTGTGGGACACGCAGGACACCATGCGCGATGACGAGCCGTATCTGCGCCGGAGAACCGACCTCTATCTGACCACGCAGGGCCAGGGCCGACTGGTGGATCTCGTAGACAGCGGCAGCTTCCTCGCCGTGCTCACCCACTGGCAGTCGCTGTACTCTAACGGCACGGAGGCCGGTCTAACCGTCCTCGGCCGCGTCCTGAGGCGGACGCGAAAGATACTCGGCCCGCGCATTATCTGGCTGAAGTGCAGCGAAATGGCGCGGTACTTCGCCGCCGCCAAGACGGCCCGCGCACGCCTGACAACTGATGGCATCCTCATCCGATCGCCGTTCGCGTGCCCCCGCTTCACGGTAAGCGTCCCCGTCGCGCGCAGGCCCGCGCGCGTGTCGGCGAACGGTCACAGGCTCCGGCCTGTCGCATCTCTGACCGGGCTGCGCGATCGGACCTGGGCGTGGCACGCGGGGCGGGCTTACGTGTGCTTCGACCTGCTGGAGGAGTCACGGATTCTGCTTGGCCACTGACTGCGGCGCGGGTTCGCCCAGCGGTGTTCGGGCGCCTAACGCTGCTCTGCCGCGGCGGGGCGGAATGTGACGACCGCGCCGGGGGGCAGAACCACTGAGTGCCAACCCCCGTCCAGCCGGCCGACGTCACCATCCTCGCCGCCCAGCAGATGCCCGTTGAACGCAGTCGCCGCACCGCATCCCTTACAAACCGCGCGCCACGCGCCCGCGGGGAGATAGACCCAGTGGGCGACATCGCCCTCAGTCGGTCGCTGGACGGCCCGCAACTCGATACCAGTCGAGGATGCCCGGCGCAGCGCCTCTTCCACGCCTGCCGCGAAATCGCGGCTCGCGTTGCCGGCCGTCAGGCGCATCGCACTCGCGAGAAGCCGCCCGCCGAACGCTCGCTCGAGGTAGCTCGCATAGCCGAGGTAGTAGTCCATCCCCCTCGCCGAAGCATCATCGAGCAAGGACGATCCCGGGCCGGTTTGCAGAAAGAGGTGCATGCACCGCTCGGCGTCCGCGATGAGCGGCGCGAAGTCGGCGGCGGAGAGCCACGGATGCTCCGGCGCACTTGCCCTGCGGTCCGTGAGCCAGCGGGAGAAGAGATGCTCGCCGAGCCTCCCGTTCGCCCATGGTTCGGGCTCGTCGAAATGATTCACGCCGGGCAGCGCCGCGTGGCCGCATTCGTGGATCACCTGGCGCACCCACTCGCCCGGATGCCGCTCGCGGGCCGCGTCGAGCAGGTAGATGCTGCCGCCCGAGGTCTCCGCACCGGCCCGGCCCAGCTCCGCGAGCCACACGTCGAGCGGTCTGCCAGGCGGTCCGACCGGCCCGAGGTGCTCCTCGCGCGCGCACGCGGCCCGCAGCAGCAGCGCCGTGCAATGGCCCGCCGTCTCCCGGCGCGTCGCGCCTGCGGCGGAGCTGTAGTGCACGACAAACGTCAGACTCCACCGGCCGACCTCGGGATCGAGCACATAGCCGTAACACGCTCGGTCGAAGCGCCAGCCGAACTGGGGATCCGTCGCAGGAGCATCGCGATCATCGCCTGGGAAGTAGAGCGCCTCGCGGAGGTGGGCGGCTGCGCCGCAACCGCGCTCGACGAGTTCGAGAGCGATTCGGGCCTTCGTGAAAGGGATGGCCTTGGCGGTGCGCCGAGCCATGGACCGAGGGAAGCGTTCCTCCAGGAGGCGTTGCATGTGCTCGCCGTCGCGGGGATCCGGGTCGAGGAGCCATGCCGCGGCGACGCTGTCGAGCGCCTTCTCGTGCAGTCCCTTCTCGGCGTATAACCTGCTCAGCCAGCGATGGGCAAGCGCGAGACCGTCGTCTTCGGCGACGGCCTGCTCCAGGTGAGTGATGGCGGCTTCCCGGTCACCGCGCGCGGCGGCCGCGCGTGCCTCCGCCAATGCCACGTACGGATCCGCAGCCGCGGGGGTCAAGAGCAGACAGAGTAGTGGGATCGCCAGCACGCAAAGCGCGGACGCGCCTGGACTGAGCATGGAGTCAGGCCGACGGCCGGTATTCACGAGGGTCAGTTCCGGGTAGTGATGGGTGCTGCGAGTGCGTCGCGGGTGAGGGCGAGAAGACACTCGCGCGCCGGCGACTCCGCCAGCTCGACGAGCTGGTCTGCCGCCTCGTCGGCGAAGCGCCGAATGCGGCCCGTCGCGTATTCGAAGCCCCCGGCCTCAGCGATGACCTCGCGTATGCGCGCCAGATCCACACCTGCGCCCACCTGGCCGTTGAGGATGGCCCTCAGTTCGTCACGCGAAGCGGGCGAGCCGTCGCGCAGCGCGTGGATGATGGGGAGCGTGATCTGGCCCTGCGCCAGGTCCCGCGCCACCGGCTTGCCCATGGCCTCCGGCACCCCGGTGAGGTCGGATACGTCATCCGCGATCTGGTAGGCAATGCCGAAGCGCCTGCCGAAGGAATCAAGCGTCTGCCGTTCACGCTCACCCGCCTCGGCGGCGGCGGCTCCGAGGCGGCAACTCGCCGCGAAGAGCGAAGCGGTCTTCTCCGACACGATGTCGAGGTACTGCGCCTCGGTCAGATCCAGGCCGGCCAACATCGTCTCCCGGATTTGGCCGCGGCACATTTCCCGCGCGGTGTCGGCGATCTCCATCATGACCAGGCGCTCGCCGCTCTCCGTCAACCGCTTGAAGGCGCCCGCGAGCAGGTGATCGCCCAGCAGCACCGCCATCTTGTTGCCCCACACCGCGCGCGTGGAGGCCATTCCACGACGCGTGTCGGCTTCGTCAATCACATCGTCATGAACCAGCGATACCCCGTGCAGGACTTCGATCACAGCCGCCGGGAGTATGCACGCCGGCCCGGCGTAACCGCACGCCCGCGCGGCGAGCAGCAGCAGCCCTGGCCGAAGTCGCTTGCCAGGGGTCGCGGCCAGGTGGCGGGCGGCCTCGGCTACCGGTATCTGGTCGCCGGCCGCGATCGCAGCCACCTCGGCCGCCACGCACTCGAGATCCGACGCGATATCAGGGCACAGTTCTTCAAGGACTATCATGGCAAACGGCGGAGGGCGCACGCCGATGGGCGCCGAGCCCGTTCCCTCCGCCACGAACATTATAGACAACACTCGGGGGAGTGTCAATTGACGGCGAGGCGCGGCTGTGTAACCGCAGAACGGTGGCCTAAACCACTAATAGTGCGCAGGGGCGGCGGTCGGCGGCCGGTCCGCTGCACACCGCCCCCGCGACTCGCAGGGAACGGCCGCGTCTTTGTCGAACAGCCATTCCCAGCGGAAGCGGCCGCTGGCTTTCTTCGACGGAGGCGCTCCCATGGCTCAGCTCAAGCCGAACCCGAAGGCGCAGTACGTCGCCGGCGTAGACATCGGCGGCACCAACGTGCGCGCCGGAATCCTCGACAAGCAAGCGCACATCCTGTGTGACGCGCGCCGCCCCGCGCTCGCCGATCAGGGCATGCCGAAGACGCTCGAGCAGGTTGTCGAGGCATTGCGCGAGGCGATGGCAGAGCACGGCATCACGGCTCAGGATCTGTGCGGCATCGGCATGGGGGTGCCCGGTCTCCACGATTCGCCGCAGGGGATCTGCCACTTCTCACCAAACTTCGCGGACTGCCGCGACGTCGCGGTGACGGAACCCGTTCAGGCCGCGCTCGGCGTCGCCACCTTCATGCTCAACGACGTTAAGACGGCCACCCTCGGCGAGTACCGTTTCGGCGCCGGCAAGGGCGCCCGGCACATGGTCATGATCACCCTCGGAACCGGCATTGGGGGCGGCGTCGTCAGCGACGGCGAACTGCGCCTGGGTTCGACCGAGGGCTTCGCCGAAGTCGGACACATGGTGATTGAGGTCAACGGGCCGAAATGCGGCTGCGGCAACCACGGCTGCTGGGAAGCGCTCGCCGGTCGCGACGCCATCATTGACCGCGCCATCGTCAAACTGCAAACCGGCCGCGAGAGCCTGCTCGGCGAGCGTATTGAGTACGACATCTCGCGCGTCACCCCGGCCCTTATCGTGGAATGCGCGAGCGAGGGCGACGGCCTGTGCGTGGAAGTGATGGCGGAGACGGGGCACTACGTCGGCGTCGGCCTGACCAACCTGATCACGCTCTACAACCCCGAGGTGCTGGTCGTCGGCGGCGGCATCGCGCAGGCCGGAGAGGTGCTCCTCGCGCCCGCCCGCCGGGTGGTTGCGGCACGCGCCATGATGGTACCCGCGAGTTCGGCGCGCATCGTACCCGCGGAACTGGGCGATGACGCGGGCATCGTCGGCGCTTCCGTGCTCGTCATGCGCGAAATGGAGCGCGGCGCGTGAGGATTCTGGTCACCGGCGGCGCCGGGTTCATCGGGTCGCATGTCGTGGACGCGTATGTCGAGGCCGGCCACGAGGTCGCGGTCGTGGACGACCTGTCATCCGGCGCGCGCCAGAACGTCAACCCGGCAGCGGCTTTTCACCAGCTGAGCATTCTCGACCCGTGCCTCGAAGAGGTATTCGCGGCGCACCAGCCGCAGGTCGTAAATCATCACGCGGCCCAGATTGACGTGCGCCGATCGGTGGCCGACCCGGCGCATGATATCGAAGTGAATGTCGTCGGCACGGTTCGCGTCCTGGAACGCTGCGCAGCCCATGGCGTGGAGCGGGTCATATTCTCGTCCACGGGCGGCGCGATATACGGCGAGCCGGAATACCTGCCTGCGGACGAGAGCCATCCGGTCAAGCCCCTCGCGCCGTACGGGCTCGACAAGTTCGCCGCCGAGCAGTTCCTGCGTATCTTCCAACAGCAGGGTGGGCCGAAATGCTCGATCCTGCGCTACGCCAACGTGTATGGGCCGCGCCAGGATCCCCACGGCGAAGCGGGGGTGATCGCCATCTTTGCCAATGCCATGCTGCGTGGGGATGCCCCGACGATATTCGGCAACGGGGAGCAGACGCGCGACTTCGTCTATGTCGGCGATGTGGTGCGAGCAAACATACTCGCCACGGAGGCTGACCCTCCCGGACCGGTGAATATCGGCACCGGGCGGCCGACGTCCGTCAACGACCTCTACGCCTTGATGGCCGCGCTCACCGGCTTCCAGCACGCCGCGCGGCATGCCCCGGAACGGCCCGGCGAGGTGCGGGAGATCTACCTGGACTGCCGCCTGGCGGAGCGCTGCCTCGGCTGGTCGGCCCAGGTTCCGATGGACGACGGACTGACGCGGGTAGTCGAGCATTTCCGTGGAGCCGCGTAGGCCGTGCTCATCCGGCGCGTGTCGAGCCCACTGATGCAAATGGGTGTTTGCTTTCGCCCTCCTCTCCCCTTGCCAACCGGGGAGCCAAATGCTAGAATTCTAGCGGTGAGGCGAGCGTTTTCCGGAATGGAGGGTGTGAGGGATGAGGCACGAGGAGAACCCGCTGGATTTCCCCCTGTCCTTGGGACATCTGGGCGACCTCTCGGTCTATCTCGCTCCTGATGAGGACGGGGAGCCGCAGCCGATCGTCCTCGATGCGCCCGCACGCGGCTTCCTGGGGTCGCTCGTTCCCCTCGCTGAGGCCGCGATCAGGGCCGACCTGCGCCGCATGGCACAGGAGGCCGAAGCTGAACTGGAGGAGCGCGCAGAGAAAAGCGCCTCCGGGGAGAGCAGTGACAGTGCCCGATGAAGAGCCGACCGAGGATTTCCCCGTTGTCTACGCCAATTTCGCGCGGATAACCCACGGCCCGTTGGAGTTCTTGCTCGACTTCAAGCGCAGCACGCCCGAGCAGCCGGATCCGAATAAGTCCGAGCCCCTCACCCGCGTTGTGCTCCATCCGGCCGTAGCGAAGTCATTCGTGCGCGCGCTGGAGGAGAACGTCCGCAACTACGAGAAGAACTTCGGCGTCATCCCCGAACCGCCCCATCCGCCGTCGGTAGTGCATTAGATCGCGCTGCCGCCGGCCTAGCGGCAGGAGGCCATTACAGGGGCTGCGCGTCGGGCCTCCTCAGCGCCTTATGCCCATACCACGCACCCGGGGGCGAATATCGCCCTGCGGGCAGCCATTTCGGGGACGTCCACCCCGTCCCACACGACACATTCGTCCAGCCGCGCTCGGCCGGGGATGCGCGCCCCAGCCCCAATGACCGGCCGACGCACGTGCCCGGCGCTTTCCACCCGGCATCCCGCCCCGAGGACCGCCGGACCCTCGACTGCGCCGGAGACGATCTCCGCCGCACCATCACGCCATACACCGGGTGCGATCTCCTCGCCTTCGGCGGTAATGCCCGCCCGCCCATCGAGAGAATCAACGTTTGCTTCGAGGTATTCCTGCGGGTTGCCGATGTCCTTCCAGTACCCCGCCGCGACCCACGCGAAGAACGGGGCGCCGCGCTCGAGCAGCAGCGGAAACACTTGCTTGCCGAAGTCAAAGAACTCGCCTGCCGGAACGAGATCCAGCACCTCCGGTTCCAGGATGTAGACGCCGGTATTGGCGAGGCGGCTCTTCGCTTCGTTGGCCTGGGGCTTCTCCTCGAACGACTTAATCCGCCCATCGTCCTCGGTGACGACGATGCCGAACTGGCTGACTCGCCCCGGATCCACCTGGGACACGGCTATGGTTGCCAGAGCACTCCGCTCCCGATGAAATGCCGTCATCGACGTGAGGTCGAAGTCCGCCAGGTCATCGCCCCCGATCACGAGAAACGACTCGCCGCCGAAAAAGCTTGCGACGTTCCTGGCGCCGCCGGCCGTGCCGAGGATCTGCTCTTCGCGGGAGTACTCCAGGGAGACGCCGAACTGGGAACCGTCGCCGAAGTAGGATGCGATCTGCTCGCCGTGGTGGTGCAGGTTGGCGATGAGGTGGGTGACGCCGTGGCGCCGCAGGAGGGCGACGATGTGCGCCATGACCGGGCGGTTGAGCACGGGCACCATCGGCTTGGCGGTGGCAAAGGTTAGGGGATACAGGCGCGTGCCGCCGCCCGCAGCCAGGATCATCCCCTTTGGATGCGAGGCCAACGGCGCTCAGCCCTCGTCTGAGGTCTTGCCGCCGGCGCCCGCGCGCCGCATCCAGCGATCGCGCAGGGCCTCCGCGGCCCGGCGCATTCCGGTGAGCACAGAGTTGACGCCGATGGCGGGCTGCACCACGGTATCCCGTATGACCTCGGATGTCGACTCGACGCGCCTGGCCACGTGATCCGCAGTGGTTTGCGCGGTCTCCGCGATATGCTCCGCGCGATCCGCCACTGTGTGCGCCGCCCCGGTGACCTTCGATACGGCGTCTTCGACCTGCTTGATGACGGGATTCACGCGGTCGTTGATCTGGCGGATCAGCGACTTGACCTTGAATATCACGTAGAGGACTGCAATAAGGAGCGCTAGGGCGAGCACGATATACATCACGAGGTAGATTCCGAGCAGCACCTGTGTCGTTTGGCTCATCGGATTCCTCCAGTCTCCAGCAGCCCAGAAGGCCCCGGGGCTCCGGCGCTACGTCGCCTGATTATAGCGGGGCGGCTTTGTAGGGTCAAGGCGAGTCTGTTCGTATCGCGGCACGCAACGGACCGGGTGTAATGCGAAAGAACGCGGAGACGCAGCTCGCACCGGCCCCGACACGCGACCTGCGGGCAGGGAAACCTGCGGCGCTCGGTGAACCCTTGCGGCGAAGCACGATGTCGAATCGGACGCCGGACAAACCGGATGCAGGGCGTCTTGTGGGGTGCCTCGTCGGCCTCGCGATAGGCGACGCGCTGGGCATGCCTGCTGAGGGACTGACGCGGCACGAGATCCACGCGCGCTGGGGCAGGATCGCCGATTTCTTGCCCGCGCCCGACTTACGCGCGGGCCAGTACACCGACGACACGCAGATGGCCATCGCCATCGGGGAGTCCATCGTCAGGGTCGGACGGTTTGACGCCGATGCAGCTGCGCAAGCACTGAGCGAGTGGTGGGCGGGAGGCGATCCGCGCCGACCGGGCGCTGGCACCGCGGAGGCGTGCGAACGGCTCCTGCGCGGCGCAGCATGGCGCGACGCGGGATCACAGTCGGCAGGCTGCGGCCCCGTCCCGAGGGCGGTCGTGATCGGCCTCCTGGACTGCCGCAGCCCGGGGGGACTCGTCGAGGACGTCGTGGCATCCAGCCTGATGACCCACCGCGACGCGCGCGCGGTCGCAGGTGCCGTGACCATCGCCGCGGCGGTCGCTCACCTGCTCTTCGCACAGGGGCCGCTCGACGTCGCTGCGTTCCTGGATCATGCCGCCGCAGCCGCCGAAGAACACGACCGCCGAATGACCACCGCGATCCGAGGCATTCCTGATGTGCTCGACCTCCCGCCGAGGTTGGCGATGAACGAGTTGGGTTGCTCCGGCCTCGCCGTCGAAGCGGTCCCGGCGGCAGTTTACTGCTTTGTCTCTACGCCCGATGACTTCGCGGAATCGGTTCTGCTGGCCGTCAACGGCGGGGGCGATTGTGATACGATTGCCGCTGTGACCGGGGCGTTGAGCGGAGCCTACCTCGGTCTGCCGGGCATTCCGCCGGCGTGGGCGGAAGGAGTGGAAGGATCACAGCAACTGCAGCAACTGGCGCGCGAGATTCACGCCCTGGCGTAGATCGCCGCAGCACTGAGCGCGGTCCCGGGGACAAGGGCCTTGCCCGCCGTTTTCTCTATTTCGTCTGCGTGCGCGCAATCCGAGCGCTGCTGTTCGTGTTCTGCCGCTGGCAGGTGACCGGACGCAGGAATGTCCCGCGGCGGGGTGGGTTCATCGTCGCACCGAACCACATCAGCTACCTCGATCCGCCGGTGGCCGGCTCGGCCCTGCACCGCCAGATATTCTTCATGGCCAAGGTCGAGTTGTTCGAGATCCCTTTCTTGGGCTGGCTCATTGGTCAGTACGGCTCGTTCCCGGTCAACCGCGGTGTAGCGGACCGAGCCGCGCTGCGGCGCGCAGAGCAACTGCTGCGGGCCGGGGAAGGGGTCATGGTCTTCCCGGAGGGCACGCGCAGCCCTGACGGGAGACTGATGCCGTCGGAACTGGGGATCGCCATGCTCGCGCTGCGCACGGGCGTGCCGGTATTGCCCATCGGAGTGGATGGCACCGACCGTGCCCTGCCCCGGCACTCTCCCATCATCCGCCCGGCAAGGATCCGCGTCAGGATCGCGCGCCCGCTCAGGTTCGACGACCTGCACGGCGGCGGCCCGCTGAGGCGCCAGGCGGTCGAGGAGGCCGCGCGGAGAATCACCGCCGCCCTCGTCGAACTGCTGCCCGCATGGCGGACAGCACGTGTCAGGGCGATGACCCAGGACCGGTAACAGCCAAGTCGCGTGGGCATCTGCCTGCCGCTTCGCGAATTGACACTACCTCGCTCACGCGGATACTATACGGACGAGGGAGGATGGCGCCCGCATGGGTTCCCTGCGCCGACTGCTCCCCATATTGCGGCCGCACACGCGTACCGTCGCCATCGGCACCCTGTTGATGATCGGTGTCGCGGGCACCGGTCTCCTGCCGCCGCTGCTGATCAAGCGCACGATTGATGATGTGCTGCTGGCGCACAAGCCCGCGCTGCTGCTGCCGATGGCGATCGCGTTCGTGCTCGTGTTCGGCGTGCACGCCTTGTTTGTGGCGCGCCGCACGTACGTCATGCACGTACTTGGGCAGCGCTTCGTGCTCGATATCCGCCGCCGCCTCTACGACCATCTGCAGCGCCTCTCGCTGACCTACTACGATGCGCGGCAGACCGGCGAAATCATGAGCCGCGTCAGCAACGACGTCAACGTGCTGGAGGATCTGGTCGTCCACGGCACGGATACGGTCATCGTCCAGATCCTGACCCTCGTCGGCGCCGCGGCCATCGTCTTCGGCTATCTGTCATGGGAGTTGGGCCTGGTCATTCTCGCGCCGGTCCCGATTCTGCTGGTAAGCATCTACCGCTTCAGCCTCCGCATTCGACCCATCTACCGCTCGATCCGCGACCGCCTGGGTGACATCAACGCGCGTCTGCAGGATAACCTCTCGGGCATTCGCGTCATCAAGGCCTTCACCCGCGAGGGGTTTGAGCAGGAGCGCTTTGACCGCGAGAGCACCGAGTATTACGACATGAACGTTCGCGGCATCCGGCTGTGGAGCAGCTTCTTCCCGAAGATCGAGTATCTGGTCAGCCTCGGCATGGTGGGTGTGATTACCGTGGGCGGCTGGCTCTTCATCCAGGACAGGTTCCCCTTCGGCACCGTCGCCGCCGCGCTGCTCTACGTCGACATGTTCTACCGACCCGTCGGGGAACTCTTCCGGGTCTACGATGTCATTCTCCGCGCCAGTGCGGGGGCCGACCGCATCTTCGAGATCTTCGACGCGCAGACCGAGGTGCGCGACGCGCCGGACGCGGTGGCCTTTGAGGACCTCCGCGGGGAGGTGGCGTTCGACGACGTGTACTTCCGCTACGCCACCGGTGAGCAGGTGCTGCAGGGCATCAACCTGCACGTCAACCCAGGCGAGCGCATTGCGCTGGTCGGGCGCAGCGGAGCGGGCAAGACCAGCATCATCAACTTGCTGCCGCGCTTCTACGACCCGGAGAGCGGCGCGATCCGGATTGACGGCCGCGACATCCGCACTGCCGCGCTGGATTCGCTCCGCTCACGCATCGCCATGGTACTGCAGGAGACATTCCTCTTCAGCGGCACCGTGCGAGAGAATCTCGCCTACGGCAATCTCAACGCCACCGACCACGAAATCGAGGAGGCCGCCAAGGTCGCCAACGCGCACGAGTTCATCATGGAACTCCCCGACGGCTATGAGACCCAGGTTGGCGAGCGCGGCATCAAGCTGTCCGGCGGGCAGAAGCAGCGCATCGCCATCGCGCGCGCGGTGCTCGCCGACCCGCGCATTCTCATCCTCGACGAGGCGACATCGTCGGTGGACGCGGAGTCGGAGTACCTGATCCACCAGGCACTCGAGCGGCTGATGCGCGGGCGCACCACGTTCATCGTCGCCCATCGGCTCTCGACGATCAAGAACGCCGACCGCATCGTCGTCCTCGAAGACGGCCGCGTCGTCGCGCAGGCGGATCACCAGACGCTGCTAGCCACCAGCCCGGTGTACGCGCAGTTGTACGACATGCAGTTCCGCGTCGAGGCGGCGTCGGAGGCGGAGCAACGGTCGGCGCCCGCTGACGGCGCAGACGGACGTCCTCCCTGGGCGGGATTCTAGGGCGCTACTTCGCTGCTGCGGCATCAGCCGCGCAGGCCATCACGCGGCGGCGGCGGCCGGTTACGCTGGCGCGTCTTCAGAGGGCACCCGTCGAGGCTTGAGGCGCCCGCCCGCGCCGGTCACCACCATCAGCGCGATTCCGCCGACGACGAGCGCGGCGCCGCCGAGAATGAAGCCCGTCAGTTCCTCGCCCAGCAGCAGATGCGCTTCGATCATGGTGAACACGGGCATCAAGGCGCTCACCAGCGCCACAGAGCTGGCCTCCATGACGCGCAGCCCGCGCACCATGAGCAGATAGCCCATTCCCGTGCAGGCGAAGCCGAGCGCCCCGAGGTAAGCCAGTTCCAGCGCCGTCGGCGGCCGGCTTAACGGCGGTGCGAAAGCCGCTGCGATCGCCGCGATGCCGGCTCCGATGACGAGTATCGGAATCACCGTCTCGGCCACGCCGCCCGACCGCAGCAGCACCTTCTGGCTGAGCCCGTAGATGGACCAGCTCAAGCCGCCTGCGGCTATTATCAGGTTGCCCGCAAGATACCGGGATTGCGCGAGACCGGCGAGGCTTTCACCGTTCCACGCCACCAGAGATACTCCGCTGAAGCACAGGGCCATCCCGAGGCCTTTGGCGCGGGTGACCGGCTCCTTGAGGATGAGTATGCCCCACAGGGCGAGACCGATGACTTCGACCTGTACGATGAGGTTCGCCGCCGTGGCAGTAGTGCGCGCAACGCCGAGGGTGTAGAGAAGGTAGTTCCCGCCGATGCCGGCCCCGCCCAAGGCCAGCCAAACGCGCTCCCGGCCGCGCCATCGAATTCGCGCGCCGGTCGCAGAGGCCCTATCCGCGATCAGCCCCTCCGCGACCACCAGGAAAGCCGCGCCCATCACGAGCCGCAGCAGCGCCACCCACCTGACATCAAACGGCGGCGCCACTTGCTTGATTAATAGAGGGACGCAGCTCCACAACAACACCGCCGCTACAACATATAGGACGCCCACCGCTCCGAGACGCTTAGCCGTCGCGCGCCCAACGCCGGGTACGCGACGGCTACTCACGCGCACCTCTCATCTTACGACGACTGTTCCTTCTCGAGCACCGCCTGGTAAGCAGCCGCATCCAGCAGCGACTCCGCTTCCGTAGGATCGCTCATGCGCACCTTCACCAGCCATCCGTCACCGTACGGGTCGCGATTCACAGTCTCCGGTTCATCCACCAGCGCCTCATTGATCGCCGTGACCTCGCCGCTGACGGGGCTTACAACGTCACTCACCGCCTTGACCGATTCCACCTGCCCAAGAGGCGCACCACCGTTCACCTCGTCCCCCACCTCGGGTAGGTCAACGTACACGAGGTCGCCCATCTGATCCTGAGCGTAATCGGTAATGCCGATTATCGCAATATCGCCTTCAATGCGCGCCCATTGGTGACTTTCAGTATAAACCAAGTCATCCGGATACATCAGAACCTCCTTCGGGACAAATTATCTCCATATTCTGCGCCTTGTTCGTCGGTCGGCATGGAATACCTGCCCGGGGATAGCGCTCAATCGCAATGACCCGCGGCGCCTGCGTGCCGGCCGGATTCTCGTCCGAAACGCCCCGCGGCGCCCTTTGGCGCAAGCCCTGCGTGTCTCGGCAACCGCCAACGGGAACATTACTCCAGCACTGCTTGCCGTGCCGGACGCCTTCCTTACCACTTCGCCCTATGGTAGCATACAAGAGCGGGCCCGAATTGTCATCTCGATCCGGTACAGGGAGGCGAGCCATGCGCCACAGCTCGGCCATCGTAACGGTAGTGCTTGTCGTCCTCTATGCCGCCGGATGCGCCCAGCGCGCCCCGGCGCCGGCACCGCAGTCGCTCCCGTCTCCAGAGGAGGTGACCGCCATGACCTTCAGCCTGACCAGCAGCGCTTTCAAGGACGGCGACAGGATCCCCGCCAAGTACACGGCGGACGGGGCCGACGTATCGCCGCCGTTGTCATGGGATAAGCTGCCCGAGGGCACGGTCTCGCTCGCCGTGATCTGTGACGACCCCGACGCGCCGGCCGGGACCTGGACTCACTGGGTGCTCTACGATCTGCCCGCGGACCGTGCCGAGCTTCCCGAGGGCGTTCCCTCACGCGAGACCGTCCCGGAGCTCGGCGGGGCGAAGCACGGCCTCAATGACTTCGGCATCGCGGGCTACGGGGGGCCATCGCCGCCGCGCGGGCCGGCGCACCACTATCACTTCAGGCTCTATGCTCTCGACGCGAAGCTCGACCTGCCCGCCCGCGGGCGCAAGGGCGACGTAGACAAGGCGACGCAGGGGCATATCCTCGGTCAGGCACAACTCGTCGGCCTCTATGGCCGCTGAGAAACGAAGACGCGTCGGCAACCAGGTCACCGTTGGCAGCCGAAGGTGCGGAACGGCGCAGCTGGTTCGTCGTCGCGGATGCTCTGGCACGTCCAACCCGGAGCGCCGAGCAGGACGCAGTGTCACGCTCGGCCTCTAAGGGCAACGCTCTCTGACTGTCGGTTCGAGCAGATCTCGACCGCCGCCGCGCGCTGGTGCGGAGTGTCACATGGCGATCGCACCAGCCGGCGGGGCGTCCGGAGGGCGGCTCGCGTCGCCGGGCAATGTGTCTCGCAAACGGATCGCGTCATCCCACGATGTATGATGAATCATCAAATCGCCAAAGGGGGATGTGCCGCGCGCGGAGAACTTTCAAGCTCAAGCGAAGGCGTCCCTGTCCTCTCTGACTGTCGAGCGGACGGCAGATCGCTCTGCGAAGCGCGATGACGCGGTCGCTTCCCTGCACCGGGGAGCGGCGCGAGCGCTTCCGAGGCTCGTGAAGCAGAGCTAGTTCAGCGGACGAACCGCGCTGCGCGGCCAAGCGCCGCGACTATAGATTCCGCGGTGCGCGGAACTCAGGGAGAGGGCACATGCCTGACAAGACGTTGTACGTAGGGAACTTCCCCTACAGCGTAACCGAGGACGACTTGCGTCAACTGTTCGAGCAGTATGGGCCGTTGACGGAGGTGCGGATGATCGGCAACCGGGGGTTCGCCTTCATCCAGCTCGACGAACAGCAAGCGGCCGGGGCCATCGAGGCGCTCAACGGTCAAGACTTCCAGGGGCGTCCGCTTACGGTCAACGAGGCGCAACCGCGACCGGAGCGCACGGGCGGCGGCGGCGGGTTCCGCGGCGGTCGTGACTCAGGCGGCGGCGGTCGGGGCGGCGGAGGCCGCGGCGGCGGAGGTCGCGGCGGGGGAGGTCGCGGCGGCGGAGGTCGCGGCGGGCGCCGCGAGCCGCGTTGGTAATCGCCGCGCTGAAATAGACTCGCTTGCCTCCGGCCACCCAGCGCCGGGGGCCGGTACCGTGTGAAGCTGAACCTCGACGCCCGCCGAGATCATTCTCGGCGGGCGTCTCTTTCTACACAGAACGCTGCATCACGCCCCGGCCGGCCCTTTGCGGGAGCCTCTACTCGGGCTTCACATCCTCCAGGGGCTGCATGTTGCCGAAGGTCGGCGCCGCGGCGCGCCCGCTCGCTGTCCAGCGAACGGCGTTGGTGATGACCTTCAGCACATTCGCGTCGTGGTAGATGGGGAACGTCTCGTGTCCCGGCCGGAAGTAGAAGATCTTCCCGCGGCCACGGTTGAAGCAGCATCCACTGCGGAAGACCTCGCCGCCCGCGAACCAGCTCACGAAGACCAGCGCGTCCGGCGCCGGGATGTCGAAGGGCTCGCCGTACATCTCGGTATGCGGCAACTCAAAGTACTCGCCAACGCCTTCGGCGATGGGATGGCTGCGGTCAATCACCCACAGGCGCTCCTTCTCCCCGATCTCCCGCCAGCGCAGATTGCACGTCGTGCCCAGCAGCGCCCCGAAGATCTTGGAGAAGTGGCCGGAGTGCAGCACGATGAGCCCCATGCCGTCCAACACTCGCTCGCGCACGCGGGCGACGATGTCGTCCTTGACTTCCCCGTGCGCCGTGTGCCCCCACCAGGTGAGGACATCGGTCTCGGCCAAGACTTGCTCCGTCAGCCCGTGCTCGGGCTCGTCCAGCGTCGCAGTGCGCACCTCGATGCCCGGCTGCTTGGACAGATGCTCGGCAATCGCGCCGTGCATCCCCTTGGGGTAGAGCTTGGCGATCTGCTCATTCCTCTTCTCGTGGCGGTACTCATTCCATACGGTGACGCGAATCGGTCTGTCCATCCTCCTCGTATCCTTTCGTCGAAGACCTGTCTGAAGCGGCGTTCCACCACGAGCTAGATTCGCGATGCAATCCCCGATGTCCTGCGCTCACGCAAGACGCGGATGCGCTCACAGGCGAATCGGATACCTGCCGTGCTCGCGGCAGGCCTCATAGAATGCAAGGACATTCTCGAGCGGCGTGCTGGGCGTGATTTCGCTGGAAGAGCCGATGAAGTGGCCGCCTCCCGGCGCGGCCTGGCGCAGGCATTCCTTTGCCGCCGCAACGACCTCCGCGACCGTGCCGAGCGGCAGCACCTGGGAACAATCCACGTTGCCAACGAGGATCAACTCCTTGCCGTAGCGCCGCTTGAGCCAGCCGATATCCATCCCCGCCAGCGGCTCGATGGGGTTGAGCCCGCTGATGCCCGCCTCGATCATGTCATCGAGGATGTCGGTGACATTGCCGTCGCTGTGGAAAATCACCTTGATGCCCGCGTTGCGCAGCGGCTCGCACATGTTGCGCAGCGCGCGGATGAACGTGCGGCGCAGGAATTCCGGCGAGAACATCAGCCGCTGCTTGTAGGCGATGTCGTCGCCGATGAAGAAGAGCGGGCACAGCTTTGCCTCCGCGGCGATCCTTGCGATGTGCACGCCGGGGACGTTGCCGGCCTCGATCAGCCGCTCGACCTCGGCCGGGCAGTCGTAGATGGCGTAGGAGAAGAGCTGGAGCCCCATCATGTCGTACGTGCCGTGGAAGCCGCAGCCGTGGCCGGGGACGTACATCGTCAGGGGCGCGAACGCCGCCTGCACGGCACGCACGTGCGGCACCCATTCCGCGCGCATCTGCTCGATGTCGCGCGGCGCGGGCGGCTTGTACGCCCGCAGTTCCTCGATGCTGCGTATCGCCTTGCGCACCGACCAGCAGGTCTGCCCCGAGATGATGCTGCGCACCGCGCCTTCGTCGTCCGTGTGCTGCTCGCCGTTGCGCTCTGCCGCGTAGCTGCCGCCGAAGCCTCGGCACAGGTCAATCCCCAGGCCGTGATAGACCTTGACATTGGCGGCGAGCAGATCCTCCTCGCCCGGCGCGAAGTGGTCGATGGCGGAAGGGTTGTCAATGTAGTCCCAGATTGGAACGCGGTCGCCCTCCTCGAAGTTGATCGAGCGGGCGATGCGCTCTTCGACGGCGCGATCGAGGGCAGCGGGCTGTTGATCGTCAACGTGCTGGTCGGTCATGGCGCACTGATTCCACGCCGCGAGTGCGTCATCCTTTGCCTGCCCGTACGCCTGCGGGCAGGAGCGTGCTATCTTGTCGCGAATCCAACTGAGCGACTCGGATTGGATTGCGTATGGGGCAACAGAGAGACAACTCGCATGTGATAGGAGACGTCGCACCCGTTTTGGCGTGGCAGCGGGTTGCCGAGTGGCTGCGGCCGCTGGCGGCGTTGATCGTGATGGGGGTCATCCTATCCTTCGCCTCGCCTCACTTTCTCACGCCCAATAATCTGGCAACTGTCGCGGTACAGGCGTCGGCGGTGGCAATCCTCGCGGTCGCCGAGACGATGGTCATCATCAGCGGCAACATTGACCTGTCGGTGGGATCGGTGCTGGCGCTGTGCGGCTGTGCGGCGGCGCTGTTGATGCGCAGCGGGGTGGGGATCGCGCCGTCGGTGCTGCTCGGCGTTGCGCTTGGCGTTGGCGTCGGCACACTGAGCGGGGCGCTGACCGCGTTTGGGCGAATGCCCTCGTTCATCGTCACCCTGGGGATGATGGGCATTGCGAGGGGCGCCGCACTGATTATCACGGGCGGGGTGAACGTGTTCGGGGTGCCGCAGAGGTTCGCCGACCTCTCGATGGCGCGACGGGTCGGCATTCCGCTGCCCGCGCTGCTCGCCGGTGCAGTCGCGGTCGCGGCGCACGTGGTGCTCACCCGAACATCACTGGGGCGCAGTATCTACGCCATCGGCGGTAATCCCGAGGCGGCCCGGCTCTCGGGAATTCCCGTCAAGCGAGTCGTGACCATTATCTTTGCCATCGCGGGGTTGCTGTCGGCCCTGGCGGGCCTCGCGCTGACCAGCCGCCTCAGTATCGGGCAACCGACGGCCGGGGTCGGCTACGAGCTGGACGCGATTGCCGCAGCCGTAATCGGCGGCGCGAGCCTGATGGGCGGCCAGGGAACGGTGGCCGGGACGCTCATTGGCGCGCTGATAATGGCCGTGTTGCGCAACGGGTGCGACCTCCTGCGGGTTCCGGTATTCTGGCAGCAGGTCGCAATCGGGGTCATCATCATCGCTGCCGTGTTCCTCGACCAGTTTCGCCGGCGGAGGTAGCCGGCTGCCGGGGGCCGAACCATAGACGTGCACGAGCGACGGGTACTCGTACACCGACGATTGAGGAGTGGAAGATGAGAGCCTTGCGCGTTATCTGTCTCACACTGGCTGTCGTCGTTGTCATCTGTGGCTGCGCGCGCCGGGAGCGCGGCGCGCAGCCCGGCGCCGGGAAACTGACCATCGCCGTCGTGCCCAAGGCCGTTGCGTTCGACTTCTGGCTTTCGGTGAAGGCGGGCGCGGACCAGGCGGCGGAGGAGAACGACGCCACCATCATCTGGCGTGGGCCGTCGGATGAGCGCGATGTGGCCGGCCAGATTTCGATGCTCGAGGATCTCATCAACTCGCGCGTGGACGGAATCGTCATGGCCGCGTGTGATTCCAAGGCGTTGGCGCCGATCGTCAGGAGAGCGGCGGAAGCGAAGATACCGCTCATCACGATTGACTCCGGTGTGGACGACCCGTCTGTGCCACTCGTGGCCACCGATAACATTAGAGGGGCGCGTATCGCCGGGGAAACGCTCGTCGAGTTGATCGGGGGCAAAGGCAAGGTCGGCCTGATTCCGTTCGTCGCGGGAGCAGCCACTTCGACGATGCGGGAGAATGGGTTCAAAGAGGAAATCAAGAAGCATCCGCAGGTAGAGATCGTCAGCGTCCTGTATTCCGAGAGCGATGCCGCGAAGGGGATGGCCGTTACGGAGAATATGCTGACGTCGAACCCCGACCTCGCCGGCATCTTCGCCGCCAATGAGCCGGGCGCAATCGGCGCGGCGCGGGCGATTGAGCAGCGAGGCCTGGCGGGGAAGGTGAAGCTCGTCGCGTTCGATGCCGCCGACAGCCAGATTGCCGCGCTCGAGCGCGGCACCATTCAAGCGCTCATCGTGCAGAACCCGTTCAAGATGGGGTACGAGGGCGTGCAAACTGTCGTCAAGGCGATCCGCGGCGAGCCGGTTCCGCGCTACGTTGATACCGGCGTCAGCGCGGTGACGAAGGAGAATCTCGACACGCCGGAGATCAAGAGCCTGCTCGGGCGATAGCGGGCGGGCCGCGCTCGCGGGGTCTCGTTACGCCCTGCCTGAATAACTGTCGTGACGGGGCGGGGACGCTTCGCTTCGTCCGTTGCGTATCTCCGTACGGACGACATGGCGAGGGCTCGGTGGTGTCTCTATCGAGGGCGATTGCTCTACGTGACCGGCGCGCACGACACCGGCGGCTCTCGATCACCCACACACCTCACGACGGCATGCGTTCGCCGTTGCGTCAGCAGTACGACTGACAACCAGACGTGAACGCGGAGGGTTACGAATGACGGCACGTATCGCATCTCTGACCGTCGCAGTCACCGCTGTGGCCCTGACGCTGGCCGCGACCGGCGCTCCGGCGGGCCTAGAGCTGCAAGACGGCCGACTCGTAGACGGCGGGGCGCCCGTGTTCATCCGCGGCGCGATGTACTGGCAGCCGCACGCCTTCCACCACTGCTTCTGGGAGGACCTCGACGAGGCGATGGTGGAGCGCGATTTCGCGGCGATGCAGCGCCAGGGGTTTAACCTGGCGGCAGTGCAGGTCAACTGGGGCAGCTTCATGCCGAGCGTGGACGTCGAGGGCGGGCGCTACGAGTGGAGCCGGAACGCGCAGCGCAAGCTGGTTCATCTGCTCGACTCGGCGCAGCGCCACGGGCTCTATGTTGACCTGTGGTTCGGGATGTCGCGCGTTCCCGCCGGGGTGAACGGCCTCTTCAACGCTGCGTTTACCGATCTGGGCGGCCGGAAACACGATGCGTACTACGGTTGGTTGGTGACTGACTGGCCGGCCATTGCGGACTACGACACCTACTCCTGGCAGGCGTTCCTGCGCTTTCACGAACGCGTCGCGCGCGTGTGCCGCAGCTACGACAACGTCATCTTCGACCCGCTGGACTGGCAGCATCTCAACCTGAATCACTGGAACTTCAACGATCCGCTCAACCTGCGCTCGTGGCGCGATTTCCTGCGCCGGGATAACCCGGACCTCGGTTACTGGAACAAACGCTGGGGCGAGAGCAACCCGTCGTGGGATGACGTGCTGTTTCCCGTTGACGAATGGGCGCGCGACTCGATCTGCAGGCTCGAGGGGACGCCGTACCGTGACCTGCCGGTCACGCCTTACGAAGAAGAGAAGTGGCAGGATTTCAATCGCTGGCACAATCCGCTGTCCATCAAGGTCATAGAGGCCATCACCGCCGCCTTGCGGCGAGGGGCTCCCGACACTCTCGTCGTGCAGCGCGTTGATCCGTGGCGCTTCGGGTACTGGCGCGAGATGACCTGGGGTGTCGGCAGCGTGGACTTCTACTGCCAGGGCTGGTATCCGTGGTCGCAAGAGGAACTCGATGACGCCCAGAGCCATCTGCTTCGCGAGATAGATGCGATTCGCAGCCGCGCGACGCGCCCGAAGCCGTTCCTGGTGTGGGAGGTCGGCATGGATGTCTTTCACGTCTATCCCGAGGCGGCGGAGGCGGAGCGCGACCGGCGCCGTGCCGAATATGTGCGGGAAGTGGAGCGCTTCGCCCGCGCGAATGACATGCTCGGCTGGTGCTGGTGGGTATGGCGCGACCACTACATGAATGAGGACAGCCTGCACTGGGGGCTGGTGACGCAGGGCGGGCGGTTCAAGTCGCGGGAGGTGATGCCGGCGCGGCTTGCGGACGCGGAGTCGTAGGGCAGGAGTCCGCCTCCTGCTCGGGCCAACCTAGCCGCCACGACCCGTCTGGGCTCCGTGCCGGCAGTCCACGCGTACCGCGGGATGCGGTCGCCGAGTGATCATGGCGCCCCCGGCCCGAATCGAACGGGCGACGCAGGGCTTAGGACGCCCTCGCTCTATCCGCTGAGCTACGGGGGCGCAGGACTAGTGTGGCAGTACACGGGAACTGCTACGATTATACCGTGATACTCTAACCGGTTCAACCGGGGGGCGCCGACTGCCCAGGGCGTCCGGCCTGCCCGCGGCGGCGTATCCGGTCGGCGGCGGCCATCCATACGAACCTCGGCAACGCCGCGAGCCTCGGCAGGCGCGACGGCTGCCACAGCGTTCGCCACAGCCACTCCAAGCCCCACCGCCGCATAAACGCGGGCGCTCGCCTCACGCGCCCCGAGATGACGTCGAAGCTGCCGCCGACGCCGATCGCCACCGGCGCTTTGAGATCGTCGAGATGGCGCCGGATCCATTTCTCCTGTTTCGGCACGCCGAGCGCCACGAAGAGGATGTCCGGCTTCGCCTCGGCGATGCGGTGCACCACCTGCGACTCCTGAGTCTCGTTGAAATAGCCGTGCGTCGTGCCCGCCACGGTCAGGCCCGGGTAACACTCCTGAAGCTTCTGCGCGGCGGCTTTGGCGACGCCGGGCGCGGCCCCGAGCAGGTAAACGGAGTAGCGCTTCTCCGCGGCGAGTTCGCAGATGTGATCCATCAGATCCACGCCCGAGACGCGCTCCCACAGCGGCAAGCCCAGCACCTTGGCCATCCACACGACGCCGGCGCCATCGGCGGTGACGAGGTCGGCCGAGCGCAGAATATCCATCAACTCCGGGTCCTCCTGAGCGCGCACCAGTGCCGAGGAATCCGGAGTCACGACATGATGCGGCGCGCCTTCCTCGACGAACTGCGTTATGCGATGCAGCGCGCCGGCGACGTCGGTGCGATGCACCGCCACGCCCAGGAGCTCGACGGCGCTGTGCCCGACTGCGTCGGGATGCGAGAGAACTCGCGCCGTGACATAGAATCCAACCAGCCCGATGGCGACCAGAACCGCCAGCAGCGCGAACTTGACCAGGAACGACACCTCGATGACGACGACAAGGATCAGACCCACGAGGCACAGGTATGCCGTCATCATGTAGAACAAGAGCACGACGTGGCGCAAGCGCACGCCCTCGCGGAGCATGATCTGGTGCAGGTATTCCGCGCGCGGCGCGATGGTGAAAGCTGCGCGGCCGCGGCGAGACGCGTACACCGCCGCATAGGTCGTATTGAGCAGCGGCACCGCCAGCACCAGCAACGGCAGCCCGACAACGAGAAAGGCGGTGTTCTTGAGCGCGCCGATGACGCTCACGGCGGCGAGCGCGAAGCCGAGCGCATAGTGTCCGCTGCTGCCGAGCATCATCCGCGCCGGCGGCAGCTCATAGCGCAGATAACCGAGCGCCGCGCCGGCCAGGGGGAACGTAATCGCTACCGTGACCGCCCTCGGGCTGCCCGGCGCGATTCCCGCAGCCGCGGCGAACGTCAGTGATATGAGGGCCACCAGCCCCGGGGTGAGGCCCGGTACTCGGCGGCTGAGCGCGATGGCCCACATCACGCCGAGCAGCCAGATCACGGTCACCGGGGCCGACCACAGTCCCAGGTTCGCGTATGCCGTGGTGAACGGCGGCTTGACCGTGTCGATGCGGATCCCGAGCGAGTGCGCCCAATAGGCGACCGCTGCAAACAACAGGAGCTTGAGCCAGCGCGGCAGCGTGTGGACGTCGTCGGCGACGCCGACGACGAACACGGCAGCGCACGCGAGGGCGACCGGGCGTATCGCCTCACCCGAAGCCAGCACGACCAGGGGAACGACGAAGGCGGCGAACACCCCTGCGCCGGATACGATGCGCACCGTGCGCGAATGAGGGGCTTTGCGCCAACGCCTCGCCGTCACGCGCAGCCATATCGCCGGCAGCGCATAGCCCAGAGCTGCGGCGGCGAGTCCGATAACCAGCGGCGGCACATTACCGAGCGCCAACACCAACGTGGCCTCCACGACGTCTGTCGGCCGTCGTCAATAGTCCGAACCTTGCGGGCCCGCCGACCGGGCGCCTCGTACTCGCTCTCAAGGCGCCGTGCGGCCGACCGCGACCGAGCCTACGTCCCTTCCTCCCAGGCCGCGAGATACTTCTCCTGCTCCCCGGTCAGCGTGTCTATCTCGACGCCCATCGCCGACAGCTTGAGGCGGGCGATCTCCTCGTCTATCTCGGTCGGCACGGGGTGCACGGCCTTGGTCATTTCCCGCCCGTGCTTCACGAGGTGCACGCAGCACAACGCCTGGTTGGCGAAGCTCATGTCCATCACGCTCGACGGGTGGCCCTCCGCAGCCGCGAGATTGACCAGACGCCCCTCACCCAGCAGATACAGGCACCGGCCGTCCTTCAGCTCGAATTCCTCCACGAATGGCCGCACCTTCCGTCGCGACCGCGACATCGCCTCGAGGTCCGGGATATCCACCTCGACGTTGAAGTGGCCCGTGTTGCAGATGACGGCGCCATCGTGCATGGCTTCGAAATGCTCGCGCCGGATCACGCTCGTGTCGCCGGTCACGGTGATGAAGATATCCCCCGTGCGCGCGGCCTCGGCGATAGGCATGACCTCGTAGCCATCCATTACCGCCTCCAGCGCGCGCAGCGGATCCACCTCGGTAACGACGACGTGCGCGCCCATGCCGCGCGCTCGCATCGCCACCCCGCGCCCGCACAGGCCGTAGCCAGCGACAACGAAGCGCTTGCCCGCGAGGAGCAGGTTCGTCGCGCGCAGGATACCGTCAATCGAACTTTGCCCGGTGCCGTAGCGGTTGTCGAAGAGGTGCTTCGTATTCGCGTCGTTGACGGCGATCACGGGATAAGCGAGCGCACCGTCGCGCGCCATATTGCGCAGCCGGATCACGCCCGTCGTGGTCTCCTCGCATCCGCCGATGACGTCAGACGCCAGCTCCGATCGCTTCATGATCAGCGTGTACGTGAAGTCCGCGCCGTCGTCAATCGTCACGTGCGGGCGCGCGTCGAGCACGGCGTCGAGATGCTGGTAGTAAGTCTCCTCGTCCTCGCCCTTGCGCGCGAACGTGGGCACGCCCAGCTCGGTGGCGAGATACGCCGCGGCATCATCCTGCGTGCTCAGCGGATTCGAGGCGCACAGCGCAAGCTCCGCGCCGCCAGCCTTGAGCAGGCGCATCAAGTTGACGGTTTCCGTGGTCACGTGGAGGCACGCGCCAACGCGTATCCCGTCGAGCGGCCGCTCGCGCGCGAATCGCTCCGCCAGCAGGCCGAGCACGGGCATCTCGCGACCCGCCCATTCCGACCGCAGACGGCCCTGCTCCGCGAGGCCGATATCAGTCACATCATATGCCATGCACCCCTCCAATCATCGTCGGGAATAGCTCCAGTCCTGTGCAGCAGAGCGACGACGTCCGCATCCGCAACGCGCAGCGCGGGCAAGTCACCCCTCGGTTCGCGCACTATCGCGGCAGGCGGGAGACGGTCGGATTATAGCAGCGCCGGAAATGCGGGGTCAAGCGAGCGAAGGCGATAGACTCCCGCGCGCGGTGTGGGCACCGCGCGCACCATCGCGCGGCGGGGCTACTCGGCCCGCCACTCCTCGGGCAGGAAGTGCGTGATGAACTGCTGCTTCGCGTACCGGTCCGTCATGCCTGCGATGTGATCGCAGACCCGCCGAGCAAGCTCCGGCTGAGATTCGCCGGGGCGGGCGCCGCCGGGAATCCCGTGCGAGTTCTCCATGTAGTAGCGGAAGAGATTGCCCACCACTTCGGATACCTTGCGCAGCCCCTGTACCGCGCGGGAGCCGCCGTACACCCGCTCGAACAGGAAGTCCTTCAACTCGTTCGTGGCCGCGAGGACGTCCTCTCCCATTTTGATGTCGTCGCCGTCCGCAGTGTAATGGACGAGGTCGGCGACCATGGTCGTGATGCGCTGCGAATGCGTGTTGCCGAGCACCCGCAGGCAGCGCTCGGGCAGCTCATTCAGGGCAATGAGGTTCCCGCGAATGGAGTCGTCAATGTCGTGATTGATGTAAGCGATGCGGTCGGCGATCATGACGACTCTGCCCTCCACGGTTGCGGGTTGGTCGCCGCCGCGCTGCTCGCCGTGGCGGGGAAGGTCGTCCTGCCCTTTACTGTGCCGGGCAATGCCGTCGCGCGTCTCCCACGTCAGATTCAATCCCTGGCCGTCGTTTTCGAGGACCTCCACCACGCGCAGGCTCTGCCGCCAATGGGTGAACCGAGCGTCGGGATCGAAGCGGCGATACGCCTGATCCAGCGCCTGCTCGCCCGCGTGGCCAAACGGAGTATGACCCAGATCATGGCCGAGGGCGATGGCTTCGGTCAGATCCTCGTTGAGGCGCAGCGCTCGGGCGATGGTGCGCGCGATCTGCGCTACCTCGAGCGTGTGGGTGAGCCTGGTGCGGTAATGATCGCGCTCGGGGGCAATGAAGACCTGGGTCTTGTAGGTGAGGCGGCGGAACGACTTGCTGTGGATAATGCGGTCGCGGTCGCGCTGGAAATCGGTTCGCAGCGGACACCTTGGTTCGTCGCGCTCGCGCCCGCGGCTCGCCGCCGCCTTCGCAGCACGAGGTGACAGCAGCTCAGCCTCCAACTCCTCCGTCTGCTCGCGGATCGTCATCGCTTGGCGTCACCAAGTGCGGTCGTCGGGGTAAACGGGCGGCGCTGCTGCATGCCTGCCTCCGGCCTGCGCATGAGCGTGAAGGCCTCGGCGTAATACCGTGAGGCCTCGCCGCGCATCATACCACAGCGCAGGTAGTGCCGCAAGTGCGGGACGAAGCTCGACCGGACACCGTCACGAATCGGCCCGGCTCATCGGCAACCACTGCGATCGCGCGGGCGTCAGCGCCTGTGCGCCGAGATGGTACTTGGCCGCGATGCGTCTGGCTTACGGTGAGATCTTGGACTGGGCGGATCGCGCCCGGGTGCAATCCGCTGGAGTTGAAGGAAGATCCGTCCATCATGCCGCATTAAGACCAGGGGTGGGGCGGCAGGCGTCGGTGAGCGGCGTTTTTTGCTCTC
This sequence comes from Armatimonadota bacterium, assembly GCA_020354555.1. NCBI lineage: Bacteria > Bacillati > Armatimonadota > Armatimonadota bacterium. The sequence continues at coordinate 2,559,629 of CP070648.1, read as the reverse complement.
CGAAACGCCCGTTTGCAGGGGCTTGGCACGATTCGTGCTAGTAAAACATGAGTGAGAGGTGCTGGTGCGACATGATGAAATGGCTTATTTGTGCCGTCGTCGCGACAACCCTGTTGTGCGTCGCGCCCTTGTCCGCGCAGGCCGACGAGAAAGCCTACGTGCCCGCAATCAAGGTCGTGTTTGAGGTGCGCAGTCCGCAGGGAGACCTGCGCAGTTTCCAACGCGCCGGAGAGCCTCCCACCTATTGGGCGCAGGAACTACCGGTAGTGCAAGGCGACGAGTTGACGATCAATCCGATGATCACCACCGGCGGGGCCGAGTTGGCCGAACTGCGGGTGCGCCTCGACAACGATGAGTTGTCGTCGAAGGCTGAGCCCCCATGGCGGGTGAAGGTCAACACCGCCGACGTCGAGGCCGGTTATCACATGGTCGAAGTATGGGCGGCAACTAAGAAGCCGAATGCCATGGAGAACAGCGCGACCGCGACTTTTCTCGTCGTCCCCGAGACCGATCCCCTGCTGCGCGCCCTCGGCGGCGCGACTGCGGAAAGCGGTCCGCCCGTGACCGACGAGGAACGACTGGCCTGCACCATCCGGTCACGTGATCCGAAGGCGGACGAGCAACTCACAGAGGCCGCGGCCCCGACGACTGTGTCCAAGGCGACGTTGTTCTTCGTTTCCGCCGGTCCCGCGGTCAGAGAGTTCTTCTACACCCTGACCCGCGACGGCCGAGTGACCTATGTCTCCCCCAAACTGCCGATTGAGACTCACGTCTTGCTCGAGCCGCGGAACGAGGAGGGCCAAGGGCAGGAGCCCGGCAGGCTCATCTTCACGATGCGGGCGGGTGACGGAGCGGGGCGGTTCGGTGCACCGGCCTGGGTCACGGTAGACGTCAAAGCCCTGGAGGCAGCCGAGTGAGAGTGCCCGCGCGATTGCTGGCGGTGGTTCTGCTCGGCCTCTTGGCGTTGCCTGCTCTCGCCGCCAAGGAACGAACCGGACCGGATTCGTTTGTCCCCTACCGCGCCTATACGGTAGACGAGCTGGTGGCGCAGGTCGAGAGTGACGCGGTCGTTTGCCAGCGGCTCGCCAAGCACTTCCACGTTTCGCAAGCGGATCTGGTCAAGTATCTGCGTGACAACATCCAAGTCATTACGTTCTCTGAGTCCGGCTGGCGGCCGGTCTACGGCGTCACCCGCACGGGACGGATCTACAAGAGCCGCGATTACTTCCGCAAGGGCGGCAAGGTATTCGGCCTGAGCGACGGAACGCCGCTGATGAAATACGCGTGCGCCAACCCCATCGTCACAGAACTCCCAACAGTCGCACCCGTGGTAACGTGGGAAGCACCCAGCACTCACGCGCCGGAAGAGTATACCCAGGTGGTATCGCTCCCCGTTGCGCCGACGTTCGAGATGCCCAGCGCGACGGCGGTTCACTGTCCCGAGGAGTACACGCTGCTGGTGGAGTTGCCGCGCGCGGCGGCACTCGAGGTTCCTCTGGCGCAAGCGGTTGAAGCAGGCAAGCGCGGGTTCCCGGCGTGGCCCTTGGCGGCCGGCATCCCGCTGCTGGAGCATCACCACGGCATCATAGTCCCCCGGGTGATTCCCGAGCCCACGAGCATTCTGCTCTTGGCGGGTGGCCTCGCAGTGCTTGGCGGGCTGCGCCGCCGACGCCGTTCCTAGCAGGCGTGTCTGCGGTGACAGAGCGCCCTGCTGAGTCCCCGCCCTGCATTTCGGCACAGCGCCGGGCAGATTCGTTCATCCCCGCGCAACCGGCACTACCGCGCACGACGGTCTCACGATGATCCACGTCCGAACGCGCCGCTCTGGTGCCATATGAGGTCCGCGCTGCGCGGATTTGCCTCTGCGCAGTTCACACGCAAGCGGGGCCGCGCGTCCTGTGTCACTGCGCCTGCCGGCGACCCTCCTCACCGCTCGGCCTTGCGCGCCTTGACACAGAGCGTTTGCGGGACGAGGCGGTGCTTGCGCAGCCGTGGATCAGCCTGACACGCTTCTTCCGTTGGCTGCGGCTCGGCGACAGCTTCAATGCTGAACCCAGCCGCGCAAAAGGGGTTGAAGAACTCTGCCAACGTCCGGTGGAAGTAGATCACCGTGAACGGATCTGCATCCTCGGAGTCGGGTGCGGCGCCGAACCGCCAGCGCTCGACGTGGGAGCCCCGCTGGAAGTACGCCCCGAGCCGAATGCCAACGACGTCGCCCTTCTCATCGTAGTCCCAGTCGCGAATCGCGTAGGTGAAGCACGGGTGACACACGTTGAAGGCGAGCAAGCCGCCCGGTCGCAGAACGCGCTGGAACTCGCGAATCGTGCCCTCGTAATCGGCGCAGTCCATCAGCGCCATTGTGGAGACCACAGCGTCGAAGGTCGCGTCGGCGAACAGCGACAGGTCGCTGATCGAAGCGGCCTCATACCGTATCCCCAGCGGCTCGCGCTGCTCCTCCGCGCGGGCCAACTCGATCATCTTCGTCGAGATATCCGCGCCGGTCATCGTCGCGCCCTGGCGCGCCAGGAGCCGGGTGTTGTAGCCCTCGCCGCAGCCGGCGTCAAGAACCATCCGGCCCGCCAGGTCACCGACGAACTCGAAGAACGCCGGGTTGTTGTAGAGATCGCGGTAGTGATCGTAGCCGGCGCGGACGTGCCGCGCCCACACCTCCGCGTTCTCGTCCCAGCAGCGGCCCACCTCGTCGTCGCTCATCTGTGGGGTGCTCCTCCATATGCTGAACCCGCGCCGAGACGGGAACGCCTCGAACGCTTCCCGAGGGGGTCCCGGTTCGCAGGCGCGCCATTGGGGCCCGAGGCAGCGCCGGCTAGGTCGCTCCGCCACCTGTGCCGTTGCCCTGCCCCGAAGCGCGCGGCATGCGCCCGAAGCGGGAGCGCAGCATGTGCCCCACTTCCGCCAGCCCGGGGTAGCGCGCCGCCACGGCCTGCCAGTCCTTGAGGTACCAGCGCAAGCGAGTCAGCCACGCCTCGTCGTCGAATTTGCGCCAGAAATTCGCCGCGGCCCCGGCGTAGAACAGTCCCTTGAACAATGCCGCGTAGTCTGCGGCTGCGGGCGCGCGAGGAGGCAGGGGATCGGGATCCGACTCCGTCATGCACAGCCGATAGCGTTCGAGCAGGCGCTCGATTTCCGAATCCTGCAAGTCGCTGTCCGGGGAGCGCAGCAGCGTCACGAGGTCGAACTCGGGCGGGCCGAGCGTCGCCTGCTCGAAGTCGAACGCCACGAAGTCATCGCCGCGAACCGCCAGATGATGCGGCGTGAGCTCGAAGTGGATGAATGTCTTGGGCTGAGTCGCGAGGGTCGCCGCCACTTCGCTCAGTTGGCCCTCCACAATCCGCCGCTCATCGGCGGACAGCTCCGCGCCAGCGGTCTCCACGAGCCGTTCGAGCGCGATGCGGAACGCGTCCATGTAATACCGCTCGCTCAATGCTTCCTTGTCGATGCGCAGGATCTCCTCGCGAAGCCGCGGCAGGTTGCGCCGCGCCACGGCGTGCATCCGCGCGACCGCTCTGACCGCCTCCTCCAGCAGTCGTGCTCGCGCCTCGCGCTTGTTCTCGCGTAGGCGCCCGGCGAGGGTCACCGCACCGAGATCCTCGAAGAACCCCACCGCACGCTTCTCGTTATCCACTCCTCCGTAGAACTCCGGCACGCTGACCGCGTACTGATGGAGTAAGCGCACGACCTCGGCCTCCCGCCGGTAGCACGCCGAAAAGAACTGAATGCGCGCCGGGTCATAGCGCTTCGCGATCATGGTCTCCGGGCCGGCCCACTCCGCCTCCATGCGGTAGATTTCGTTGCGCGACGCTCCGGCCACCGCCTCGCACCATCGCAGGCGAGGGACTCCGTAGGGACAGGCGGCGAAGGCCTCGACGAGTTCCTGTGTGCTGATCCCGAGACGACGCGCGACAGCCTCGGTCTGCTCGTCGAGTGCGGCCGCCGGCACGGCGCGCACGGCGGGCGCCGGGGTTTCCAGTCGCTGGTCGAGGTCGCCGATGCGCCGCAGCACCGCCCGCTCCATCCGTCGGAAGAGGCCGCGCTCGTGCGTCGCCTGCGGCACCTGGGCGCCTGCCCCAGGAGCCTCCAGCTTCTCCCGCTCGTAAACCAGGAGTTCGAGCAGGTCCTGGTTGAGTCGGCGCGCCTGTGCCAGTTCGGCGCGGACACCGGAGCGCATCGCCTGGCGATAGGACTTGCCTGCGAGGTCGGCGAGGCGGGCCTTGGCGCGTGCCACGACCGAGCCCAGACCTTCGCCGTTGTCCTGTCGCGCCGACGGCAGCCTCTCCCACAGCCGCACGGCGTCGAGAATCCGATTGCGCGCGTAGTAGATCCGCGCCAGGCGCAGCACGACGTCCTCGCGCAGCATCAAGTTGCGCACCGGCACCTGCTCCCACTCCCCAATCGCCTGGTCGTAAAGCTTATGATCGCAGTAGACTTTGCCGAGGATGATCTCCGCCTCGACCTCCCCCATCGGCCGCCACAGATTCTCCTCCGCCACCGACTCGACCGCGCTCTCGGGTATCGGCGTCACCTTGCAGGGCTGATACAGCCTACGGCCGAGCAGGCGCACGGGTATGCCGCGGAACAGCGCGAGCAGGTCCTCCCCTTCCTGCGACGGCATGAGCCCGAGGAAGAAGTTGGCGCGCGCCACCTTCTGCCACGCCGCCCCGGCCAGGAAGGCGGCCATCACCCCCAGCCCGACGAGCCATGGCCAATCCACGCGCAGCGCGTAGTCGGCAAACCCGAGCAGGACGAGCAGCAAGCCGACGCTCCAGAACAACGCAAGGATGCGCGGCTCGCGCCAGCCCAACCACTGAAAATGATGGTGCAGCGGCGTGCACAGGAACGGCCGCCAGGCCTCCGTCGTGCGGTGGCGCAGGAGTTGCACCGGCCCGCGCACCAGGCGTATCGCTCCGGTTTGGAGGATGACAGACATCGCGTCAATTACGAACACGCCGCCGATGAGCACCAGCGCCCACTCGCCCATCGAGAGCAGCGCCATCATGGCCAGCGCGGCGCCGAGGCCCAACGCACCCGTGTCGCCCATGAGCACGCGCGCCGGCGGGTAATTCAGCACCAGGAAGCCGAGGCACGCCCCCGTCAACGCCGGGGCCGCGACCATCACCTGCGGGTTCCAGAACGACCCGATGACGAAGTAAGCGAACCCCGCGATCGCGACACTGCCCGCCGCGAGCCCGTCCACGCCGTCCGCCAGGTTGACGCCGTTGGCCGTCGCGATAATCACCAGCGCCGCGAACGGGACATAGAGCCATCCGGTGTGAAGCGTGTAGCGGACGAGCGGGACGTACACGTCGCCCGCGCCCATCACGCGCAGCTTGAGGTAGAGGCCGAGCGCGAGCCCCGCCGCAATCTGCAGCAGCAACTTGCTCCGCTCCGACATGCCCGCCCCGCGCGCCTTGCGCAGGTCATCGCCGATGCCGATGGCGGCGAACAGCCAAGCACCTGCGACGATGACGAGGGCGGCTTCAATCATCCGGGGCGGATCGCCGCGCAGCCACGCCGCGACCAGGGTACCGGCGGCGAAGGCCGCCATCATGCCGACGCCGCCCCCGAGGGGCTTGCGCGGCTTGGGGAACAGCCGGTGAATCCTCTCCTTGCCCGGCTTGGCCTCGCGCGAGACGAATGCCCCGAGCCGGCGGCGCAGCAGCGCTGTGCCGCCGAGGGTCACGACGAAAGCGATAGCGAAAGCCGCCGCAGGATAGAGCATAGGTCGTGTGACGCAATTATGGAGTTTCGGCTGTCATCGCAGGGCCCGAAGCTCTTCCGCAATGCAGCCCTCGGGCATGATCGGCCCGGCCTGGGACTCTCCGGTAACGCAACGACCTTGTCGCATCAGGTCTTGCGGAATATCAACTTGTAGATGCCCACTGCGATCTCGTCGCGGTCGTTCAGTCGCTCCGCGCCGATGGCGGGCTCGCCGTTGAGCAGCGTCCCATTGGTGCTTCCGAGATCGGCGAGAAGGTAGTCGTCGCCGTCACGCCAGATGCGCGCGTGGCGCCGCGAGACCGTGTTAGAGGGCAGGACCACCGTACAATCCGCCCGCCGTCCGATGATCACCGATTCATCGTCTGAGATCTCCGCGGCACGCTCGACCTGCTCCCCGGTCGGGTCGAGGAGCCACAGGTACGCGCGCGCCGCCTGCTCCCGTGGGCGTGCCGTTTCCCCGGTAACGAGGCGCATGATCAGCGTGTCGTCGTCCTCGATCTGCGCTTGAGCGGCCAGATCGTCCCCGCACTGGGAACACAGCGAGCGGCCGTCAGGATTCTCGGTGCCGCATCTGACGCATCTCGGCATAGGGAATGACCTCAGACAGCGATCTCTATTTCCGCGCCAGCACTCGCGCCGACGCGCCGCGCTCGCGAGTTCTCTCCTGCGCGCGCGAGACGCGCGCGTCCGCCTCGAACGCCCACTGGGACAGCGCCCGCAGGCGGTCACGTACCGCGCGGACGAACCGCTCAGCCGGGCTGCGCCACCGCAGCGCGCGAATCTCCACTTCGGTCAACAGTCCCGGCGCCAGCCGTGCCTTGAGCTTCGAGAGTGCCAGCCAATCGTCGCGCTCGAAGCGCTGATAGATCGCCTGCGCCAGAAGATTCCATCGCGCTGGACGTCTGATGGCTTGCGCGAAATCCACGATGATCGGTTCGCCCGTGGGCGTCACCACGATATTGTCTGCCGTCTTGAGGTCGCAGTGCGCCACGCCGCGCCCGTGGATCGCGCTCACCACCTCGCGCAGGCGGTCGAAGAAACACGAGCCGACTTCGCCTTGCGCGACTTCCTGGCAGTTGCGCCCGTCGACGTATTCGAGCAGCACCCCGGTGCGCCCCCACCGGCCGTAGGAGCGCGGCACCCCGCGGGTGCCCGCCAATCGCCGGTATATTCGCGCCTCCCGCGCCGCAAGCCACGGCGCCGCGACCAAGCGGAACAAGGGCCCGCTGCCCGAGTAGTCCTTGACCAACGCCTGCTCCGTACCGTCGGATACGAGCGTCAGCGCGGCGTGGTACCCTCGCCCCGGAGCCACCACGCGTTCCACACGCCACTCGCGCGTCCGTCTCCTCGCAGCACAGCCGCCACTCATTGCGTTCCTTGTCTGCTGCGTCGCGGTTCCCCTCGGGCCCGAGCCGTCAGCTCTCCGCAAGCAGCACGCGGCGTGACTCGACTCGCGCCGAGCTTATCCTCAATTATACTCGCCCGCCTCTTCCAACACCACCTCGACGTAGCGTCGGATGTTGCGCGCGTAGACAGGCGACAGCGGGAAGGCGATCGGCATATCGGTCGGAGCGACGATCAACGGCGAATGACCGGCCACCGATGCCATGATCTCACGCACGAGCGCGTCAACCACCTCGGCATCGGCGAACTCCAACTCGCGCGGCTCGAGGTTGCCCATGAGCACGCAGTCGCGCCCCACGCGCCGCGCCACTTCGCCGATGGTGATGTCTCCGCTCGGCGGTCCTTCGACGGGCTCGAGAATATCCGGCTCCAGTTCCATGATGTGGTCGAGCACGTTGCCGAGCCGCCCATGGCTGTGCAGGCGCAGGTAGCATCCGGCGTCATGCATCTTGCGCGCGATGGGCAGATCATACTCGGTCACGAACTCGCGGAACAGCGCAGGGCTCACGTACGGCTCGCTCGCGTATTCCGGGCCACACAGCCTGAACACCGTGCCGCTGATACCCAGCGCGAGCACGCCGTCGAGCCAATCGTACACGCGAGGCGCTATCGCGTCGAGCAACCGGCGGATCGTCTTGCGGTCCTGCCACGCTCTTATCGTCCAGTCGCCGAATTCGAAGAGGTCCGCAACGTAGCAGATCGGGTCGGCCATCCCGATTTCGACCAGCCCCCGCTCGCCAACGCGCGCCAGGGCCCCAGCGAAATCATTGTCTTCAACGCGCGGGCGAACGTACGGCATGGAGAGGAACCGCTCGACGTCTTCGTCGGTCTTGAGATAGTGCTCCACTTTCCACGTCGTCGCGACGCCGTCGTGCCTCACGCACAGGGAATGCAGATCATCCTTCGGCGTGTGGAGCGTGGAGCGAATCACGACGTGGTCGTCTTCGGGGTGCTCCTCCTCGGAGATGGAGATGTCGGGTGATGTGGACAGGAATACGTTGGGCTCAACCTTGGGCCCCCAGCCGAGGAAGATCTCTGTTTCCGCGTCGATGACCGGCATCATCTCCGCACAACTCGGCTCCTCTCTCAGGCGGGAGTTGTTGAGCCCGTCGTGGGTGTAGGTGCACACGCCGCAGCGATCAACCGGCCTGCCCTGAAGCAGCGCCAGCAGGCGTTCCCGCGAGGTCATGCGTGACCCTCCCGTGTCGTCAGCCGAGATGCTGTGCCAAACGAAGCGCAGGATCTCGCCAAGGCTTCTCGCCATTCATGGCTTGGGCTCTAACTTCGCTGTGGAGTGGATTCATCCTCCAGACAGCCTCGGCAGGGCGGGCCCCGGCGCATGCCGAATCACCTCGCGGAGGATCGCTGTGAATTGCATCACCCCCTCGCTCACCCTTGCCCTCGCGATCGCGTTCGCGATGCCCGCCGTCCCCGAGGAGGCACCTATGCGCTCAGTCAAGACCCGCCGCGCGCTGCACACAGGCGCAGAGATCGCCCGCGCCCGCCGCAACATCGCCGAATACCCGGGGGCGCAGGCGATTGCCGATTCCATTGTCAAAGCGGCCGATGCATGGCGCGGTCGCAGCGACGAATGGGTCGCCGGCCTCGTCACGCCGCCGGAGGCGCCGCGGGCTTTCAACATCAGCTTCTCCGGCTGCCCCATCCATGGGCGCGACGCGTTCAAGCACGGTAACTACTCCTTCTCGATAGACCTCGACCGCCCGTTCAAGGTCAAGTGTCCGGTCGGGGGCGAGGAGTACCCATCCAACGACTTCCGGGCGTTCCTCGATTCCGGCATGACCGACCGGTCGCTGCTGACGGGCGACTACCCCGACGACGGCTGGGGCTGGCACAAGCCCGGCGAAGAGAAGAAGTACTGGTTCGTCGCGTACTACAATCACTGGGCGTGGCGATGGCATGTTCTGCCGATGACCCTGAACCTGTCCCGCGCCTACCTGCTGACCGGCGATCCGCACTACGCGCAGCAGGCGATCATTCTGCTCGACCGCATCGCGGAAGTTTACCCGGCGATGGACTATAACAAGCAGTCCCGTTACGCGCAGGAGTTCTCTCCGTCGTACACCGGCAAGATCCTGAACCTGATCTGGGAGACGTACACCGGGGCAACGCTGGCCGAGGCGTACGACAACGTGTACGATGCAATTGACGAAGCGGGCGCCGCGCAGCGTTTCCTGGGCAAGTCCGGCGCCGACATACGCGCCAACATCGAGCGCAACGTAGTGGATGAAGTGGTCAAAGGTGTATACGACGCCACGATCCGCGGCAACTACGGGATGCACCAAGAGACGCTGCTGACTGCTGCGATGGTAGGCGAGAAGGATCTCGGGGATGTCGTGGACTTCCTCCTGCACACGACGGGCCGGGGCATGCAATACGAAGGCATTCGCTACGCGCTGGTCAACTTGCTCTCACGCGACGGGCTGTCGGTGCATGAGACCGCGCCGGGGTACTGCTTCATCTGGGCCAATACGCTGACGCGCATCGCGGAGGTGCTGCGCGGCGCCGGGGTTGACCTGTACCGCGAGCCGCGCATGCGCCAGCTCTACCTCGGCCCGCCGCGCATGATCGTCCACGGCGGCTTCACTCCTGCCATCGGCGACTCGAGCAGTGTCACCGCGGGCTCGGTCACGATTCCCGCGTGGATGACCCGCATCGCGATTCGCGAGTACGGGCCGGATGTATTCGACGCGCTCCCGGGCGTGAAGCCGGTCACTGCGCCGGGCTTCGCGACGTATGAGGATATCTTCGACGAGCCCGCTGCGTCGGCCGAGATGCCGCCGCCAGCTTTCCCCCGCGATTCGGAGAATCTCGGGGGTTACGGCCTCGCGCTGCTGCGCGGCCGCGACCTGGAGCACCCCGCCGATATCTCGCTGTTCTACGGCACCGGTGTCGGCCACGGCCACGCCGATCGCCTCAACATCGAGCTGTTCGCGCTCGGGCGCAAGCTCATGCCCGATCTCGGCTACCCGCAGTTCGCGGCGGATGACCCCGAGCCGCCTGGCTGGTCGCGCAACACGGTGAGCCACAACACGGTGGTCGTGAACGCCAAGGGGCAGACGACCGGCGACTGCGGCGAGATCGTCGCTTTCGCGTCGTCCGCTACTGTGCAGCTCGTCGAGGTGGACGCGCCCGACGCCTATCGCGAAGAGGTGGAGATGTATCGCCGCACCGTCGCGCTCGTTGATAATCCCGCGGGCCCCTACGCTCTCGACATCTTCCGCGTCGTCGGCGGCACACAGCATGACTATTCGCTCCACGGGCCGGACGGCGAGTTCGAGGCGACCGGCCTCGACCTGTCCCCGCCGCAGACCGCAGGAACGCTCGCCGGGCCGGAGGTGCCATTCGCCAACTTCTACGATGATCCCGAGCGCAGCGCCCTCGATTACGACGGCCCGTTCTACGGTTATGCGGGAAGCGGGTTCAGTTTCCTGACCAACGTACAGCGAGGCGAAGCTGAGAACCCGTGGAGCGCGCTGTGGACCCTGCCCGAGGACGCCGGCCATCTCCGGATCACATGGCTTCCGCAGCAGTCGCAGCAGGTCTTCGTGTGCGACGGGACCCCGCCGTTCCGGCCCGGCAATCCCGACCAGCTCAAGTATGTCCTGTGCCGTCGACAAGAGGTCGGCAGTGAGTCCGCCCGCGAGCCGCTGACGAGCGTATTCGCCTCCCTATTCGAACCATACCGCGAGCGCCCTCCGGCGATCAGCGCGCGCAGCCTGCCCGTCAGGAACGCCGATCCGCTGTCTTTCGCGGCGCGCGTCCAGACCGCCGACGGAGATGACTACATCGGAAGCTGTCCGCGCGGCGGCAGCTTGGAGGCGGAGGGAGGCTTCACGTTCGCCGGCAGCTTTGGCCTCATTTCGCACTCCGCCAACCGGATCAACCGCGCCTTTCTCTGCGGCCCCGGACATATAGGCATCGGCGACCTGCGATTCACCCTTTCGGAGGGACTGCGGGGACGCGTTATCGCTGCTGATTACGAGGCGCGGACCGTGACGATGAGGCCAAGCGCCTGCGGTGCATCTTTGCCGGCATTGGCCGGCAGCACCGTGGTCTTCGGCGGCGGCGGGCGCTCAACGGCGTGGGGCATCGTGGATGCCACTGCGGCTGGCGACGGCACGGTGATCCTGCGCCTGGAGGACTTGGATCCGCAGACAGCACTCCTCCTGGTATCGGAGAGCGGTCCGGGCTGGGTGAATACGCCGAACCACCTTCACCTTGCCGGCCTCGACTTCTACGACGGGATGACGGCCCTCGACGAGGAGGGACGGCGACTCGGGCGGGTTACTGGCATCGAGGCCGCTCGCATTACTTTCGACAACTCCGACGCCAGGCCGACCGATGCCGATGGTGACGGCAGGACCTTCGTGCGGCTGTTCGATTTCGGGGTCGGCGACGCCGTGGAGGTCAAGCCCACCGCCCACGTTGAGCGCACTGCCCACGGGCGCTATCGAATCGAGGCGACGGGCACCGTCGAGATCTCTCTGCCTGTCGAGGAGGGCACGCGCGCGCTGTGGCAGAGGGAAGGCGAGGCGGCTCGAAGCGTCGAGACGCGAAGCGAACGCGGTCTCCTGCGCGTCGTCATCACTGCCCAGGACGTGGGCAATGGGTACGGCGAGCTGCGCCTAGCGGCGCGCTAGGCCGAGTGAGCCAGCATCGCTCGCGCCGCTCTCACCCCAGCGCTTTACTTCTGGCGCGCCGCAGCCAACGTCAGCGTGTAGCGAAGCGTCGGGGTCGGCGGCTTCGCCGCCGGCTGTGCAGCGGTGGCAGCGGCAACGGCGCCTTGGCTTGTGCGCGCCGTCGCAGCGGGCTGCCGCCGCGTGGTTGTGCGAGGCGCCTGTCGGCCACCCCGGGCACCGCCGAGGCGCAGTTGCAGAGCGCCCGGCCCAACCGCTCCGCGGGGGCGGGTCGCGGGGCTCGGCCGGGTCCCAGCGGGCTGCCTGTCGCGTCCCCCTCCGAGGCGCAGCGCCAACCCTCCTGACGGCCGGGCGGTTCGTGCAGTGCCCGGGCCTGCGGTGCGCCGCCCCACCTGTCCGGCACCGGTCGTGCGCGTCGCCGGCGCTGCGGCCGTCTGCGCCGCCGCAAGCGCTGCCTTCTGATTGAAAACGCCTTGAACCGTGTCTTCTATCCGCAGGACCTGATGCTCCTTGTACGCGAACCACGTTGTCCGCGTGCCCGTAACGTTGAGCATGGACATGCCAGCGAGTCCGACCGGAAGCGATCCCACCTTGAAGGTGGAGACGATGCGGATGGTTTCCAGCCCCTGCTCCCACTGCAGCGCCTCGGCGGTGTGCTCTGCGGTCACGCGCGCCACCGCGTTCGACCGCAGCAGCGGCAGCACGGTCATCGGCGCGGTCCACTTGTCACCTATCTTGATCGGTTCCTCCGGGAACACGATGGACAGATTCCCCAGCGCGATCGGCTGGCTCCCTCCTCCCGCCAGGGGCGTCAGCTCGCCCTCCAAGTTCTGCCTCGACCGCCCAGCCTGCCCCACTTGTGGCAACCGTCCTCCGGTGCCTGGGGCGTCCAATCTCCCAGTCCTGACTTGCGTGATGATGGTCGCTATCGTTTCCATCTCGGCCGGCTCCCCGCCGGCCGGGGGCCCCGCCGCGCCGGGCGGGGCAGCCCCCGGCGTTCCCGGGCGCCCCGATTCCTGTTGCGGGGCCTCGCCTACCGACTCCACACGCTGTGTGATGAGAGCATCCAGCGTCCCGGCCTGAGCGGCCACGGCAGCCATTGGGACCTCTCCTTTGGCGCCCGCCTGAGCCGTGACGCGGATCCCGTAATCCCACTTCTCCTTTTCCTTGTAGCGATAGCGCAGTGCCACTCCCTCTTCGGGCAGCGTGTCAGCGCTAATCGCATTCCGGACCTCTACCCGCGCTTCAGCCGTGCCCTCGATACGGCCCGCTTCGCCGTATGCCGTCACCTGAATCGTATGGGGCCCATCCCCGCTCGGCCGCGTGTCCCACTCCATCTCGAAGGGCGCTACGGTCGCCTTGGCGAACGTGCCGTCCACGAAGAAGCCGACATAGCCGCCCGGCGAGTCTTTGCTGACCGTCACCTTGGTCAGGCCGCGTACCGTCGCATTGTCGGCAGGCGAAAGTATCCGCACGGGTGGCTGCTGCGCCAGCGCCTCGACGGGCTTGGCCGGTTCCTCGGACGCGGACGCCGACTGCACGGGCTCCGGCGGCGGCGACGTCGGCGTCACCGATGCCGCCGGCTTGGGGCTCGCCTTCACTGACGCCGTCACTTGCGGAGACGGCTTGACCGACGCGGGCTTCGGCGGTTGCTTGCTCGATTCCTCGGTCGCCATGGCAAGCCGCATCGGCGCGGGCTTCGGCGTCGTCGCCGCTGTCCCAGAGGCCTGTTCGCCGGAGGGACGTGGGCTGGCGTCAGAGACGACTACCTCTTCCGGAGTCGGTGCCGCTGCGACCTGCACCGGGCTCGCCGACCAGTCGAGATACCCGTGGGGCACGCCGTACGACCGCAGAGGCTTCGCCTCGCCCCCAGCGGCGGTGACGACCCACAGGCTCCCCTCGACGCCGTCAACCTCGTCCGCCTTGAAGGCGATGGACTTCCCGTCGGGCGACCATGCGGTCTCGCCGAAGAAGCCCACGTGGTTGACCAGCGTACGAGGCGCTCCGCCTCCCGGGGAGATGAGGCTGAGCGCTGATTCCTGCTTCTGTCTGAAGAATGCGATCTGGCTTCCGTCGGGCGACCACGACGGGTACATGCCGTCATCGGTCAGCTCGCGTGCGCTGCCGCCGTCCGCTCCCACGATGAAGAGCTTCTCGTCACGCGTAAAGACGAGTCGCGATCCGTCCGGCGACCAGTGGGGGCACGCGCTGCGGAAATCGCTCCCGAGGGCCGTCACGAACGACGGCGAGCCGCCTTCGACCGATATGGTGTAGAGCCCTCGTTCCTCGGCCTTCCCGGACACATAGGCGATGCGCCGACCATCGGGCGACCAGGCGGGCTGCTCGTCGTCGGGGTCGCCGGTGGTCACCTGAACCGGCGCGGCGGCGGGCGAGTTGTTGTCGCCGAGCCGCACGATCCATATCTTGTACGCATCGTCGGCCATGGCCGCGTAGGCGAGCATGGTGCCGTCGGGGCTGAGAGCGGGCGTGATGCGATCCGACGCGGAGGGGTGCGGCAATTCAACCGGGTTGTCCCCGTTGCCGCTCATGACGACAATGCCTCGGCTGCCCATCACGAGACGGCCCTGATACGCGATACGGTCGGCGCCGCACATCTGCGCCAACAACCACATCGCGACAAGGGCCGTCACCGCAACACGACACAGCCTGGCCCTGGCTAGCATAGCACTTCCTCCTGCGCGCGGGAGAGCTGCTCCGCGCCACCTGTCATTATACCCCGGCCCGCCGAATGCGGCAATCGCATACGGGGGCCGTCCAGCGACGGCCGCGATGCGGCAGCCCCGCGCGCGGACTGCGGCGTGGCCTATTCCCGACGCGCCGCCCCGTACAACGCAAGTTGGATCTCGAGATTGGCGTACGCCTCCGCCGCCGTCGCGAGGGGTCCGCCCTCGCCTCGCACCGCCTCCGCGAACCGCCGCACCGAGGTGTGCACGAGGTCCTCGCACACCACCCGCTCGTCACCGACGGTGACGTGAGTTCGATAGATGCCGCGCTCGTCATTCGCGCCCGAGAGGTCAGCCGTGAAGCCGTCGGCGCCAAGCCGGCGCACCATCGGGCCGTCGTAGACGTTGCGCAGCTCTATCGTCACCGGGCAGCGCTCACCGCCCGGCAGTTCCATCGCGAACACGGCTACGACCTCGTCGCGCCGGATCACGCAGTCAGCGGAGTCCGCGACGAACATCGCGCCCGGCAGCAGCCTGAGCATCAGGCTCAGCGGATGGCTCGCGAGGTCTATCCAGATCTCGTCGTATTGGTTGGGGCCGCTCGCGCCGCCCTTCGACTCCATCCGAAAATCGAGACGCTCGCATCGGTTCAGCGGTCCGCGGTGTTGCTCGTAGAGCGCGAGGTACGGCTTGATGGCGGCCACATACTGCGTGTTGGCTGCGAGCATGCGGCCCACTCGCTCGGCGGCCGAGATCATGGATTTGGCGTCCGCCAGCACATCCTCGGGCGACTTGGCGACGTCCCACACCAGGGGCTTCTCACACAACACGTGCGCCCCGGCCTCGAGACAGGCCAGGGAGTGCTCGCGGTGGAGTTGATGCGGACTGCACACACTGGCCGCGTCCAACTCGTGTTGCGCCAGCATCCGGCTGATGTCCGTGTATCCCTGCCCCTGAAAGTCGAATATCTGCGCCATCGCTTCCTGGGTCCGGGCCACCGACTCCGCCGAGGTCCCGACAAAGGCGACGACCTCGCAGCCTTCCATGGCGTACCATTTCCCGTGATGCTTGCCGATGCCGCTCGCCCCAACGATGGCGACCTTGGGTTTCTCCGTCACTCTGACCTCCGCTGCCGCTCCGCGCGCCGATCGGATCTCCGCCGACGAGGCACGGCCTCACGTGCCCTTGCGGCCGACCGCCCAGAATACCGGCATGAACGTCACGCGGATTCCCTCGTCCAGCGCGCGCAAGTCTCTGCGCTTGAGCGCCTCCAGTTCGCCGGGCGCGACCAGATCGTGCGCCGTGG
>CP070648.1:2538712-2543741 GCA_020354555.1 Armatimonadota bacterium | reverse complement strand
TGGGTCTGCCGGCCTGCGGGTGATTGACGTTTCCGACCCCGCGGCGCCCCTGGAGGTGGGCTTTCTTGACACGCCGGGCACTGCCTATCATGTGGCGGTTGCGGGCGGGTATGCCTACGTCGCGGATGGTGCCAGCGGACTGCGCGTGATCGACGTTTCGAACGCCGCGGCGCCGGTCGAGGTCGGCTCCTGCCACCCGCCTGACTTGGCCTATGGCATAGCACTGGCGAGCGGGTATGCCTACGTCGCGGATGTATATGGCCGCCTGCGGGTGATTGACGTCTCCGACCCCGCGGCGCCCCTCGAGGTGGGCTCTTGTGACACGCCTGGGTACACCTATGGGGTGGCGGTTGCTGACGGGTACGCCTACGTCGCGGATTGGTTTGGTCTAACAGTGGTTGACACCTCCAACCCCGCGGCACCGGTGGAGGTCGGTTACCTAGACACGCCAAGCCTGGCCGTGGGAGTGGCGGTCGCGGACGGGTACGCCTACGTCGGGGATTATAATGCCGGTCTCAGGGTGATTGACATCACGAACCCGGCGGCGCCGGTCGAGGTCGGTTACTTAGACACGCCGGGCAATGTCTACAGTGTAGCGGTCGCGGGCGGGTACGCCTACGTGGCGGATAACGGATGGGGCCTTGTGGTCGGCGGCGGCCGCGGCGACGTGGCTGGCCAGGTGCGCCGGCGCGGCACGACCACTAACCTTCCTGGCGCGACAGTCGAAGCGCGTCAAGAGGGGACTCTGAAGGGCTCGGACGTGACGGGGCTCACCGGGTTGTACTCAGTGCCAAACCTGTTGCCTGGCGCGTACGTTCTGACGGCAGGCAAGGCTGGCTATGGCAACCAGAGCAAGTCCGATGTGCGGATTACGCCGGGCCAGGACGGCCAATACGTCAATTTCAACCTTTACCCTGTGCAGTTGACGGGGCAGGTAAGCCAAGCGGGCACCACCACTTACCTCGCCGGGGCGACGGTGCGCGTCTATCAGGGCAATGTGCTAAAGGCTAGCGCAAACACCGACGGTGGCGGCATCTATCGGATCGGCGGGCTCCCGGATGGTACTTACGATGCGGTAGCCTCCCACGCGGGCTACGTCCGACAGTTCAAGCTTGACGTGCCGATCGCCGCCGGCAGCGTAACGAACCGCAACTTCTTCCTGGCCGTTTCGGGCAGACTCAAGGGCCAGGTCAAGGACAGGACCACGGGCAGGAACCTGCCCGGCGCGACCGTTTTCGCGCGCAGCGGCGGCATCACCTGGGCGAAGACCAGAGCCAAGGACTGGGCCGTATATGAGATCAACGCCGACCTGCCGCCGGGGACCTACGTTATGCAGGCGAGCCAGCCCGGCTACCTGTCGCAGGCCAAGAAGGGAATCGTCGTCACCGCGGGTGCGACGAGCATCGTGAACTTCAATCTGGACCCGCTCCTGAAGGGACAAGTCAGACAGGCGGGCACAACGACGAACCTAGCGGGTGCGACGGTGAAGGTGTATCAGGCGGATGTGCTTAGGGCAACGACGACCACTGATGCAAGGGGCATCTACCAAGTGGGCGGATTGGCGGCGGGCACCTACACTGCGGTCGCCTCCAAGGCCGGTTATGTCCGCCAGACTAAGCATAACATTACGATATCCGAAGCTGCCTATACCTACGTCAACTTCAACCTGTCGGTGTCTGGCAAGCTTAAAGGGCAGGTGAAGAACCGGGTGACCGGCGCGAACCTCATCGGGGCGACCGTATTCGCCCGCAGCGGGGGTATCATCTGGGCGACGACTACGACCACCGCCCCGTGGGGAATCTATGAGATCAACGCCGACCTGCCGCCGGGGACCTACGTTATGCAGGCGAGCCGGCCCGGCTACCTGCCACAGGCGAAGAAGGGCGTCATCGTCACCGCCGGCAATACAACTTACGTCAACTTCAGCCTGCAGCCGCAGTAGCGGAGTCTTCGGCACGCGTCAAGCGTGTGCGCCGGCTGGTGCGTCCAGTCGCTGGCAGAGCCTGGTGGCGGGCTGGTGGCTGGTGACGGTTCGCGCGCTGCGCGGGCGAGCTTGCCGCGATTCGAACCAGCGATCTTAGCCCGCTTGGCGCCAGAGACGACGGTCAAGCGACCGGGTTTCCTTTCCTTATGCGCCAAGCGCGCGCCCGCGACCACCCGGCAACCACGATCTCAGCCTCGATCCCCACCGGCGGAAAGGTTATCGCTTCTATCATGCACGGCCCACCACCCCATCCTCCGTCTCCCGCGCGGGGAAGAGCGCTCCAGGTCGGGCCGTTTCCACTCGCCGTGAGCATCACCACAGGATACGCGGGGTCAATCAAGACTCGAAGCGAGACACATCACGGCTGGCCCGTGATCCGCTTCCCTGATTGGTCTTAGGAGCGCTGAGGCCCGACGCTTCCGGCACCCCGCTGCCCCATCGTGCGACTCACCTGCCCCGCGTCATCTCACAGCGACCCCTATGTAGTACGGCCAGATGACGAGCGCGAGCACCGCCTTCCAGAACGTCAGCTTGAGATACCCGATCGTGAACAGCCAGCCGATACACCACAGCGGTATCTCCGGCCGAGAGCACGTCGTGACCGCCTTAGGGGCCTTGCAGTCATCACCCATTTCACAGCCTCCTTCTCCCCGCACCTCACGCGCAACGGAATCCGTCGCTTCTCAGTTCCCTGGCAGCCACATCGTACCATGACTCCGCCATGCACAGCTACGCCGCTCACACCCGCTCGGATCCGCCCCGGACCGAAGCCCAAGTCATCGGAGTCCGTGCTTCTGGGCGAGGATTCACCCTTTATCCAGCCCCCTAGAGGCCGTGGTGCCGCAAGAAACCCAACCGGGCAGAAAAGCCACAACCGCGTCGGAGACGTGCAGGGAAGTCGCCGCCAAATGGTGAACCTCTTCCCTTAGTGGGCCGCTCCGAGCGGCAATCCAACTCGGAATACGGCTGAAGCGGCCGAATCGGAGCAAGCGTCGGTTCTCGCGCCGATGCGACCAAGCGTGTCACGCATGCGCCAGGCGACCTATCCGCGGTTGCGGCAGGCGTTTCACGCGGCCGCATTTGGCTTGGCATGAAACGGAACAACTGCGCGACTATGCGCCCGCAAGGAGGTGAGGAAGACTACAGGGCATCGAGCTGTCATATCTGGTCGGTGAGCAAACGGCTTTCGCATGACGAAAAAGGAGGCAGGTCATATGCGGAAGAATCGCGGCTTCACCCTGATCGAGTTGCTGGTTGTGATTGCGATAATCGCAATCCTCGCCGCCATCCTGTTCCCCGTGTTCGCTCGAGCGCGGGAGGCGGCGAGAAAGGCGACGTGTATCTCGAACTGTAAGCAGATCGCACTGGCGGCGCTGATGTACGCGCAGGACTATGACGAGGTGCTGCCGGCGGCCAACGGCAGTGGCGACGAGGCAACGGCGCACCCGATTGACGCGGCCAACGGGTCGCTCACGCGGGCGGCGGCCAATGCGGCCAACCTCGGTTCTCTGGACTACTGGCAGTTGGCGGACGTGCTGACACCGTACGTCAAGAGCCTCGACTTGTTCCAGTGTCCGACCCTGATGCGGCGGGCAGACTGGTTCAGGATCACGACCCAAGTCCTGACCTCCGGACCCGCCGTCGGCGTGCGCAAGGTCGGTAACGTCAACCCCGGCTCCGACTACGACGGGTATAGCTGGGAGTGGTGCGGTTCCTACTGGTGGGGCTGTGTTCACTACCCCTACGGCGCAGGAGTCGCGGCAGGCACTTACGGCGAGGACATCGGGCGGATGTGGGATGCCTGCATCATCATCGGCTACGTCAACGACACCGATGACCCACAGGAGTACTGGGCCTGCTCGAATGCTGTGGGCAACTTCGACGACCCGGTGTGGAAGCCGATGGGTGGGTGCCTATCCTACGGCGCGCACGAGGGCTACAGCCAGGAGTACCAGAACGACCACGTCATCCCGGTCGAGTTGGGCGGCACCCCGCCAAGCATCCCGATCTCGATGACCATCATGTTCGCGGACGGTCACGTCAAGTACATGCGGCTCAGCTTCTACGCCGCCATGGCGCTGATTTCTGCGCCGAACGAGATCCAGTAATCCGCGGCTTGGCCAGAGCAGTTGTGGACCTCGCTGCCGGACTATTGCGATGGCTCCCATCTCGACGGGACGCCTCAGCTTGCCGGCCCGCCCGATGCTCATCTCGGGCGGGTCGGGCCGTATCGGCCGGGACGGCGCGCAGCGGGGCCGGATTGCGCACGAGGCGCCGCGCGCATCGTCAGAAGTCACCACCACGCCAAACGTCCGCCGCAGTCGCCCTTCAGTGCCGCAACTCGGTCGCTTGGTGTTCGCAGACCCGCCTAGCTGCCCTCTCGAATCGTCAGCCCCGTCGCACCGGCTTGCTCGACTATCCACGTTCCGCCGGCGCGCACGGGATGGAAGCTCGTGTGAACTGACCCCGCCTCCTGCGCGCGCCCGCCAAACCACGCCGACACCGCCGTAGAGGGGGACGGCGCGAGCTTCATGATCGTCTCGCTCCTCGGATTGATGGTGACGCGCTTGTTCGAGGGCTCGGGCACCTCGACCGTGATGGGCTGCGAGCAGGTGTTGCGAATCGTGACATCCACGAACGCCGCGCTCTCTCCTGTCGGCGGCGGCGTAGCCGGCGCGGAAGGCTGGCGCGTGGGCTGCGGGGATAAAGGCATCGCGGGCACCGTCGGCTCCGCCGGCGAAGTAGGCGCAGCGGCTTCGGCTTGATTCGGGCTCAGCATCCACGCGGGAACGGCGATCTCCGTTGGCTCAACCGCGGCCTGTGGCGGCGTTTCCGGCGCCGCCTCCGCAGGCTCGGTCGCTGCCTCGAGCGGGATTTCCTCGCCAAGAGCTGGGGCTTCTGCGGCCGGCGCCACCGGTTTGCCGGGGGTCATGTACGGAACGGAGGCCGCCAGGGCCTGCGGGACGGACACCGACGCAGCACCGGTTGGCGGCGTTGCTTCCGCCGCGACGGCGCCGCGATCACCGGCAGGAGGCGCAGGGGTGG
>CP070648.1:2532800-2538612 GCA_020354555.1 Armatimonadota bacterium | reverse complement strand
GTTGGCTGGCACGATTGAGCGCGATGCGGACGCGGCTGAAGGGCTCGCCGCCGTCGCCGCCAGGAGCGAACTGGCGGGCGCGGTGGCGGGCCTCGCGGCTCTTGTCGAGTTCCTGCGTGTCGACGCCGACCTGGCCGCGCTGATGTTCCGCTATCTCGGCGATGCGCGCCTCAGGATTGCGGACGCGGGGCCGGCGGCGGCGCGTGAGGAGATTCTGAGCATGCTTGCGGCAGGCGAGCGCATTATCCCGGAGCGCACGACATTCCGGCAGAAAGCGACGGCGCTCGTTGCCGACTACGCGGCTCGTTATCAGCGGCACCACGCCGAGGTGCACTCCGTGGCGCGGTTCCGGGCATATGCGGATGCACGACGGGCGGCCGAGTTCCGCGCGCTGCTCGCATTGGCACGGTTAGGGCTGAGCGGCCGCGCTGCTGACGTGGAAGCGAACCTGCGCGCGCAGATGGAGCGGCACTGCGCGGGCGGACGGCTGCACGAGGCGCTACTCCGAGGGCCGACGTGTCCCGACTGCGGCTTGGCGCTCGGTGAGGACATTGAGTTGGTCGCGCCGGAGGGAATCCTAGCGGCTTGCCGTGAGGCGTTGAAGCAAGAACTCAGTGATCTGGCAACGCGGCTGGGGCAGTTGGAGTCCGCCTTGCACGCGGAAACGGATCCGGCGAAAGCGGCTGCCGTGAAGCGCGCGCTTGACGTGCCGCCCGACGCCTCGGCCGCATCGGTGCTTGAGGCCTTCTCGCCGGTGGTGGTGGAATGGCTGGCGGCGGCGCTGCAGGCGCGAGCCGCATCACGCGCGGCGGTTGCCGAACTGCAGACGTTCCTTCGCGGCAAGCGTCTCACGCGCGAGCAGGCGCTGCGGGCGTTCGGGGAATGGCTCTCTGCTCACGGTGCGGCGCAGGACGGCGATACTGTGGAGTTCGAATAGGCTGACCGAGGCGCCGCTGGGCGCCGGATGGCGCCGGCCCGCGTCGGTGTATCGTGCCGTTGGTGCGCTGTCTGGTATGATTGCCAAAGCTCGGGGGAAACCGTGATCCACGCCGTTATCGCTCTCGCAGTCTCGCTGTCACCGGCGGCCGCGTCGCCGGCGGAGCCCGTTAGGTCGCTGACCGTGAAAGGGCGCCTCGTCGCCGTCAACGACCGTCCTACATTCCTGGTCGGCCAGATGTCTCACCACGCCGCTATGGGTCGCTCTCTGGACGAGATAGCGGAGATCGTGGACGTCATGATGCTGCCCTACGGCATGAATCTGTGGGTGGGCGACTTCGGCGCGATTGACTTCGGAGCGTGGAATGAGGTCGTCAATGTTCGCCGCGACCTTGAGCAGGGCACCCGCCAACACGAATACCCGTGGATGCGCACGGGGCCCGGGGAGACGGTCTTCGGCGGGCCGCGATTCGATCTCGATCGGTTCGATGAGAGTTACTTCAAGACGCTTCGCGCGCGGCTGAAATTCCTCAACGAGAAGGGCATCGTGCCGGTGGTCGGCATCTTCACGGAGCACGCGATAGACCACCCGCTCCACTGGCGCGGACACCCATTCCACCCCGAGAACAACGTCAATGAGCTAGGCCTACCCGGTGACAAGGCAATCCCGGAGTTCTTCGAGAATCGGCGGGCACTGGAGTACCAGGAAGCCTACGTGCGGCGGCTGCTCGGAACGCTGAGCGATGTGGCGTACATTCTCAGCCCCTTCGGTGAGGCGAAGCGCGCTCCGTCCGGTTACATCAACCGGTGGCTGCGGCTGTGCGAGGAGCACAAGCGGCGCTCGGGCGCCTCGCCGCTCGTGTGTCTATCCGGGTCATCCGAGGTGCTGGATCGGTTCGCCGCAGATCCGGCAGTTGACCTGATAGATGTCTATTGCTATCACGGCGGGCGATACGATGACCCCGAGGTCAATGTGCCGGAGGGTGACCTGGGCATACGCGCCACGTTGCGAGAGGCGTGGCGGAAGTACCATAAGCCGGTGGGCAAGCTGTACCACAAGTACGGCTATCCCTACGAACACCCAGGATCCCGGTGGGCCGATCCCGACACGGGCACGGACGGGGGCGGCCCGCCAACCGCCGCCAGGGATGCGCTCGGCGCGGTTCACGAGGCCGGAGGGTTCGGGTGTTTCTTCAAAATGGCGTGGCAGCGCGACCGCGGCCGGTATCTCAAGCCGGACCTGTGGTCATCGTACATCCTCGAGTTCCGTGAAGCCCTCACGCGCGAGGAGCCGAGCGTACAGCGTCATCTACGTGAATAACTCCGCGCGGCGAGACCCGGGACCTTGAGACTCAGCAACGCCGACCTGTGACGCCCATGAATAGTGCGGGCTACTCGACCACGCGGATGTAATCCACTTCCACCTGCATCCCGGCGGTCCAGCCGGGATCGAGGCGCAGCCGCTGGATATCCCCGGCCCAGGTCGGCACATTCCCGACGTCGAGCACGTACTCGTGGAACTCCCCGTCGGCGATGATCTCGAACCGGCAACTCGTCGCCTCGCTTTCCGCGAGCAGGGTGCTGCGCCAGAAGAGCTGGGCCGAGCCGGGCGCCTCCGGCCCATCCACGCGCATGCGCACCAAGACGCGCCGATACTGCGCGGCGTCTATCTCCACCGCCGGGCCGAAGAACGCGGGATCGCCCCCGATGGTCGTCGCCTTGAGAGACCCGTCTTCAGCGCGCACATCGGTCATCTGCATCACGCTGTCCCAGCCCTCGGCGTCGCCAGGCGTCTCGAACTCCCAGGCACGCTTGTCAAGCGCCTCGGGCGGCATCTTCACGTCGTACGGCCCGAGGCCGATATCCTCGGGCACGACGTCCGCATGCTGCTCCGGGGCCTCGGTGAAGACCCGCCGGATGGCGTCGAGATAGCCGAAGCCGTACGGTCTGGTCGGCTCGATGTATGACCCCTCGCCGAACTCGTTCCACGCCTCGATGATCGCCATGCGCAGCTTGGGCGGCTGCTCTCGCTCCTCGAGCAGCGCCTTCGCGCGCCGACACATATCCTCGAAAAGCTCCGGCGTGTTGTCATAGCGCACGAGCGCGTGGTCGCCGTGCCACGGGCGCGAATCCCAACCCGGGGCGAGCGGGACGATGCATTTGATCTCGTCGCGGTCGAGGAACTCCTTCCAGATCTCCTCATACCCCGTGACCATCGTGGCGTACGGCGCCCAGCGCTTGCCCTCAGAACCGGCGGCGGGGTAGTTGTAGCCGGTCGCCGCGTCGTAGCCCTCGCGCGCGAGCCGCGCGGCCTGCGCGGGAACGGCGCACGCCGCGAGATACAGCCCGGGCAGGCCCTCCGCGCGGCACAGCGCCCGCATCTTCTCGAACGCTGCGGCCACCGCCGCGCTCCCCATGTCCTCGGTCAGGCGGCCCGGCGAGAAGAGAACCACCAGCGGCTTGCCCTCAACCGTCTGGTACTGCGGCAGCTTGAAGTAGTTGTCGAGCCAGTAGCGGGTGACGTTCAGCAGGTCTTCTTCTGACGACGTGCCCGGCGGGTTGTGATTCGCCCACAGCAGACAGAACTTGAGATGGTCCTTGTAGCGGGCATTCATGTAGCCGTCGTGCAGCGCGTGGGTGAGGTGCATCGAGCCCTGGATCCAGTACCAATCGTAGATGAAGAAGTCTATGCCGTGTTCGGCCGCCCACTTGATGTGCCAGTCCGCGACTTCCGGATCGCCCTCGCGGTAGAACCCGAGGTACGGGATCGGGAAGCGGGCTCGGTTGATGGGATCCCACCGGCCCCCGGTGTCCCAGCCCGGGAAGTAGTACACGCCAACCTGCCAGTCGTCTTGCGCGGGCCGCGGCTCGGGGACGTAGGGCTTGCCATCGGCTGTCGCGGGCTTCGCGGGCTGGGGCGCGGGATACGCCACCGTTGTGTGATAGGTCTGCGGCTCGATGTTGTCGCCCTCCACCGTGACGGTGAACTCGGCGTCGCCCGGGCGGGTAGGTCGCAGCGACCAGCGGAACCTCGCCTGGCGCGTGACGCGCAGCGGGGCATCAGGCGCCGCCTCGACGGACGGCGCGCTGACGATGGTCAGCCATTCAGGAGCGCTGAGAGTGGCGCGCAGGCCGCGGGCCGGCTCGCCTCCGCGGTTGCGCAGGATGCAGATGATGGTGGACTCGCGGTCGGCTCGTGTCACTGCGCGTTCGGGATTGAAGTCAACCAGTTCCAGATCCGTCCGGCCTTCCGGCTCCGACGCCAGGGTTATGCTCTCGATCTCGAAGCGGGCATCGGTCGCCAGCGAAGGCGCGAGGCCCAGCCCGATGACTCCCGCGCCGCCCGGCTGCGGTCCCGCCGCGAGCACGTTGTACGTGTGAAACCGGCCGTCGGCAATCACCTGAAACGATCGGCGCGCCATGCCGGGGGCTCCTGCGGACAGGACTTGCAACTCCCCTGCCCGGCCCGCATCAACCCGCATGCGGATGGTCGCCCAACTGAGGCCGGGGCTTTCTGCGGCGAACCGTGGAGACATCAGAATCGGAGCGGGGCCGGTGACGCGTCCGGCGAGGCGCCCTGCGACGTGATTGATCTCGATGTCCTGGAGCGCACGCCAGCCCGCAACATCGTCTGCGAAATCCCATGCGGTCGCATCCGTTTCTGGGGTGGGTATCTCGGTCACTCGCACAAAGTCAATCGTTATGTGCGCGTCATCGGGGGGATCTAGGCGCAGGCCGATGATCTGCGGGTCACCGTGCCAGAAGGGGTAGATGGTATAGACGTGAAACTCGCCGTCCCCCTTGACCTGGAAGACGGTTTCGCGGTCGGGTTGGAAGCCGCCGTACGGCCCCTCGGTGTTCGGCGCCCAGAAGAGCTGCGCGACGCCGGCTCGATCGCTCGACATGCGGATCTCAACGCGCTGGCCAATGGATGTCGGGAATGGGGGTACCGGCGGGGACACCACAATGGGATCGTCGTCACCGACCTCCGCGCGCAGGCAGCCGTCTGAGACATGCAGGTCGCGGACCTGGCCATTTCCCATCCAGTCCACCAGGTCGGGATCCTCGAACTCCCAGGCCGGCAGGTCGGCGGCGAACGCGGTGGAGGCGAACAGGACGAACAGGAGCACGATTGTGATGCGCATGTCCAACCTCGATGCATGGAGTGGCTGTAATCTTCTCTGCGGGGGCGGAGGGAGCCTGCTGACTGATGCTGAGACGAGGCGCCGAAGGGCGCGGTAGTCGCCGCTCGCGCGGGCGGTTCAGACCATCTTGCGGAAGATCAGGCAGTAATGGTGGTGATAGTTGGGGACGAAGACCTTGGGGTAGCCCCAGATGCCGAGCGGCTTGGTGTTCTGACACCACACCTTCTCGCCCTGGAAGAGAAAGGTACGACCAATGCGCCGGGCGAGATCCCAGGCGAGCGGCTTTACTTCACCATCCGGCGCGCGCAGGTTCTGAGCGACGACGACGAGGTATCTTCCCGGCGCGAGGCAGTCGTGGACGCGATCGAAGACGTTGCCCAGGCCTTCCACAAAGCCATCGTACTCCTGGACATTGCCGAGATCTGTGGGATCATCGGAGTAATGCGTGTCGAGCTTCTGCTCGGCGCGCTGCTTGTGCTTCGACTTGACGCCGCCGCGGCTGGTGCGCAGCATGTTCCAGTACGGGGGTGACGTGATGACGAAGTCCACCGACCCTTCCTCCAGAGGCAATTCTCTTGCGTCTGACAACTCGATCCTCGCCTCCGGCAGGCCGTTGCCTTTGCCCTTGAAGGGAGCAACGCCCGCAATCCTCTTCGCCGCCGCCCCGAACTTCTCCAGCGGACGGATCGGAGCCTTGTCGTAGGCACGATGTGGCCGACTGTGAGAGACAT
>CP070648.1:2519967-2532700 GCA_020354555.1 Armatimonadota bacterium | reverse complement strand
TTCCCATTGTCGGGCATCCACGAAGCGCTCGAGGTCATGGCGTCGCCGGAACACAACAAGATCATCATCAATCCATGACGCCTCGCGGAGAGTCTGACGCCATGATTTCACGCAAGGATGGCGGCGCATGATCCGCGCGGCATGGTCGTTTGCAGGAGTGGATCGTGAGCCGAGGCGAAACGGAGGAGCCAGATAATGCCAATCACGCAGAGTGCGGCGACGGTGGGACTTATCGCAGCGGTGGTGAGCGTTCTTTTGATGTTATCGGCTGCGCCGACGCTCGCGGCCGCCGGCCAGGCGCCGTCGATTCCGGAGATTGTGCACAGCGACGGGCAGTACCGCCTCATGGTGGACGGGCAGCCATTTCTCGCACTCGCGGGTCAGGCGCATAACTCCAGTGCGTCGAATCGCGATGACATTGAGCGCGCGTGCCAGGCCGTGACCGCGATCCACGGCAACCTGCTCATCATCCCCATCTACTGGGAGCTGATCGAGCCGCGGCCGGGCCAATTCGATTTTCAGGTCGTGGACGACGTGATCGCGGCCGCGCGGCGCCATGAGCTGCGTCTGGTTCTGCTGTGGTTCGCGACCTGGAAGAACGGCGAGATGAACTACGCGCCGGAATGGGTGAAGGCCGACCGCAAGCGCTTCCGGCGCGTGATCGGGTTGCGGGGGGAGGAACTGAACGTCATCTCGCCGCTGTGCAAAGCGGCGCGCGACGCGGACGCGAGCGCGTTCGCGGCGGTGATGCAGCATATCCGCGAGATTGATGAAACCCAGCGCACGGTCATTATGGTGCAGGTGGAGAACGAGCCTGGTCTGATGGGTTCGGATCGTGATTACTCCACCGAGGCGACCCGACTGTTCAATCGCCCGGTGCCGGCGAGCTTGATGTCATACCTCGACCAGCACCGCGAGGGCTTAAGTGAGAGCATGCAGGCAGCGTGGGGGGCGAGCGGATACCGAAGCCAAGGCACGTGGGCTGAAGTCTTCGGTCGCATGGCTACCGAGGCCTTCAGTGCCTGGCACATCGCGCGCTACATCGATCGCGTCGCGGCCGCTGGCAAGCAGGCCTACCCCTTGCCGATGTACGCGAACGCCTGGCTGGTGGAGCCCCACGTGGAGCGACCTGGGCGCTGGCCGAGCGGTGGGCCTACCGAGCACGTCTTGGACATCTGGAAGGCTGCCGCGCCTCACCTCGACCTTCTCGCGCCCGACATCTATTACCCGAAGTTCTATGACAACGCGTCTCACTACGCACGCCCCGACAACCCGCTGTTCGTGCCCGAGGTCAACTTTCATCCGTTCTTCGGGGCGCTCGTCTTCATGACATTCGCGACCTTCGACGGCATCTGCTTCTCGCCGTTTGGAATTGACGATGCCTTACAGGACGGCGAACTCAGCTTCAAAGCAGCAGAGTTCGAAGATGCTTACCGCGTGCTGAGGCCGCTTCTTCCGTTGGTCCTACGCTACCAGTACACGGGCAAGCTTCACGCGGTCATTCAAGGCATCGGCCCCGGCGAGCACTGGGCGCAGTGCGTGGCCCTCGGGGGCCGCACTGTGGCCGCGATGGTGGAGTTCACCGTCACGTTCGACCCCGAGAAGGGACGCGGACGGGGAATGATGATCGAGCTGGCGCCGGACGACTACGTGATTGCCGGCGCCGGATTCAAGGTGGCCTTCCGCACGCTGCAAGGGCCACTGCGCGACGTCGAGCTTGTGTCGGTGGAGGAGGGGACATTCGAAGGCGAGCGGTGGATTCCGGAGCGCCAGCTCACGGGCGACGAACTGCGCGTGCACCTACCGGAACAGTCCAAGATCCTGCGCGTGCGCGTGGCAGCGCCATAACCGACGCAAGGTCGCGGCCGCCCGGTTGCGAATGCCGGTGTGGCGAGTGTCAGGTTGGAGGCCAGACAGGCAGAGATACGTACGGGCGAGGAAGGCCACGCGCGTCAACGCGCGGGAAAAGGAGTGCGAGGGATGCCGATGCCAGCATGGTCAATTGGATGCGCAGTGCTTGCGATAGTCGCGTTGTGCGTGTGCGCGGCGTGTGCCGCACCGGCTAGCGCGGGGGAGACCTCGGGTGCGGCTTTACCGATTCCGCGGCTGGAGCACTCCGATGCGGCATACCACCTCATGGTGGACGGAAACCCATTCCTCATTCTCGGCGGGCAAGCCCTCAACAAGAGCGCCGTCAAGGACGAGGATCTCGAGGGGGTATGGAAGGCGCTCACGGCAATCCATGCCAACACCGCGATTGTTCCGCTGCACTGGCGCGTCATCGAGCCCGAGCCCGGACAGTTCGACTTCCGCGTGCTGGACAGTATCGTCAACGGCGCGCGCCGCAACGGGTTGCGACTGGTGCTGCTGTGGTTCGGCACGTATAAGAACGGCGAAATGGATTACACGCCGGACTGGATGAAGAACGATCGGGCGACGTACGCGCGGGCGATAGGGTTCAGGGGGGAACAGTTGAATACCATGTCGCCGCTGTGTGAGGCCGCGCTCGATGCCGATATCCGGGCGTTCACCGCGGTCATGCGCCACCTCTTAGAGACCGACCGGAACCACCGCACGGTCATCATGGTGCAGGTCGAAAACGAGCCCGGGCTTATCGGGACTGACCGGGACCACTCCGAGCAGGCGACGCGCCTCTTCGAGAGCGACGTGCCGTCCGAGTTGATGGCGTATCTCGGTCAACACCGAGATGACCTCACGGCAAGCTTGCGCTCGGCATGGTCGGAATCGGAGTTTCGCTCCTCGGGCACGTGGACGGAGGTGTTCGGGGATTTTGCCGCGGAGGCGTTCAGCGCGTGGCATATCGCTCGATACACCGACAGGGTGGCTGCTGCCGGGAGAGAGGTCTACGCGCTGCCGATGTATGCCAATGCCTGGGTTATCGAGCCCCACGGCGAGCGCGCAGGGCGGTGGCCGAGCGGCGGGCCGACCGAGCATGTCCTCGATATTTGGAAGGCCGCAGCGCCGCACCTCGACCTCATCGCGCCCGATATCTACTACCCGAAGTTCTACGATGACGCCGTGCCCTACGCGCGACCGGACAACCCCCTGTTCGTCCCCGAGGTCAACTTCATGCCTTTCTTCGGCGCGCACGCATTCATGACGTTTGCGACATTCGACGGCCTCGGCATCGCGCCGTACGGCATTGATGCGGGAGTGGACAATCAGGGATGGGAGATCATAGCCGCAGAGTTCGAGGATACGTACCGCGTACTCAGACCGCTGCTGCCGGTCATTGCGCGCCATCGCTACATGGGCAAGATGCACGCGATCATCCAGGGGATTTCGCCCGGTGAAGACTGGGCCCACGATGTCCATCTGGCGGACGAGACGGTCGCCGCCCTCGTCGAGTTCACGGTGCAGCTAGATGTCGAGCGCGGCCGGGGGCGCGGGCTGATTATCGAACTCGCGCCGGACGACTATGTGATCGCAGGGGCCGGCTTCAACGTGACGTTCCGCGAACTCCAAGGCCCGCTGCGCGACACTCAACTTCTGTCCCTGGAAGAGGGTACCTTCGAGGACGGGCAGTGGGTCCGCCACCGACGGCTCAACGGAGACGAACTTCACGTGCGTCTGCCGGCGAAGGCGAAGATTCTCCGGGTGCGCCTGGCTCGCCCGTGACGCGCCGGCGACGTTCTTCTGCAGTTCGGCGATCCCCGGTCTTGCCCGCCGCTGTTGAACCGGCCAGTTGCGGCGACATGGGCGTGGCTTACTCTCGGTTGTCGGGCCAGCGCGGCGGATGTGGACACTGTGGCGCAGGCCGGCTGTCCGCGGCGCAGGAAGCCGACTCCACTGCGGCGAAGACCCCTTCGACAGGCGAAGACGTCGCGCGGGTGAGATGGAACCAGTGAGAGCCCAGGCGGACGGCGGCGTAAAGCCCCCGTCCGCTCGCAGTGTGGCTCGGATGTTGCCGGCGATTCGCGTGTGACGCAGTCTGTGTCTGCCGGACGCCAGGAGCAGAGCCCGTGGCGAAGTATATCATCGCGCATGACGTGGGCACTAGCCGCAGCAAGGCGGTGCTCGTGGACGTCAGCGGCCACGTGCACTCGAAGTGCGCAGAATCCTACAAGGTCTACCATCCCAGGTCGGGGCGAGCTGAACAGGAGCCTACGGATTGGTGGAATGCGGTGGTGCGCACGACGAGGCGACTGCTCGACGAGGCCGGGGTAGCGCCCAGCGACGTGTTGTGCATCACGTACAGCACTCAGATGCTCGGGATCGTACCCATGGACGTCGAGTCCGGCCCTTTGCGCAGAGCGATCATCTGGCTCGACAGCCGGGCCAGCGCACAGGCGAGCAGGATGATGAGGAGGTTCGGCGGCGGCCGGATCTTCGCACTCCTCGCGGGCACGGCGTTGTGCGGCAAAGACTGCATACCGAAACTGCTGTGGCTAAAAGAGGAGGAGCCCGAGGTCTACCACAAAATGTGCTGCTTCCTCGACGTTGCGGGGTATCTCATCTATCGCAGCACAGGCAGAATGGTCATGGAGTGGACCGGCGCGTCTACGTTCGCACTCGACCTCAAGAAGAAGACGTGGCTCAAAGGCGTCATGCGCTATGCGGGATTTGACCCTGCGAAGTGTCCTCCGCTCGTGCGACCGACCGAGCAGGCGGGAGTGCTGACGGCGGAGGCGGCCCGCGAGTGCGGGCTGCTCGAAGGGACGCCGGTCATCGCCAGCGCCGGCGACGCCCCTGCAGCCGCGGTGGGTTCCGGGGCCGTGGGGGAGGGCGACGGTCACGTGTACCTTGGCACATCGGGGTGGGTCGCCGTCATGACCAAGCGGACGCCGCGCGGCAAGTGCGGCGTCGCGGCTATCCAGTCGGCCGATCCCAGCAAGGCATTTCTGATCGGTGAAACGGAGACCGCGGGGGCGTGCCTGGAGTGGATCGCGGACACCATGTACGCGAGCGAGAAGGCCGGCGCAGAGGCAGCGGATATCTACGGGCTGATGGATGAGAGGGTCGCCGCAATCGCGCCGGGCGCTGACGGCGTCCTGTTCACGCCGTGGATGTGCGGAGAGAGGGCGCCAGTGACGGATTGCACCGTTCGCTCGAGTTTTCTCAACGTGTGCGCCCACCATGCCCGCGAACACTTGCTGCGCGCGGTGTACGAAGGCGTGGCGTACAATATGAGGTGGCTGGTGGAGATCATCGAGGATGGCTTCGGATTCCGGCTGTCGCGCCTCAGAGTCATCGGAGGGGGCGCGAGAAGCGCCCCGTGGATGCAGATTCTGGCGGACGTCACCGGGAGGAATGTTGAAACCGTGTACAATCCCCAAGAGGCGGGAGCGGTGGGGGCGGCGTTGGTGGCGGCAGTGGGCCTTGGGATATACCCGGACTTTGACGCTCTGAAGAACATAGTGGCCGTCGAGCGGGTGTTTGAGCCGGAGCAAGCGAACCGCGCACTCTACGATTCGCTGTACGGTTCGTACCGGCAGGCATACCGATGCCTGCGCGGCTTCTACCGGCAAATGAACGGTGCGAGATCTGAGTAAGTAAGCGCGTGCAAGGAGGTGTCTGCATGAACCAAGACGATATCCTCGGCCTGCCTTTGGCATTGCCGGAAGGGGCGGACTGCGAGGAATACCTGATAGCCACGTACCTCGCGTCTTTCCCTGCGGCGGTTCCCATTCCCATGTTGTCCACGGCGCTTGCCGTGGAGCAGAGCACGGGGACATGGGTGGCCGTGCCGGGCGAGACGCCCGACGTGCGCTGCCAGCACGTGGCGAAGGTGCTGGGCGTGTACGAGATCCCGGACTTCGAATCGTCCGTACCCCCGTCGGTCGAGACGCGGAACTACTTTATCCAGGTCGCATATCCCCAGGTCAACATCGGCGAGCAGATACCGATGCTGCTGACGACGGTGGTGGGCAACATCTCGATGGGCGGCAACATCAAGTTGCTCGACATCCGTTTCCCGCAGAGATACGTCGTCGGGTTCAAGGGGCCGAAGTTCGGCATTCCGGGCATCCGCCAGATCCTGGGCATCCCAAAGCGGCCGCTGCTCAACAATATGATCAAGCCGTGCACCGGCTATCCCCTGGAGGTCGGGGCGGAGTTGTTCAGGAAGGCAGCGCTCGCGGGATGCGACATCATCAAGGACGACGAACTCATAGCCGACGCTTCGTTCAATTCGCTCCTGGGCCGGGTCAAGCGCTACATGGAGATCGAGAAGGAAGTGTACGAGGAAACCGGCGAGCACACGCTGTACACCGCCAACGTGACCGACAGCGTGCCCAAGGTGTTCGACAACGCCAAGCGAGCGGTCGAGCTGGGATGCAACGCGCTGATGATCAACTATCTGGCGGTTGGCTTCCCCGTGATGCAGGCGCTGACCGAGGATGCTGACATCAACGTCCCGATGCTCGGTCATATGGATGTGGCCGGGGCGCTGTACATGTCGCCCTTACACGGCATGAGTTCGCACCTCGTCCTGGGCAAGCTGCCGCGCCTGGCGGGAGCCGATATCGTGGTGATCCCGGCACCGTATGGAAAGGCGCCGGTCATACCGGACAAGTTTCGAAACGCCGCCAAGAACCTAGCATTTCCCTTGTATCACCTCCGACCCACTTGGCCCATGGCTTCGGGCGGGATCACGCCGTCCATGGTACCGAAGCTGATGGCCGATCTCGGATCCGACATTGTGATCGGCTCCGGCGGCGGGATTCATGCACATCCCCAGGGGCCGATTGCAGGAGGCAAGGCGTTTCGCCAGGCAATCGATGCGACGATGCAGGGAATTCCGGTGAAGGAATATGCGAAGGAGCACTCGGAGCTAGAGGTCGCGCTGAAGGAGTGGGCCGACCCGTTTGCGAAAGGCTTCCCACTGTAGCATGCGGCCGCGGAGATCTCTCGTCCGCGCGGCCGGGGTGTGCACGGCCACGGTCTGGCGTGATGTGCTGGGAGATGCTGGATGAACGGTTGGACGGGACGTGCCCTTGAGGTGGATCTGTCCTCGGGTACGTACGAGTTCGTACAAACCGACGAGGCGCTGCGGCTGCTCTACGTCGGCGGTCGCGGGTTCGGCGTCAGGATTGTGGCCGACCGCCTCGCCGCTGGCACCGATCCGCTGTCGCCGGACAATCTCCTCGTCTTCGCCCCAGGCCCATTGACCGGCACTCGCGCCCCTACGTCGGGGCGTCATGCGGTGGTCAGCAAGTCGCCGCTTACGGGCACCATCTTTGACGGCAATGCAGGAGGCCGATTCGGCGCCGCGATGAAATCCGCGGGGCTCGACTATATCGCCATTACCGGGCGCGCGGCGTCGCCGACGGTGCTCGCCATTGACGGCGAGCAGGTTTCGCTCGAGAGCGCAGAGGGATTGTGGGGTGTGAATCGGTCGCAGGTGCTGGCGGCGCTGTCGGAGCGCGGCAGCGTCGCGTGCATCGGCAAGGCAGGCGAGCGCAAGGCTCGCATCGCTGCGATCATGCACGACCGCGGCTCTGCTGCCGGGCGGGGAGGGCTCGGCGCGGTAATGGGCAGCAAGCTGCTCAAGGCCATCGTGGTTCGCGGCGAGCATAAGACGACCGTTGCCGACGAAGAGGCCTTTGCGCGCTATTATGCGGACATCATGCGGCTGCTCATCGCGAGCCCGGTATCATCGAAGGGCCTGGCGGAGTACGGCACATCGTCTCTGGTCAACCTCATCAATTACATGCGCGTGATGCCGACGTCGAATTTCCGGCGCTCCGCGTTCGAGTCCGCCGAGGCTGTGGCGGGAGAGACCATCGCGACGAAGTACAGCCCGCGGCGCACCCCGTGCGCCGGCTGCCCGATCGGCTGCAAGCGCGAAACGCGCGATGGGCGCGAGGTGCCGGAATACGAGACGATTGCACTGTTCGGCCCGAGCAACGATAACGCCGACCTCGAGAGCCTAGTCGAGATCAACGCGCTGTGCAACGAGTACGGGCTCGACAGCATCTCGGCCGGGGCCGCCATCGCGTGTTACGCGGAATTGCAGGGAGAGCCGCTGCGCGGCGGTGACATCGCCGACCTCGTGCGTCAGATGGGGGAGGGGGAGGGCGTTGGCGAGGAGCTGGTGCAAGGCGCGCTGCGCTTCGCATCTGCGCGCGGCAAGCCCGAGGCGGCGATGCAAGTCAAGGGCCTCGAGTTGCCCGGGTACGATCCACGCGGGGTGCTCGGGCTAGGGCTCGGCTACGCGACATCGAATCGCGGCGGCTGCCACCTGCGCGCCTACATGGTCGGCCTCGAAATTCTCGGCAAGCCGAAGCTCATTGACCGCACGACTTGGGTCAGCAAGCCGTGGCTCGTCGCCTTGGCGCAGAACATCTTCACCGCAGTGGACGCGCTGGTCGTGTGCAAGTTCACTTTGTTCTCCGTTGGCGAAGAGGAGTTCGCGAATATCCTGAGCGCGGTCACCGGAGTTGACTACCCCTCCGAAACGCTCATCCGCGCGGGCGAGCGCATCTGGAACGTGGAGCGGATGTTCAATCTGCGCGAGGGCTTCGTCGACGAGGATGACACCTTGCCGGCGCGCTTTTTCGAAGAGGATGGTGACGAGCGGACGCCGCGGATTGACCGCGCTGAATTCGAACGGGCGCTGCGGGAGTACTACGCGTTCCGCGGCTGGGATGCCGGGGGGCGACCCACCGAGGCGAGGTTGCAGGCATTGTCGCTGGAGCCGTCGCCGCAAGGCGCCGGCGTATAGGAACGTGGCGTCCGGCATGCCGGCGACGCGGCACCCGCGGCATGCGGGAGTCTGAGCGTGGAGACGGGCGCAGATGTGGCGTGAGATCGCGAAGTTCGGGAAGAAGATCATCGAGGCCGGGCTCACCGGCTCGCATTTCGGCAATATCAGCATGCGTGCGGGCGACCGCATCTTGATCACGCGCAGCGGCAGCATGCTCGATGAACTCGATGAGAACGCGATCGTCACCGTCGAGCTGGAGCGGCCGACCAGCTTCGATATCATCGCTTCCACTGAGACGAACGTTCACCGAGCGATCTACCAGAGCACCTCTGCGCTGGCGATAATCCACTGCCACTCGCCGTTCGCGGTCGCGATGTCGATGATCGCCGAGGAAGACGTCATCACCCCCGCCGACAGTGAGAGCGTATACATCCTGCACGAGATTCCACTGATCACGGGCGGAGCCGGATCGAAGCAGCTGGCGCAGGCGGCGAGCAAAGCGCTGGCGGACCACCGGGGCACGATCATCCGGGGCCACGGGTCGATTACGGCAGGGAAGCTGATGGAGGAGGCGTACGTTTACACGTGCTCGATCGAGCATGCATGCAAGATCAAGTACTTCACGGACCTCGCGCGCAGGGGCGGGTGAGCGAAGCCCGCGATATCGCGAAGTCACGAAGAAAGGAAGAACGGAATGTCGCGGGTGACGATTCTGGGAGGCGCCGGAGCAGTGGGCAGCGTCGCGGTGCAAGCGCTGGCTGCGAGCGACGTGTTTTCAGAGGTCGTGGTTGCCGACATCGCGCTCGAGCAGGCGCGGAAGATGGTCGAGCGGCTCGGGGCGGGGAAGCTCGCCGCCGTGGAACTTGATGCGAGAGATCCCGCGAGCATCCGCGGGGCGATCGCCGGTTCATCGGTCGTCCTGAACTGCGTCGGGCCATTCTACGAGTTCGGCCCGGTGATCCTCAAGGCGGCGCTCGACGCGAAGATCGACTACGTGGACGTGTGCGACGATCTCGACGCGACCGAGGCGTGTCTCGCGATGGATGGGGAGGCGAAGAAGGCGGGGGTGTCCGCGTTGCTCGGAATGGGCACGTCTCCCGGCGTGGCGAACGTCCTGGTGAGGTTTTGCGCCGAGTCCTTGCTGGACGAATTGGAGGCGGTGGATATCTACCACGCTCACGGCGGAGAGTTGGTCGAAGGTGCGGCGGTAATCAAGCATCGAATCCACTCCATGATGATAGACGTGCCGATGTTCCTCGACGGCAAGTACACGACCGTGCGGCTGTTTGAGGAAAGCGGAAAGGCGTTGGAGGAGGACGTCGCGTTCCAGGACCTCGGCACGTACCGGGTGTATGGCTACCCGCATCCGGAAACGATCACGTTGCCGAAGCGCTTCGCGCATCTCAAGCGCGTCACCAACCTTGGGCTCGTGCTGCCGCCTGCGTACGCGGAACTGATCAAGGGCACCGTGAGATTGGGCATCACGGGTGACGAGCCGATTGCGGTTGACGGCGGCAAGATCGTACCTCTGGAGTTCGCCGTCGCATTCATCCTCGCCCGCAGGCAACAACTGTTGGACGACGCGGGCTTGACGGGGCCGATGGGCTGCCTGAAGATCGTGGTCAAGGGATACAAGAACGGCGAGAAGAACACCTACGTCTTCTCGATGTCCTCGAAGACGCAAGGTATGGGCGATGCTACCGGAATCCCGGCGGCGTTAGGTGCCATCTTGATGGCGACTGGCAAGATTACGGAGAAAGGGGTGGTACCGCCCGAGAACTGCGTCCGGCCGATGGACTTGCTCCAGCTCGCGCGCGACACGGTGCAAATGACAGGTCAGAAGGGGTTTCCCATCGTCATCCAGCATATTGACGGCAAGGGGCAATCGAGAAAGATAGACCTGTTCGGATAACATCTACCACAGCGGACTTGCGGCCACAACCCACGGCGAGAGGCGACGGAGGCACAGCCTGGGCCGACGGCCGCGAGCTTGTTGCCGCCGCACGTGATGGCAGGCGCCCGGGCCACGCCGTGGTTCGCTCTCGGGAGCGCGTGCAGCGATGCAGAGAACGATATGAAGGAGGTTCACGTGGCAGCAGTTGACTCGTTTTTTGCGGCCTTGCCCGAACGGTTCAATGCCGAGGCGGCCGCCGGGGTAGAAGCGGTATTCCACTTCAACATCACGGGTGAGGGCGGCGGGCAGTACGCCGTGACTGTCGCCAACGGCGAGTGCAAGGTCGAGCAGGGCGCGCCGGACAAGGCCGATGTGACGGTCACTCTCGCGGCCTCCGACATGGCTGCCATCGTCGCCGGCGACCAGGATCCCACCGCTGCCTTCATGGCCGGCAGGCTTCAGGTAGATGGGGATATCCTGCTGGCGATGAAAATCGGCGACCTGTTCCTGAGCGGGTAGCGGTCCGCCTCAGCAATCGCAGTCGGTGCGCAAATCGCATACGCCGAGCGGGTGGATGACCCGCGCAGCCGCGCCACTGTGGTCCCGGAAAGTGGCGGATCGACCGATTCCCCGGTGGCGCTGGGGTCGCCGCGGAACCCTAGAGCCCCTTGCGGTCCTTGGCCGCGAGGTCGAACTGGTCGAGGACGCCCTCATAAGAACCGTCCGGTTTGACGGCGTGAGCCGTGAAGTGCAGCCTGTCGCCGTCAATGTCGATGAGGCAGAAGTGATGCTTGTAGTAGCGCCCTTCGTCCGCACGGTCGTTCGACGGATCCGCCGTGTGATCGGGAAGGTCTATCTGGGGCCACTCGTAGTACTTGTGGTTGTCGAGTGAGCCGCCGCCTCCTCCGGTGATGATGTATGTCGCCTCGTTCCCGCTGCCGGTGGCCGGGTCGTACGGAGGATGGGGGAGGCCGCGCTCGTAGTCGTGGGTGTGGCCGGAAAACACGATGTCCACCTTGTACTTCTCGATGAGCGGGACGATCTCTTGACGCAAGTGGAACTCGCCGTCGTAGTACCCGCCGCCCCAGCATTCCGAATACGGGGGCTGATGGAAGAAGACAAAGATCCACTTGGCATTCTCGGCGGCGTCGGCCAATTCGCGGGCAAACCACTCGTACTGAGGGCTCCCCGGCGGTATGCGTTCCCCCTTCGGGCCATCCACCTTATTCGCATCGAGCATGATGAACCGCGCCGGGCCGTAGTCGAATGAGAACCAGTATTCGTTGCCCGAACGAGCGGTCGGGTGGTCGAAGTAGCGCTCATATGGCGGGCACACGCGCGGATCGGTATCCCAGAACCCGCCGTATTCGTGGTTGCCGATGGCGACGTAGGTCGGTACGCTGGCTGAGAGATGACGCAGGGACTGGAGGTGACCGTCAGTCCACTGCTGGAGATTGGAGCCGCTGCCAACGACGTCGCCGGTACCGACCGCGATATCCGGCCGGAAGGCCGCCATGTGTCGAAAGACGTGCTCATTCATCGGCGGGCCGCTCTGGCTGTCCGCCCAGACCGTGAAGCGGATCGCGCCGGCTGTCGTCGGTGCGGTCTTGAACGACGACCACGGTGTCTCGCTCCCACCGGCGACGACGCGGTACATATACGCAGTGCCCGGCTTGAGGTCTTCGATGCGGACCTCGTGGAGCGCGGATGCGTCGCTTTGCAGCCGCCGGTGTTCACCGTACAGTGTCTCACTATACTCCACGTATCCCGGGAACTCGCCAGCCGTTTCCCACATGACCGTGATGGCGGTGGGAGTGACGTTCTGCAGGTACGGCGGAGCGAGGAAGACCGGTTCCGCAAGCATCGCCGCGAACACCGGCTGGAGCTGCGCCTCGGCATCGTCGAGGAGATCCGGCAGAGCGGACAGGTTCTCGGCCGCGTTCGCAGCGGTATCCGCAGCCGCGATGACGGCGGACAGCAATGCTGGATTCGGGGCCGGGTGATGGCTGCAGAACTGCGCTGCCTGCCGCAGGCGGTCGAGGAATGCGTCGCGACGGGCATCCAGTTCTTCCGTGCCGCCGAGCATCAATCGCGCGTGACGCAGAGCGCCCTCTTCGATATCGTTAATCGCCTTGATGGCGATGACGTAACTCGTGCCCGCCTCGGCGGCT
>CP070648.1:2502030-2519867 GCA_020354555.1 Armatimonadota bacterium | reverse complement strand
GCTGCAGTCCTCGCGTCGGTGCTCGCGGAGGAGGGGCGGTGGGCCAAGAGCGCCAACCGCAGACGCATTCTGTTCGCGCTGCCGCTCATCCTGGCCATCGGCGGTCCGCTCGTCGCGCTCGTGCTGTACCTAGTCTTCGGACGGGAGTACCGCCTCGACGACCGGCCCGAGTATGTGCGCGAAACCGACGATTGGACGCCGAATGAGGTCGGCTATCTGTGGAAGTGGGGAACGCTTAATGCGACCGACATGACGGCAACCGTCATGGATCTGGTTCGCCGCGGCGCGCTTAAGCTGGAGGTGCGGCAAGAAGCGCACCCGCGCCTCGGCGGGCTTCTCGGCGAGCGGATGGAGGATGAGCATTATCTCCAATGGGTGGGGGACTACGAGGACGACCTGAAACCGTCCGAGCGGCATTTGATCGAGGACATGCTGTTCCGGGATCGCAGGCCCGGCGATGTCGTGTCGCTGGAGACGTTTGCGAAGTCGGCAAGCGCCGCCCCTGCGGCTACGCGCAAGCGCTACGGGCGGTGGCGCAAAGCTGCGCAGGCCGAAGCGAAACGATTCCCAATTACCGACCCCAAGAGCAAGGTCGCGATGGGCATCGGAATCGCCGTGGGGTTCGTGATGTTTCTGTCCGTGTTCCTGCTTGGCCCCCTGACCGAGTCGCCGCTTGCCTTCCTGCCGCCCTTTGTGGGCTTCGGGGTCATAGCGGCCAGCGTCGCAGGCATACGGCGCCGCACACCACAGGCCGCGATGGCGCTCCACCGCTGGCAGGCGTTCCGCCGCTACCTCACGGATTTCTCGGACCTCGAGGACTACCCGCCTCCGGCGGTTGTGCTGTGGGAGCACTATCTGGTGTTCGCCGTCACCCTCGGTGTCGCGGAGCGCGTGGTAGAGCAATTCCGGGAGTTGTACCCGCAGGTCGCGGCGGCCGGCGTCGGCGGGGCGTTTGCCAACTGGACCGTCGGCGGTCAGAGCCCGCTGTCGGGGATGAGTTCGATGCAGAGCGCTTTCTCCTCCTTCAGCAGCGCGATCTCCACGGCGACGAGTTCCTTTAGCTGCAGCTCCGGCGGGGGAGGAGGATTCTCCGGCGGTGGCGGTGGGGGCGGAGGAGGCGGCGGTGGGGGCGCGGGCTAAGCCCGGCCGGCGCCGATGCCGCGAGTTCCGATGCGCAACCCGTTCACCCTCCAGGAGCGGGCAGACCTCCCTGACGTCTTCAACCCACGAGGGCACGTTTCCCATCTGCAGTTGCCCGGGGAGATGATCGCCGCGTAGCCGGCTCAGCACATTGTGGGCTTGACAAAGTGCCCCAGGGGGCTACGCTGTAGACGGGAGAGGCCCGGTGTTGCCTCAACCGCCACAGCACCTGCACACGAGTACCGGGAGGTTCGCGAGCGTGATGTGGGTCTCCTCTGTCACGGGCGCAGTCGCGCCCTCTGCTGGCTTGTACGCAACTTCCGCACTGTGTATCTTGCCCCATGCAGCCCAGCGCATCCAAGAAGACTGGATAGACAAAGGCTACGCAGTGAGACGCCTCAGCCCCCAGTAGCCTTGTGACTGGGCGGAAGCGAAACACGCTGGAGGTTGGCACCATGAGAGAGCAGAGCAGGCACAGGAATCGCGTGGCCCAAGCTCGTGCTTGGCTCCTTCTCGGCGCGCTGCTGACAGCGTTTGCCGCGGCGGGGGCGGCCGCAGCACAGAGCATCACCCCGCAGACGCTGTTCGAACTCAGCTATGGTGACGCCGAGGATGAGATAGGCGTGGAGGTCCCGAACCGGGGCGAAGGTCGTCCCATTGGGCCAGCGGGCTTGGCGGTGGGCCGGTCGGGTGACGTGTATATCTCTGACTACGTCCAACGCAGAGTGAAACGGTTTGACCAGGACGGGAACCTGGTCACGGCGACCGAGGGGGAGGCGTTCAACCTGGGTCGTCCCGCCGTCGGCCCGAACGGCGAGATGCTTGTTGTCGCTGGCGCTGGCGCAAACGAGATCCTGATGTTCGATCCCGATGGAACGCGCGTTACGTCCGTGAGGGACGAAGACGGCGTGGTGATCGAAGCCCGCGGCGGCGACTACATACTGGGTCAGATCGGGGCGTGGATGACCTCGCACGGCCTCCATCCGAGGGTGCATCCGTCGTTCCTGTACTTTGATGCAACTGGCCGGTTCTTCGTCGGCGTCTGGGGGCCTGACTTCGAGCCGGGGGTGGTGGGGGCGCGAGGACGCGTCTTTGTGTTCACCCCGGATCTGCGGATCACCGCCGTCATGCTCGGCGATTTCGTCGATCCCCAGGGGCGAGTGTATTCGGCATCTGGCCCCTGGGTGGAGCGGATCAGCCGGCGCTTCGAGGTTCGCGCCCCGGATGGGACCTTCCTGGGAGAAGTGGATATCCCCTCGCCTCAGACCACTGCGCAGATCCTGCCTTGGATGGGGGGCGAGAAGGGAGGTGTCTGGTACTACATGGTGGATCAAGTGGGGAGTATCTACTTGGTCGACCTCGTTTCCCGTGTCACCACAGGTAAGGAGCCCTTCTTCTTAACGGAGAGCCTGTGGGTGAACGCCGATACATCAGTGGTTCGGCTTGATTCCCGGGGTGCTTTGCTGGCAGCGTTACGTCTTCCAGGCAGGCCGTTTTCGAACTGTAAGGGGGTCTTCGTGGCGCCTAGCGGGGACATCTACTACTTCGACTTCGGCCCCGAGTCGGTCGGAGTCAATGTGATCTACGCAGATTCGCTCGCCGCCGCAGCAAGCCAATCACCATCGAAGATCGTCGCTGTTCGAAGTCCGCTGCCGCCCGAGCAGCGGACAGTGGCGCTGCGGCGCGGTCTTGACGCGCCCGGCTGGCACTTTGCCTGGGACTCCGCGTCGCGCCGGGCGGTTGCGAACAAGGCAGGAGTGCGCGTCGAGGTCGCTATCGGCAGTCGCGAAGCTCGCATCAACGGGGCGACGACGCGGCTTGCCAGGCCTGCGTATTTGGCATCGGGCCGCACCCGTGTCCCCTGCTCATTCATTGCGCAAGTGGCCCGAATTACGGGCGGATGAGGGTAATCCTCTGCCACCAGCACCCGTTGGGTCCGACCTTCGCCCTTGCTGTTCACGGCGACCGGGTATGCGCGGAGCATGACGTAAGCTGGAACCTTCCCGCGCCGTACACCACCGAGGGCCCGAGCTACTTCGACCCGCTGATCAGCATGCGGCGAGGCGGGGCGTCATACCATTATGTGCTGGATCAGCTCGGCAGCGTCGGCGCTGACCGATGTGACACAGGCGGTCAGAGACGCCTATGCCTATGACGCCTTCGGCAGCAATATCACCGCGATTGGTTCCACCCCGAATCCGCACCGGCGCGCCAGCTCCACTTGCCGCTGCTTATTCGCCGAGAGGGGGAGCACGGCGACGCGGATCCGCACCTGATCCAACCCGCCCTAGCGCTCACACGTCTTCAGCCGGGCAGGGGATATTCGCCGTTTGCAGTTGTACGGGGACACAATCGCTATGCTACCAGAGTCAACTCGGCCAGGCTTGACAGACGGGCGCGCTTTTTGTTAGCATTATCTCCCGTGTGGGGCGAATCCATGTACGCAATCCTCGAAACCGGTGGCAAGCAATACCGCGTCCAGGAGCAATCGGTGCTCGATGTCGAGGCACTGCTGGCGGCTCCCGGCGAACGAGTCGCGATCGACCGCGTGCTCATGGTCGGCGATGATTCCGGCGTCCGCGTCGGCACGCCGACGGTGGAGGACGCGCAGGTCATCTGTCGCGTGCTGGCGCACGGTCGCGGGCCGCGCGTTCGCGTGTTCAAGTACAAGCCGAAGAAGAACTACCGGCGGCTGCGCGGGCATCGCCAGCGCGTGACGCGCCTGCTCGTCGAGCGCATCGAGGCCGGCGCGGAGAAACAGGCCGACTAGCGGAGGCGCTTCCGTATGGCACATAAGAAGGGCATGGGCAGTACCCGCAACGGGCGGGACAGTAAATCGAAGCGGCTGGGGGTGAAGGTGTTTGCCGGCGAGATGGTCAAGCCCGGCAGCATCATCGTCCGCCAGCGCGGAACCAAGGTGCGGCCGGGGCTCAACGTCGGTATCGGCGGCGATCACACCCTGTTCGCCAAGGCTGCGGGCACGGTTGTGTATGAGGGCTCGGGCAACGGAGGCCGGCGGGTCAGCGTACTTCCCGTGGCGGCCGCCTAGGCGCCCACCAGGCGCGGAGTTAGGTTGTCGGGTTCGCAATCCATCCTCGTTGACGAAGCGAAAGTCTTCGTTCAAGCGGGGGACGGCGGGAACGGCGCAACGAGCTTTCGCCGGGAGCGCCATGTGCCGCGGGGTGGACCCGATGGAGGGGACGGAGGCAGCGGCGGCGACGTATGGGTGCGCGCGAATGCAAAGGTGCGCACCCTTGTTGATTTCTTGAGGAAGAGCCACTTTCGCGCCCAGCGCGGCGGCCACGGAGCGGGCGCCAACAAGACCGGCGAGCGCGGCGCGGACGTCGAAATAATGGTTCCAGCCGGTACCGTGATGTACGACGCGAACACGGGCGCGCAACTCGCCGACCTCGCGCAGCCCGGCGACGCATGCCTTGCGGCGCGCGGCGGCCGCGGCGGGCGCGGGAACGCGCGATTCGCCACCGCCGTGCGGCGGACCCCGCGCTTCGCCGAGAAAGGCGAGCCCGGCGAGCGGCGTTGGCTGCGCCTGGAACTCAAGCTGCTTGCCGATGTCGGCATCATCGGCATGCCCAACGCCGGCAAGTCCACCCTCCTCAGCCGCATGTCCGCGGCCAAGCCCAAGATCGCTGATTACCCGTTTACGACCCTCGCGCCTAACCTCGGCGTCGCGCACACCCCCGAGGGCAAGAGCTTCATTGTCGCCGATCTCCCCGGTCTCGTGGAAGGCGCCCACGCCGGCCGCGGGCGAGGTCACGATTTCCTGCGCCATATCGAGCGCACGAGACTGCTGGTGCACGTCGTTGACCTGGCCGCCGACGGGCGCGACCCCCACGACGATTTCCGCGTCGTCAACGAGGAACTCAAGGCGTACCCTGCCGATTTGTCGCGGCTCCCGCATCTCGTCGCAGCGAATAAGCTCGACCTGCCCGCGGCTGCGGAACGGCTCGACTCGTTCACGCGCGCGCTGCGCGACGCGGGATTCGAGGTCCTCCCGATCTCGGCCGTCACCGGCGACGGCGTGGCGGAATTGGTGTACCGCTGCGCTGACCTCGTGGAGGAGCTA
Source organism: Armatimonadota bacterium (assembly GCA_020354555.1). Classification (NCBI taxonomy): domain Bacteria; kingdom Bacillati; phylum Armatimonadota; species Armatimonadota bacterium. The sequence goes on along the minus strand of CP070648.1, from coordinate 2,514,643 downwards.
GCGCCTGCCGAGGAGAACGTTGAACCTCGGGTATTTGTCCCGACGCCGGAGGCCGAGCCGCTGAATGTCGAACGCGTCGGCGACGGCCTCTACGCGGTCACCGGGTCGGCGGTGGAGAAGCTGATCGCGCGCACCGATCTGGACAGCGACGATGCGGTGGGCAGTATTCAGAGCCGGCTCGAGCGCATGGGCGTGGTCGAGCGCCTGCGCGACCTCGGGGCGAAGCACGGCGATAAGGTGCTCATCGGCGAGCAGCAGTTCGATTTCCTGGATTGAACGACGCGAGTCAACACGCGATGACCGTTACGAGCGCAGAGCAGGAAGTCATTGACAAGGCGCAGGCGGCGCATGTCGCAGCCCGCGACATGGCCGCGCTGCGAACGCTGGCGAAGAACCGCGCGTTGACCGCCATGGCCGACGCGCTGACGGAGCGGCAGCAGTTCGTCCTTGACGCCAATAGCGCGGATGTGCGGGCGGCCCGCGACGCGGGGCTCTCCGAGGCGCTCGTTGACCGCCTGCTGCTGAGCGAGAAACGTATCGCAGCCATGGCGGCGGGGTTGCGCGAGGTGGCGGCGCTGCCGGATCCCGTGGGCGAGGTCATCGAGGGCTGGCGGCGACCCAACGGACTCGAGATCCTCAAGGTGCGTGTGCCGCTCGGCGTGGTCAGCATGATCTACGAGTCGCGGCCCAACGTGACCGTGGACGCGGCAGGGCTGTGCATGAAGGCGGGTAACGCGGTCGTCTTGCGCGGGGGCTCCGAGGCGCTGCGGTCAAACGTCGCCCTCGCCCGCGTCATTGCGGATGCCGCGTACGCTGCGGGCGTGCCGCAGGGCGCGCTGCAACTCATCGAAACGGCGGAGCGTGCGGCGGCGCAGCAATTGATGCGGCTCAACCAGTACGTTGACGTGCTCATTCCGCGCGGCGGCGAAGGGTTGATCCGCGCGGTCGTCGAGAACTCCACCGTGCCGGTGATCGAAACCGGCGTCGGCAACTGCCACGTCTACGTTGATGAATCCGCGGATCTGGACATGGCGGAGCGCATCGTCATCAACGCGAAATGCCAGCGCCCGGGCGTGTGCAACGCGTGCGAGACGCTGCTCGTGCATCGCGCCGTGGCGGCGCGATTTCTCAAGCAGGTCGGCCCGGCCCTCGTTGGGCAGGGCGTCGAGCTGCGCGGATGCGATCTCACGCGCGAGGTGCTGCCCGAGGCCGGCGAGGCGACGGACGACGACTGGCGCGCCGAATACCTCGACCTCATCCTCGCGGTGCGCGTGGTTGAGAGCTTTGAGGACGCGCTGGCCCACATTGCGACCTACAGCACGAAGCATTCCGAGGCAATCATCACCGGGGACTACGAGCGCGCGCAGCGCTTCTGCGAGGGCGTGGATGCAGCCGCCGTGTACGTCAACGCCTCGACGCGCTTCACCGACGGCGGAGAGTTCGGCCTCGGCGCGGAGATCGGAATCAGCACGCAGAAACTCCACGGCCGCGGCCCGATGGGCCTGCGCGAGCTGACGACGTACAAATACGTGATCCAGGGGGCGGGCCAGATTCGGCAGTGAGGATGCGATCTCGCTGCGCCCGCCGCTAAGGTTGGTTGCGCCCGTTTCGCGGGCGATGATCGAAGGCGGTCGCCGTTGCGGGCGCGGTTGAGTGAGATTCGCGGGAAAAGGACGCTGCGGAAATGCGTCTCGGTGTCATGGGCGGCACTTTCGACCCGATCCACTACGGGCACTTGGTGGCGGCGGAAGAGGCCAGGGCGTGCTTCGGCCTCGACGTGGTCACGTTTGTGCCGTGTGGTCAGCCGCCGCACAAGAAGGACTACGCCGTCACGACGCCGGAGCACCGCTACGCCATGACAGTGACTGCGACATGCACCAATCCGCACTTCAGCACCTCGCGCATCGAGTTGGAGCGCGACGGGCCATCGTACACGATAGACACTCTGCATCAGCTTCACGGCGAGCACCCGGCGGCAGAGCTGTTCTTCATCACCGGCGCCGACGCCGTGCACGAGCTTCTCACCTGGCGCGATCCGGAGCAGCTTGTTGCGTCGTGTCAGCTCATCGCGGTGACGCGTCCGGGTTATGATCTCGACGGACTGGAACGGGACCTCGGCGACCTCGCCCGCAGGGTGCGTGCCATCGAAGCGCCGGGGGTCAACATATCGTCCACTCAGATCCGGGAACGAGTGGCGCGCGGGCAATCCATCAAGTACCTGACACCGGAGCCGGTGGAGGCGTACATTGCGAAGCACCGCCTCTACCGCGACGGTAACCATCAGTCCGTGGAGAAAGGAGGTGAATAGGGATGCCCGTCACGCTCTACGTCGGGAATCTGCCGTGGAGCCTGACCGAGGACGAATTGGCGGAAGCGTTCAACTCGGTTGGGCCGGTGCAGGCGGCGCGGATTATCACCGACCGCGAAACAGGCCGGTCGCGGGGATTCGGCTTCGTGGACTTGTCCGACGAGGATGCCGCTCGAGCGATTCAGACGATGGACGGCTTTGAGCTCAAAGGCCGCAGGCTGATCGTGAACGAGGCGCGCCCGCGCGCGAGGCGGTTCTGACGGCCGCGGACGCGTCTGGGTTTTGGACTGGTGAAGTGCTTGCCGGGGCAAGGTATTGGCGACAACGCTCGGCTCGGAGGGAAGTTCTAGTTGCGACCAGGCAGCGATGGTATGATATTCTCGTGTCGCCGATGGGTGACGCCGAGCTGCCGCGGGTTTCGGCCCACCAGGGAATCAGTTAGGCTTAGGTCTGAATTGCGGATTGGGGCGATGGTGATTCCGCGTCTGGGAATGGTCCGCGCGCTATCAATATTCATTCTCGCTTCCCTCCTCTTTGCATCATTGCCGGCTATCATCGCCGGCGCCGGAGTCTCGTGAGACCGGCTGCCGTCGCCGGGATCATGGAGTGGCGACAGCGGTTGGCTGCCGCTCGCATGTGAGATATGGTGAAGGTAGTTCCGAGTGTGAAGACGAGAAACGGCGGCACCCACCGCTGGTGGTGGTGGGTGCTCGTGCCGTTGATAGTGCTGGGCGCCGTTGGAGCCGCCGGGGTCATCTACATGCAGTACCTCGGGCTGCAGCCGGTGCGTCAGGGCCTGGGCCTACTGCGCAATCAGCCGTTCGGCGGCCGCAAGCAGGTCAGCATACTGGTCCTGGGCGTGGACAGCGATAAGGACCCGCGGCGCTCCGACACGATCATGGTGGCACGGGTCGACCTGACGCAGCAGCGCCTCGGCGTGGTTTCCATCCCGCGCGATTTCCATGTCGCGATACCGGGCCACGGGACACAGAAGATCAACGGCGCATACAGCTTGGGCGGCGTTGACCTGGCGCGGCGTACGGTCGAGAGCTTGATCGGGATCCCGTGCGACTACTTCATCACGATCAACTCGCCGGGGCTGGCGCAGCTGGTGGACGCGCTCGGCGGGGTCGAGGTCAACGTTGACAAGCGGATGTACTACCGCGACCGCCGCGGCGGGCTGTACATCGACCTGCAGCCCGGCGAGCAGCGCCTCAACGGAGAGCAAGCGGTCGGGTATGTCCGCTACCGCCACGACCGCATGGGCGACCTCAAGCGCATCGAGCGCCAGCAGGCGTTCCTGCGCGCCGTGCTCGGGGAAGCGCTCCAGCCGCGCAACATACCCCGCCTGCCAAAACTGCTCAAGCTGTTCACCGAAACGGTGCAGACCGATCTCATGGCTGACGACCTCCAGGGGATCGCGCGACTCGTCGAGGAAATGGGTCCCGACGCGGCTAAGGCGGCGACGCTGAGCGGCACGCCCGTGGATATCCGCGGCATCAGCTGCCTCGAGCCCGACTACCAGCAAGTGGCGCGCGCGGTCAACCAGGTGCTGTTGGGCGTGCCGCCGCGCGTGGCTATCGTCAACGCAACCGAGATACCGGGGGTCGAGAGCGGACTCGTCCACCGGCTCACGAGCGGCGGATATGAAGTTGTCGAAGCGCGCTTCGCCAGTCATGCGGCGGCGACGACCGAGATCGTGGATCGCGCGCAGTACCCGGAGGAGGCCGCCGAGATCCGGCGTTGGTTGAAGTGCGGCGTCGTGGTCAAGGCGAACGGGGAAGAGGTGCCTGGCGCCGACATCACGGTGCTGCTCGGCACTGATTACCTTGGCACAGAACAGAACGAAGAAGCAGTCACTCGATAGACCCGGAATCGCAACCGCGAAACCGCGTACCTCGCGCCAGAAAGCGTTGCTCGCGGCCTCGGTTCTGGCGGGCAGGAAGGCCCAGCGGCCGGTCATTCTCGACCTGCGCAAGCTCACCATCATCGCCGACTACTTCGTGATCTGCCACGGCACGTCAGACGTGCACGTCCGTGCGCTGGCGGAGCATCTCGACGAGGAGATGGCCGCGCGTGGCCTCAGGCGCGTCTCCGCGCAGGGGCTCCAGGAGGGGCACTGGGTGCTGCTCGATCTCGGCGACGTTATCGTCCACGTCTTCGGGGAGTTCGAGCGCGGGTTCTATGACCTGGAGCGGCTGTGGGGAGACGCGCCCACGATCGAAGTCCCCTGAGCGCCGGAGGGCGCCGCAGCGACATGTCTGACAACGCGCGAGACGACGATATCGCCGAGGCGCGCATCGAGCCGCTGCTCGTAGACGCCAACCGCCTGCGCGCCAGGGGCGACTTCGAGGCCGCCGAGCAGCGATGCCGGGAAGCTCTCGCCGCTGCGCCGGGTAACTGGGAGGCGCACGAACTCCTCGGCGACATACTGTATCAGCAGCGGCGCGGCACGGACGCCATCGAACACTACCGGCTGGCGCGGGCGGGCAACCCGCAGCGCCCCGTGCTGGAGGACAAGATCGGGCGCGCCAGCTTGCTTCTGGCAGAGAAGGAGATCCTGCGCCTGCGCGCCGAGGACCTGCTCGCCGGCAGACGAGATGACGTCCCGCGGCGACCGGGCGTGGCGGCGCTGCTGTCCCTGATCGTGCCCGGCTTCGGGCAGATCTACAACCGCGAGCACCTCAAGGGCGCGATCGTGGTGGCGATCTGGTTGATGCTCGTGCTGGGCGTCGCCGGCGCCGCCTTGGGATCGCTTCACGGCACGGTGGGCGGCGGGCGGCTGGGGTTGGGCCAATTCGACCTCGCGGCAGTTTTCACCGTGTTCTTCTCGCGCCCCGCGCTGTGGTGGACGCTGCTCAGCATCGGGCTCTGGCTCTATGCGATCGCCGATGGCGCAATCCAGGCGGCGAAAACCATGATGGCGCCGGAGGATCTGGCGTGACGAGGTTCGCATGAAGCGCTTGGCCGAAGCCAAGATCGGCGACACCGTCGCTCTCCCACAGCCGGTCACGCAGGGCCGGATGTCGGTGGAGGAGGCGATTCGGCGGCGCCGGTCCTGTCGCGATTTCCGCGGCGAGGACCTGACCGTGGAGCAGGTGTCGCAGATATCGTGGTCGGCGCAAGGTATCACGGGCCCCCCGCACTTGCGCGCCGCCCCATCGGCCGGGGCCTGCTATCCCTTGGAGCTGTATCTCGTGTGCCGGCACGGCCTCTTCAGATACCTGCCGCACGAGCACGCCGTGGTCAAGACGAGCGAACGGGACCACAGAGAGCGCCTGGCGCGCGCCGCGCTGGGGCAAGCTTTCATCGCCGAGGCGCCGTTGACCGTCGCGCTCGCCGCGGTGTACGAGAGAACCACGCGGCGGTACGGCGATCGAGGCCTGCGGTACGTATATATGGATGTCGGCGTTGCCGCGGAGAACGTCCACCTTCAAGCGGAGGCGCTTGGCTTGGGCTCGGTGTCGGTGGGAGCGTTCGACGACAACGCCGTAGCCAGGGCGCTTGACCTGCCGGAACAGGAGCAGCCGGTTTACCTCATACCCGTCGGCAGGCGCGCAGGAGGAGATTGATGAGCCCCACGGGCTCGCGCAGTGCGCCGGGGCGGGCCGGCGGCGGAACCTCCGCCGTCGTGCTCGCCGTGCTGGTCGTCACCGTGACGTGTGCGCTCGGCGGCTTCTTCATCGGCCGCTATGTCCTCGGTGAGCAGTATCTCAAGATGGGCGCGGCGAGGATCCAGCAGCGGCCTGCGCCGTACGTGCCACCCAGCCGGCCGGTCGCGCCCCCGGTGGTCGAGGCGCCGGAGTCGGTCATTGAGCCGGCGGAGCAAGCGCCGCTGCCTCAGCGCCCGGAACCGGAAGCGACCGCGCCGCCGACCGCCGAGCGCGACACGACGGTCACCCTCCAGTTGGGCGCGTTCCTCAAGGTCGAGAACGCCCGCGCCCTGGTGCGCGATCTGCGCAACCGCGGATACTCCCCGGCTGTGGTGGTGGAGAAGCAAGGGCAGAGCACGGTGCATCGGGTGCAGATGGGACCGTTGTCACCGGAGCGCGCGCAGGCGCTGGCCTCCGACCTGCGGCGCCAGGGTTACGAGGTGGGCGTGCTAGAGAACAGGTGATGCTGCGCGGCCGGCGCGTCCGGCGGCGCATGGTCCGCGGGCGGCGCCGCTTGACAAATACGCGCGCCAATGGTAGTTATTCCTGTGGAGGGAGCAGCAGTGTTGAACACGCTCGACGAGCGCAAGCGGGTCATCCTGGGTGCGGTGGTCGAGCAATATGTCGCCACTGGCGAGCCGGTGAGCTCGGCCTGGGTGAGCGAGACCCGCGACCTGGGCGTGCGCGCGGCGACCGTCCGCAACGAGATGTCCGAGCTTGAAGAACTCGGCTGTCTCGACCACCCGCACACGTCAGCGGGGCGCGTGCCGACGGACCGTGGGTATCGCCTGTACGTGGAAGGCGTGATGTCGGATGCCGAATCGTCCGCTGACGCCGATCTCCTCCCGGAACTCACTCGCGAGCACGACGCCGAGCCGGCTTTGGCGACGGCGTGCCGCGCGCTCGCGCGCCTGACTCGCTACCTGTCGCTCGCGCAGCCCCCCCAGTGGGGCAATGAGAAGCTGCGCAACCTGCAGTTGGTGCGGCTGGACGCCCACCGCATGCTCGCCGTGCTCGTTACCGAGTCGGGCCGCATTCACCATGCCCTGCTCGAATTCGATCGCCTGCCGCGCCCCGGCCAGCTACGGGCGCTCGCCGCGGTGATCAATGATCAGTTCGTCGGCACCGCGCTGGGCGAGATCACCGGCGGACGCCTGGAGCAGGCGGTGCGCGACCTGTGGCCGCAGCGGTCCTTCGCGCGCGAGGCGCTGAAGGTGCTCGGCGCGAGCATGTCGTTCGCGGACGACATGCCGCTTCTCGTCGAGGGCGGAAGCCAGCTTCTCGCGATGCAGGAATTCCAGGAGGCCGAGGTCGCTCACGAGGTGTTCGCGCTGATCGAGGAGCGCTCGTATCTGTGCCAGCTGCTTGCGCGACAGCGACCGGGTCTCGCGGCGACGATTGGCGAGGAGGCCCGTCACCCGGCGATGCGCCACTGCGCGCTGATGTCCGCCACGTTCGAGGTACCCGGAGGCGGCATGGGCTGCATCGGTGTTCTCGGGCCCAAGCGGATGCGTTACCGGCCGGTGACGTCGGCGCTGCTGTGCGCCGCGCGCAATCTTCGCGCCGTATTCGCACACCAATAGGCAGGTTGAAGGGCGTCCCCGGCGAAGACCGGGTATGCGGAGCCAAGGGGCCGGACCGAGCCATCGAGCCACGGTTTGCCCCTTGTTTTGCGTATTGCCCGAAGGCTTGATTACACACGCGCGAGACTTCTTATGTCCGATGCCGAACGCGAGACGAAGAAGGCGACGAGTGACGGGACCGATCGCCTGTCAGCGCTGCTGGGCAACGCCGCCGCAATCCGCACCGTCGCGGCAGCCGTCGAGGGCACGCTCGGCCCCAAGGGCCTCGACTGCATGCTCGTGGATCGTCTCGGCGACGTCACGATCACCAACGACGGCTCCGCGATCCTCGACAAGATAGACGTCAACCACCCCGCTGCGCGTATGCTCGTCAACACAGCCAAGGCCCAGGACCGCCAGGTCGGCGACGGCACCACCACCACCACCATCCTGGCCGGCGCCCTGGTCACCGAGGGCGTGAACCAGGTCGCGAAAGGCGTGCCGGTCACCAAGGTCATCGAGGGCATCCGGGCCGGGCTGGAGCGCGCGGTCGAAGCGATCGAGAAGCGCAGCCGCACCATCGCGGATTTCGACGACCCGCTCCTGGCGCAAGCCGCCGTTATCGCCGGGCGCGGCGAGCGGCACATTGCTCAACTCGCGGTTGGCGCCGCCGGCCTCGTGGGCCGCGCCAAGCTGTCCGAGCCGGAGTTCCGCCTGCGTGATTGGATTGTCGCCCGGGAAGGAGCAGAGAACGAAGTCTTCTCCGGCATCATCGTCGAGAAGGAACGCATGAATCGGCAAATGCCGCGGGTCGTGCGGCGGGCGCGAATCTTGCTGGTTGACGATGCGCTGGAACCGGAGGAATTGGAGGACGAGGCCCTGGCGACGGACGCCGGCTTCGCCCGCTACCTCGAACTCAAGGGACGCTTCGCCGAAGCGCTCAAGCGCGTCCTGGCACTGGGGGTCAACGTCGTCGTTGTCGAACGGGCGGTGAGCGACGAGGCCGAAGAGGCGCTGACCGAGGCGGGCGCGATGGTGCTGCGGCGGGTATCTGCGCGCGACCTCGCCCGCATCGCCGAACATACCGGCGCGCGGCCGGTCAAGCGGACCGGGCTGGCGCGCGCGTCCGAGGAAATCGAGCGCTGTTTGGGCCGCGCGAAGATGGTCGCGGAGGACGAACGCTTGGGACACGTGCGGTTTGATGGCGGCAAGGGGCGGCACATGGCGACGCTGCTGATTGGCGCGGCAACCGCCGAGGTCAAGGAGGAGCGGCTTCGTATCGCTGAAGATGCCGCGAGCGCCGTGCAGCAGGCGCTGCTCGGAGGTGTGCTGCCGGGCGGAGGTGCGGCGGAGATGGCCGCGTCGCTCGAAGTGCAGCGGCTGCGCGAGTCAACCGGCGGCATGACGGCGTACGGCATTGACTGCGTCGTCGAGGCGCTCAAGCGTCCCTTGGCGCAGATCGTCTCCAATGCGGGGTTCAACCCCCTGGAGAAAATGGGTAACCTTATGGCGGAAATGGGTGGCGCCGGTGGCGACGCGCTTGCCATTGACTGCGATACCGGGGCAGTCGCCGATATGATGACCTTGGGCGTCGTGGACCCGACCACCGTGAAGGTGCACGCACTGCGCGCCGCCGGGGAGGTCGCCGAGGCCGTGCTCCGCATCAACACGATCATTCGCAAGCGGGATTCGGGCCCGGCCGCGGCCGCCGGAAGCAGCGATGCATGAGCGCGCGCGCCCCGTGCCGGTATCACTCCAACGAGTCTCCAATATTCGGGAAGGGCCACTATACTGCGGACAGCCGACTTGCGAAAACTCGTCCGGAGAGAGCCTTCTGAGGCATGTGCTACCTCTGGGGCGGCCCTGCTGTAGCATCCCAGACTCCTGAAGACAGGTGACGTCATGCCGAAGCCACGCAAAATCAGGATAAGCTCGGACGAGGCCCCGGACGAGCCGGCGCCCACTCGGGGAGCGCAAGCCGAGGAGCCGCAAGCAGTGCCGGAAGAGGCTGCCGCCGAGACGCCGGAAGCATGTATTCAGCGCCTGGAGGAACAGCTCGAGGCGGCGGAGCGGCGAGCGGAAGAGCTTAATGACAAGCACTTGCGAGCCCTGGCCGATCTCGAGAATTACCGTCGCCGTGCGCGCCAGGAACGGGCGGACACCGCGCGTTCCGGTGAGGCCGCGATCCTGCTCGAGGTGCTGCCGGTGCTTGATGGCTTCGGCCGGGCGGTTGAGGCGGCGGAAGAATCGAACGATGCGGCGGCTTTGATAGCCGGGGTCAAGATGATCCACGACCAACTCCTGGAGGCGCTCAAGCGCAAGGGCGTGCGCCCGATCGAAGCGGAGGGCGCGCCTTTCGACCCGATGTACCACGACGCGGTCGGCAAGGTGGAAACCGCCGAGCGGCCGGATGGCACGGTCGCGGTGGAGATCCAAAAGGGCTACATGCTCGGCGACCGTGTGTTGCGGCCGAGCCGCGTCTTGGTCGCCGTGCACCCTGCCCCCGCGGCGGGCCCCGAGGAGTCGTAGTTGGCGGATATCATAGGCATCGACCTGGGCACGACCAACTCCGCCGTGGCGGCGATGCACGCCGGCGAGCCGGTGATCATCCCCACCGCCGAGGGCGGCCGTCTGTGCCCCTCGGTCGTCGCGTTCACCAAATCGGGCGAGCGGCTCGTCGGCCAGGTGGCGAAGCGCCAGGCCGTGGCCAACGCTGCGCGCACGATCCTCTCCGTCAAACGCCACATGGGCACCGACTGGCACGTCGAGATTGACGGCAGGAGCTTCACCGCGCCTGAGATCTCGGCTGCAATCCTGGAGAAGCTGCGCGCCGACGCGGAGGCTTTCCTCGCCGCGCCGGTGCGCCAAGCGGTGATTACGGTGCCGGCCTATTTCTCCGACGCTCAGCGTCAGGCCACGCGCGACGCGGTCCGTATCGCCGGTCTCGACGTCGTCAGGATCATCAACGAGCCCACTGCTGCCGCGCTCGCGTACGGACTCGACAAGCAGAACGTTCATACTGTGCTGGTGTGGGACCTCGGCGGCGGGACGTTTGACGTTTCCGTACTCGAGCTCGGCGAGGGGATATTCGAAGTCAAGGCGACCTCCGGGGATACGCACCTCGGAGGCGACGACTGGGACCAGCGCATCGTTGACTGGCTCGCCGATGAGTGCACGTCGGAACAGGCTGTCGAACTCCGCGATGATGCGAACGCGCTGCAGCGCCTCAAAGAGGCGGCCGAACGAGCCAAGATCGAGCTGTCGAGCACGTTGACCACTCGCATCAGCCTTCCCTTCATCGGTGCTCGGGGAGACACCCCCATCCACCTCGAGCGCGAGCTGACGCGCGCGCACCTCGAGCACATGACCTCGGACCTGCTCGCCCGCGTGATCGAGCCGACGAGAATGGCGATGAGCGATGCCGGGATCGGCAAGCAGGATCTCGAAAGCATCATTCTCGTCGGCGGCCTGACGCGCATGCCGGCCGTCGTTCACCTCGTCCGGGAGTTCTTCGGCAGGGAGCCGCACCAGGAAATCAACCCCGACGAGGTGGTCGCCGTGGGCGCCGCGATCCAGGCCGCCATCCTGGCGGGGCAGATCAGCGAAGTCGTCCTGCTCGACGTCACGCCGCTCTCCCTCGGCATCGAGACCATGGGCGGCCTGTTCACCGGCCTCATCTCGCGCAACACGACCATCCCGGTGCGCAAGACGGAGACTTTCACCACCGGCACCGACAATCAGGCCGCGGTTGACATCCACGTCCTCCAGGGCGAGCGCGACATGGCGGAGGACAACATCAGCCTCGGCCGGTTCCAGCTCGCCGGGATCCGGCCCGCGCCCAAAGGCATTCCGCGCATCAAGGTAACCTTCGACATAGACGTCAACGGCATCGTCCAGGTGTCGGCGCGGGATGTCGCGACGGGGCACGAGCGCGAGGTGCAGGTTACGCCGTCTTCCGGGCTGACCCCCGAGCGCGTTGACGAGCTGATTGAGGAGGCGGAGAAGAACCGTGACCGCGATCGTCGCAGGCGCCAGGCCGCCGAGTTGCACTTGCGAATAGACGACCTCTTGGCGGGTGCGGATCGCGCGCTCGCCGACGCGTTGGAGAGGCTCCCATCCGCGTCCACGCAGCCCCTGGTTGAGGCGATGGACAAGGCGAAGCAAGCCCAGGCGACCCCCGCACTCGTCTTGCTCAGAGATGCCGCGGAGGCGCTCGAGCGCACGACTTACGAAGTGACCGAGGCGCTCTATCGTTACAATGCGGCGGAACAGGCGGCCCGCGCCGCTGGCGTATCGGTGGCCGACGCGGGACAAGGGCTGCCGGCGCCGGAGTCCGAAGAGCCTAGCGCCACCAGCCAAACGCCGCCCGAGGATGAGTAGGGGGCTGCGGCGGAGGCGCGCAGATCGCGTGACGTGGGTGCGCGGGATGATCGCCGCCGCTTGGCGGCTGTTGCGGGCCTCAAGCCGCGACGACCTGCGCCGATCCGGTGCCCCCAGGGCCGCAGTGCCGTGGTTCGACCGACGCTGCTCGCGGCTTCGCTGTGGCTGAACGCAATGGTGCCATTTGCGGCGGGCAACGGGGCAGGGCGACGAGAGCGACTGCGGTCGTCTTGACACCCCCAGGCGGCCCGCCTATAATAACGGAGTTTCATGGAGCGTCGGACCATTCAGCGGGAGGAGCGCATCGAAGCACTGTTGGAGACACCCGTTTCGCGAGAACACCAGACCGCCTTACCCGCAGGCGAGGAGGGCAATAACGAGATGGACGAGGGCGGGAATTTCGCCAGGATCAAAGTGATCGGTTTGGGCGGCGCCGGCAGTAATGCGGTGGACCGGATGATCGCCGCTGGGCTGCGCGGGGTCGAGTTCATCGCTGCCAATACTGATGCCCAGGCGTTGGGGCTCTGCCAAGCGGAACGCAAGCTGCAACTGGGCCAGGACGTGACGCGCGGCCTCGGCGCCGGCGGCGCGCAGGCCGAGGAGAGCCGGCAGGAGATGAAGAACGCGCTCGAGGGCGCGGACATGGTCTTCATTACCGCGGGTATGGGCGGCGGCACCGGCACCGGCGGGTGCCCGGTGGCAGCCGAGGT
>CP070648.1:2475803-2501930 GCA_020354555.1 Armatimonadota bacterium | reverse complement strand
TTCAAGCAGTCTCTCGCGCGGCACGCCGTTCAGCGCTTCTGGATGGTACATCACAGGGAAGCCGTAAAAGCCACCCGGCGTCGCGCCTTCATATCTGCGCAGGGGGCGCAGACACGGCACGTCGGCTAGCCCGGCCTCCACCGTGTCCACCCATTCGCGGCGTCCCGCGTTGAGCTGGTCGAGCCTGCGCAACTGGACCTGGGCGATACCCATCGCCAGGGGATGGGAGCGGAATTTCATGCCTAGACCGAGGGGCTGGTACTCGGCGTAGCGTGGGCTGACCAGGTCGAGACCGCCCATGCGGTTGCACTGACTGACGAGCACCGCGCGCTCGAAGTATTCGTCGTTGTCGCTCACGACCATGCCGCCCTCGCCGGCGCTCACGGGCTTGCTGCCCTGCAGGCTGAAGGCTCCGATGTCGCCGATGCTGCCGATCGGCCGCCCCTTGTACTGCGCGCCATGGGCATGGGAGCAGTCCTCAATCACGGGTATGCCGTGCTCCCGCCCGATCGCCATGATCGCGTCCATGTCGCACACCCAGCCCCAGAGGTGAACGGCGACGATCGCGCGCGTCCTCGGCGTGATGCGCTTTCGAATATCCTCGGGGTCCGCGAGCAGGGTCTCGGGGTCAATCTCACAGAAGACGGGACGCGCCCCGAGGAGCAGCGCCGGCCCGATCGTGCAGATCCACGTGTACGTCGGGCATATCACCTCGTCGCCCGGGCCTACGCCGACACCGAAATACGCTGCGTACAGCGCCGAACTGCCGTTGCACACGGACATGCAGTACTTCGTCTGACATAGCTCGCGGAACTCTTCCTCGAACTGGCGCACCGTCGGCGTGCCGCCGGACAACTCGTTGTCGAGAGTCATGCGGTACGCGACCTGCGCCTCGTCCTCACCCACTTGCCGCCAGCGATCATCTCCCTTGGTCGGGGTACGCTCCGTTTGCACGAATACGGGGTGCTTCGTCTCACCTTCACGCGTCACAGGGTACCCTCCGGAGTGGATTCTGATGGCGTATACTTCGCGACGTACCGGGCGAATCCCTACGTCACAAATGGCAGCGGTTGTGGTTGGCGCGGCTCAAGGGTCATGCCGCCGTTCTCGCCCCGGCGAATGACGATGAATCGCTGCCACGCGCCTTGCGACGGGAGCGGCTCGAGATCCGACTCGGACGGGAACCGCAGGTGCGGTCCACGGCTTTCGTCGCGCAGCAGCGCCGCTCGCAGTACCATTTCCGCCACAGTCAGCGTGTTGACCGCTTCCACCGCCCCTCCCAGGCCGCGATCCGTACCCACCCCGCCGCGCGCGACCTGGCCGATCACCTCCAACGCGTCGCGGAGTCCCGCTTTGGTGCGCACCACGCTCGCCGCGCGCGGCATTGTCTTGCGCACGGCACGCCGTGCCGCCTGCGCGTGGACGCGACCTTGGCCGATTTGGATCGGCAGTGACCGCGCGCAATGAATCAGCGCCGCGTCGTCGCCTGCCCGGATCGTGCGCGCGCGCTCCGCCGCCGCTGCGCCCGACACGCGGCCGAACACCTGGGTATCGAGCAGCGCGTTTCCACCGGGGCGGTTCGCGCCGTGCTGTCCCCCCGCGCACTCCCCGGCCGCGAACATGCCAGGAACGCTCGTCTCGGCGTTCGCGGCGATCTTGATCCCACCTTGGAAGTGCTGTACCGCCGGTGCGATACGGAGACGGCCGCACTTCGGCAAGTCAACTCCGCGCGCGGCAAACCACTCCACGACCTGCGGATTGATCTGCAACAGCCGCGCCAGCGGCGTCGCGCCGGGCGTCACCGCGTGGCCGGCCTCGCTCAGGAAACGCTCGCGATGCTCGGGCAGGAGTAACTCCCATGAGAAACCCTCGGGGTCGCGCGAGAAATCCAGATACACCTCATGGCGACGAGCGATCTCCCCGAACACGGCGATGTCCACGATGCGCGATGGTTTCTCCGCCGAAACCGGCCACGTCGCGCCCTTGGCGAAGACGACGTTGCTGACCTCGGCAGCGTCCAGGTCAGCGCAGTACGTCGCCAGGAACTCCTCGCCCTGCTCGTTGACGAAGCGCGGCACGCAGCGCATGATGCTCCCGGAGCACGCGAGTTGGGTGTCCGCCGAGCACAGCCCGATCTGGATGAACTCCATGTTGACCAATTCGGCGCCCGCGCGATAGGCCGCCCCATGTCCGTCACCGGTCATCCCGGGCGGATATACATTGTCGCGATAGATGGCACCAGCTCCGCCGGTACACACGACGATGCTCCTCGCCGCAATCGGGTTCACGCGCCCGTCCGTCGTGTCCACCACCACCGCGCCCGCTGCGCCATGTTTGCCCACCGCGATGTCGGCAAGCATCACGCCCTCGCGCGTCCTGACCGACGTGCCCCCCAGACGGCGCAGTAGCGCCTTCTCAATACGAGCCGCCGTGTCTGGCCCGCTGTAGCACGCGCGCGCGTACTCCGAGCCGTCCGTGACGAATTGCCGCGCTCGCCCCTGCTCGTCCTTGACGAACGGAACGCCGAGCGCCTCAAGGTACTCGTACGCCTCTTGCGATCGCTGCGCCAGTATAGCCGCCAGATCACCGTCGGAGACGCGCCCGCCTATCTCGTAGATATCCCGCGCGTGGTACTCCCAGGCGTCATCACCGACCGGCTCCGTGTGCGGGAGCGTCGCGTGAAAGGCCATGCGATCGGAGAAGGCGAGCGCGGTCGTGCCGCTCGCTCCGATGAACCCTTTGTTGATGAGGAGAACATCCAGCCCCGGATCCGCCTCGTAAGCGGCAATCGCCGCCCGCAGGCCTGCCCCCCCGGCTCCCACCACGAGCACGTCACAGTGCTCTATCTCATCCGGCGTCATGGCTCGAGCACTCCCTTCAACGCTTCTCTGGATTCGACCACCGCGAGGGCCTCGGTGATGCTCTCAAGCGGGAATCGGTGTGTCACCAGCCGCGCGAACGGAAAGCGGCGGCTTAGAACCAGCTCCACGGCCTGTACCAGGTGCGCGGTGTCGCTCACCCACACGCCCTGGAGCGTCACGTGCTTGCGCACGACCTGCTCGTAAAGTCTCAGCGGTACCTCGGGCACCGGCGCCGCCACGCCGGGCAGCAGATAAATGCCGCCGGGTGCGATGACCTCGATCCCCTCGGCAAACGCCGTCTCCCTGCCGGCGCAGTCAATCGCCACGCGCGGAC
The DNA here is from genome assembly GCA_020354555.1 of Armatimonadota bacterium. Classification (NCBI taxonomy): domain Bacteria; kingdom Bacillati; phylum Armatimonadota; species Armatimonadota bacterium. The sequence continues at coordinate 2,498,735 of CP070648.1, read as the reverse complement.
CGAACCCCCGCGTCAGGCTGCGCATGAGGTCCATCCGCTCCGCGAGCGTACTTCCGTCCGTCGTCATCACTTCGTCCGCGCCAAACTCGCGCGCCAACTCCAGCCGCTTGCGCGAACGCTCGGTGCCGATGCACACGACGCGACCAGCGCCCCGGCTGCGCGCCATCGCGACCGCGAACATGCCCAGCGGCCCCGGTCCCTGCACGAGGACGGTGTCGTCCTCGGTCAAGTGGACATACTCGAAGGCATGCGCCGCCGTCGCCCCGGAACAGGCCGCCGCGACCAGCGCAGCGGGGTCCGCGCCCGCCGGCAGTGCTATGATGCGCGTGGCCGCCGAGAGCAGCAGGTGCGTCGCGTAGCAGCCGTCGCGCGAGATGCCATAGACCTCACGCCTCGGGCAGAGGAACGCCTGCCGGCGCACCGCACAGTAATAACACTGCCCGCAGACCACGCCTCGGTCCCAGATCACAAGGTCGCCGACTGAGAGAACGCGGCCGAACACGTCCCGCCGCTCGCCCGCGATCTCAGCTACCTCCCCGACGCCCTCGTGGCCGAGGACGAGCGGGAGCTTGATCCGCGGGTCGCGGCCGGAGGCAATATGCAGATCCGACCCGCACACGCCCGCGGCCTTGATGCGCACCAACACTTCGCTCGGCTGCGGCGAGGGTAGCCGGCTTTCCTCGATCTCCGGCGGCGCCCCGAACTCCCGCAGCACGGCACGCGTCAGCTTGTCGTTCATTGGCTTGCCGTCCATTCGCCGCGCGGGGCGAGGCAGACAAGCCTACCTCGCCCCGACGCTCCTGTCGTTCCTCGTTCCCGCTCCGGGCGAAGCTCACCGCGTCTCCCGCGACACGTTCCGCCCGCACGACACTCCACGCTGTGCTTGGGAGATGACTCTCCCGTCACTGCAACAGCTTCTCTCGATCGAAGACCATATCCTTGAACATCCAGTAGCCGGCCAGCTCGCGCTGATCGCCGAAGTGCGACGACTTCGGATCCTCGTTCTGGCCGGGCGGCAGAATGTTGATCCCCACTAGGTCGGGCTGCGCGCACTCCACGACCTGAATGTATGTTCCCCGGCTATACATCGGGATCCACGGGAGAGGATCGAACTTGATCTTGCCCTGCTCGTGCATCCACTTGCTCATCTGCGGCGTGCCAAATCTCTTCTCCAGTTCGTTGAGCCCAGCGCCCAGCGCGTCCACCATCATCTGATCGCGGTCAACCCCGTTCCAGTAGTCACGCTGCACCGGCAGCGCCGCCTTGGCACCGCGCAAGCTGCGGTAGAGCAAGCAGCTGAAACGGTCGAGCGCCTCTATGTCACCGGATCTCAGCATCTCGCCGACGTCCTTGCCAAACAGCTCCGTGCCCGTGAATTCATCCGCGAACACGGCTGCGAGGATCGCCTTGTGCCACGCGCTGAAGATCGAACTCGCGACGCTGCGGTTCACCGCGTGGTTGTCCCACGCCTTCAGGTGACGCAGGGCCTCGCGCATCCGCGGATCCGTCCACGCGCGCTTGCGCGCCGCCGCGTCCAGTAGATACTGCTTGAAGTAGTCCGCGTAGTAATAGTTCAGCCCGTAGTCCTTTTGCAGGTCACGCACGCTCGCCAGAGTGTGCAGATCCTGCTTGGCGATCGCCTGCTTGATGGATCGCAGGCGGAACACCGCTCCCCACGGCGACGCTTCCCCCGGCGCCCACCACACCGCCGGCTTGTTGTTCCAGTTGCATAAGTACCCCTGCCTGGGGTTGATGATCTGCGGCATCTCGCTGAACGGCACGTCTCCCTGCCAGTCGTATTCCCCGGTACCGGGGATGGGCAGCCGCAGATCTATCGCGCTCGACCGGCGCGGCACCTTGCCGCAGTGCCAAAAGCCGATATCGCCGTCCTGCGTCGCGCAGAACCAGTTGTGCGCGGTCGTGCCAAAGGCCGCCGCGCGCGCAAAGTCCGCAATGTTCTCGGCCTGATTGTATCCGAACACCGAGTCCATCACCCCCATCTCGCGCATCCAGTAGTTCATCGCGTGGCTGTACGCGATGCCGGCTTTCTCGTCCCACTCGATAACCGGCCCATGCACCGTGCGATAGACCTCCAGCTCGACGGGCTGCTCCCCGCGCACCCCGATGACCTCGATGCGCTTCTCCATGTCCTTGTACTCGCCGTTGTGCAGGTAGCGATACTTGTTCCCGGGGTCCAAGGTCTCCACGAAGATATCCTCAACTGGGCCGACGGCCGTCGTCGTCGACCACGCAACATGCTCGTTACGCCCGATCAGCACCGCCGGCACGCCCGCGAAGCCCATCCCCATGACGTTAAGACCCGCCCCGCAGAGATGAATCTCATGCGCGATCTGTGGGGTCTCGAAGCCCATCTGCGGGCCGCCGAGCAAGATCGCGTTGCCGCCCGCGCTCCGCTGCGGGCCGATGAGAACCGCGTAGCTGCCCCATTTCGCGGCGATCCCCGCCTCGCGCATGAAGTCTTCGTGAGCGCGCGCCCAGTCGGCCATTTCGATCGCGCGATCGAGATGCTCTTCGCTCAACCTGGCGGCCAGCCGCTTCACCTGCGGCAGCGGCTGCGGCGTCAGCAGCTGGCCAACCTTCCCCTCCCCCGGAGGTATGGTGGTCGCGGCGTCCGGGTCGTTCATCCATGTGATGTCATCGAACAGTCCGTCCGCAGCATCCCCGTGGGCCGCTTGAAGCTCCTTGTACATGCGCAGAACCATCAGCTGATGGCCCCCGCCGCCCCCAAAGCGACGCGCCATCATCGCGCTGATGGCTACGGTGTCACTCGGTCGCCACGGTGCGAAATCGAGCCCGAGCGCCGTCATCATGCCCGGCATCTTACCCTCGGCCTTCGCCTTCTGCGCCCAGGCGTTGACGCCGTCGGCGTAGGCCTCAAGCGCGACCTGAAAGCGCGGCGCAAGGTTCCGGAACTGAAGCTCCAGCTCGAGTTCCGTGTACCCGTGCAGCCGCACGTCCTTGTCGTGGTCAACGAAGCTCTTGCCCATCGCCTCTGCGAGCGTCCCCACCGCAGCCCGCCGGTACTTCTCCAATTGCATCAGCCGATCTTGGGCGACCGCGTAGCCGTTCCCGTAGAACAACGCTTTTTCCGTGTCGGCAAATACATGCGGCACGCCGTAGTCATCGCGGACGATGGTGACCTGCTCGCCGCCGACCGTCACGACTTCCTTGTCGTACGCCCACGCGCCGCTCAACGCGCACAACAAGCACGTCATCACCCCCAACACAAACAGCCTCCTCGCCATAGGTGACATGGATCACTCCTCCCCGATGAGTTCTGGTGTCCGCTGCGCGCCGCCATCGGTGGTTCAAACGGCCGCGCGCCACCATCTTACGCGTCGCCGCAGCGTCTTCCTGCCCACTCCTGCGGCAAACGACATGCCGGCCCGACCGGGATCTGCGCTCAGCCGTTTTCAAGCGACCTGCGCAGCCGGTCAATGAGATCCGCACCTTGACTCTGTTTCCCCCGCAGGCCTTCCACGTCGGCCAAATCAAGGTACAGCCATTGCACCCCTTCCAGATCCAATCCCTTGAGGCTGATCTGTAGCCATCCGGCCGCGCTGTCCTTGCCGTCAAACGTGGGCTTAATCTCCAGGCGCTCGTTCGTTATGCGCATGGGCCATCCTTTCTCGCGCTCGACGGGCTTTGCCTGCTTCCTATTCGCGGCATGGCACAGCGATCCCTGTGACCCTCATCGGGAGCAATGGAAACAGGAGAGGGGCGACGCGCGCTCATGCCGAACTCCAACTCCGATCTGCGATGTCTGTCTTCCGCCCTAAGCTGAGGCCCGTTGAGGCCGTGCCCGCCCGCCACGGCGGTCGAGACGTCATTGTCCTGCGCGATGCGAGCGGCATGTCGGATCGCACCGCCGTCGTCGCGCCGGATATGTTCTTTCTCCTCACCCTCCTTGACGGCACACGCACGCTGCGCGACATTCAGGTGGAATATGCACAGCGCTCCGGTCAACTGCTTCTCTCCGAGCATCTGGAACGCATCGTGCACGAACTCGACGCGAATCTGCTGCTTGAAGGCGAGACGTTCGAACGCTTCGCCGTAGAGCAGCGCGAGGAGTTCGCGCGGCTGACGGTCCGGCCAGCGTCCCATGCAGGCAAGGCGTATCCAGCCGACCCCGGGGTGCTGCGCGATCAACTTCGCGGCTACTTCGCCGTTGCGGCGCTGAAGAATCCGTTGAGCGACGAGGAACGCGCCAACAGGCCGACGGCACTCATCGCCCCTCACATTGACTTCTCGCGCGGCGGGCCGTGCTACGCACATGCCTACCGCCAGCTCGGCGAGTCAACCGCATCCCCGCCAGGTCTTCTCGTCATCCTCGGCACCGCGCACGGCGCGCCGCAGTCACCGTATGTGCTGACCCGCAAGGATTTCGCGACGCCGTTCGGCCGCGCCGAGACGGCTGGTCATCTTCTCGATGCTCTCGAGAAGCAGTGGCCCGGCACAAGGGAACTCTACCGGGACGAGTTGAGTCACCGCGGCGAGCACTCCATCGAGTTCCAAGTGCTCTTCGCCCAGCACGCTCTCGGCGACGAGCGGATGCCGCCCATCCTGCCGGTCCTCTGCTCCTTGCGTCCGACGGAGGCCCCGTCCGAGAACGAAGAGGTCGTGCGGTTCCTCGATGTGCTGCGGGCGGTGATTGCCGAGCATGCGCCCGACGCCTGCGTCATCGCCGGCGCCGATCTCAGCCACATCGGGCAGAGGTTCGGGGACCCAGGGCCACTTGCGTCGAACGTCCTGCGAGCGGCCGAAGAGGGAGATCGTCGACTCCTGTCATACGCTGAGAAGCTGGATGCAGAGGGGTTGTGGCAAGCGGCGCAAACAGAAACCGGCGCGCGCAACGTGTGTGGAGTGCCGCCGATCTACACCATGCTGCGACTCATCAGCTCCTGTGAGGGGCGATTACTGAAGTACGAGCAGGCGGTAGAGCGGCAGACGCAGTCCATGGTGTCATTCGCCGCGATGGTGTTTCGCGGAGCCCGACGGCTTCGACCGCTGATCCGTCGAGGTGTGCCCCCCGTGAGCCGCGGCTGAGCCAAATTCCTGTGCGCCGCACCGCCGCCGATGATGACCCGTCATACACGCCGTGTGTCCTGGCCGCCGTACATCTCGTCCGGCCCGAGCAGTTCCGGCCAGCGCCGGCGCAGAAACTTACGCGCCTCATAGCAGAGGTGGCAGCCTCCCGCGTACGTCGATCGAGGCCGGAAGCCGTCTTGCATCGCTTCCTCAGCGAGCTTCCTGGGGCCGCCGTCGGCGAGAAGGCGGACAACCGGGTGCTCCGAGGCGTCGTATGCGCGGATGACCCCGGCAATCCCCGACGCCGGATCGCCCATAAGCAGGCCCTGGCACAGGTGAAGCCCTCCGTAGCGGTCGAGATGAACGCGGCCCGGCTCGGCCAGAGTCTCCTTCCCGCATTCCGTCAGCTCCTGCCACGGCTTGAGTTCAGGCGCAAACGAACTCAGCCGCGATCCGGCGCGCCCGCGGAACATCACGCCGTCAGCCTCGGTCACCATCTTCGACGACTCTATCCCCAGTTCGGCGCATATGCGCAAGGCGCGCTCGACCCGCTCCGGCGGAACCGCTCTCGCGTGCCAGCAATCCGTGCTGATGCCCAGGCTGGCGAGCCCGGCTTTGGCGAACGGCGCCAGCACGCGCCGCGCGGCCTCGTCGCTTACAGCCCAGAACGCATTGGTCAGAGCGCCCACGTCATATCCAAGCGCCTTGCCCCGCCGCAGCAGGTGCATCAACTCGCGCGTGAACAGAAACGGCTCGCCGCCCTCTCCGCACAGGCTCTTGATTTGCGGCACCAACTGCAGCTCGGCCAGGAACGCGTCAATCTGGCCCATACTGACCGGCCCGCCCTGGCGCGGCGAGCACCACACGAAGCAGTGATCGCACTCCGCGCTGCACGAGTACGTCATCAGGAAATGGATTCCGGCCAGCTTCGCTGCGCTCAATTCGCCTCCCTGTGCCCGTGCGTCACTTCAGCCCCCATTCCTTCAGCTTGCGCTCCATGCCCTCGACGTGCGTGCCGCGCCAATAGATGCGCCCGCAGCCCGGGCATCGCGCGAACCTCTCCTGTGTTGCGTAGACGTACGGTGCCACCTGCTCGCGAACCGTCTGCTTCACGACTTCCTCGAGCGCCCCGTTGCAGACGATACATCGGCTAAGCACCGTACCGCTCCGCAGCCCCACCCCCGTCTCGCGCGCGACCTGTGCGAGTTGCTCGCCCACGTGATCGCTTTCCACAAAGACGCACGTCGGCAGGTTGGTGCGGCGCGTAATCCCGGTATCTCGGGTGAGGATCACGCGCCCCTCGGCGCGCGCCTGCTCGATCAGTGCACGGTCCTCGATGAACGGATCGTATGCGACATCGAAGCCGAGCAGACGCAAGGCCTTCGCGAGGGTGCCGAGCATGCTGTCGGCGATGAAACGCACTTCCCAGTTCCTCGCTCGCTCACAACCGAGGCAGCACTTCACCGTACCCCTGGAGTCGCGCGTACACGGCCCCGGCTGCAGCGGCAAGCGCAAGCGCCAGGCACACCCAATCGGCCGCGCGCATGCGCAACTCCAGATAGTACGTGCGCCGTTTGTGCGCGCCAAAGCCTTTGGACTCCAGCGCCATTGCGGTCAGATCCGTGCTCCGTATCGCGGTCACGAATACCGGCACCAGCACCGGCACGTGCTTGCGCAGTCGCGCGAAGATGTTGCCCGATTCGAGGTCGAGCCCGCGCGATTTCTGGGCCTCCACCACCGCGCTCGAACTGCCCAGAAAGGTGGGCACCAGCCGCACCGCCGCCGCCAGCGCGAAGCTCACCGCGAACGGCACGCCAAATCGGCGCAGGCCGTGCGCCAGCTCCTCCACCATGGTCGCGGACATGAACACCATTCCCCCCGCCACCATCGCGGAGAGCCGCAGGCCGACCGCCAAACCGTACAGCAGTGACTCGCGACTCGCGGTCACAGGGCCGAAGCGCAGCAGCGGCGTCGGGCCCGTCACGAAGAACGGCCACAGCACCGTCGCGAACACGAACAACATGATGAGCAGCGCGCGGATGCGCCAGAGGTTGCCGAGCGACCGCGCCGCGGCCGCGACTGCGACAATCGCGACCCAGGTCCCAGCCGCGTATGCCGGGTGGTTGAAGGCGAGCGCGATGACGAAGAACGCCGCCAAGGCCACCATCTTTCCGCGCGGATCGAGACGGTGGAAGAAAGTGCCTCTATCCAGATAGACCGTGGCCTGCATGGCTGTCGCCTACGTTCGGTTGTCCTTCGTCAGGCACTGCGCAAGCTCGTCAACGGACAGCGTCACTCCGCCGAGCGCCCCCCCTAGCCTTGCCGCCTGCGGCGCGCGCAGGCGCGCCTGGGCCAGGACTCCCGGCTGCGCCATCGCCTCGCGCATCCCGCAGTCGAGGATCACCGTGCCCTCGCTCAGAACCACCGCCCGGCGAGCATACTCCGCCGCGACCCACATCGAATGCGTCACGATGACGATGGTGTGACCCGCCTTGTTGAGGCGACGTAGCAGATCCATCATACCGCGGTTCTGGCGGTAGTCAAGGCCGGTCGTCGGTTCGTCGAGAACGAGGACCTGCGGCTGCGTCGCCAGCGCCGACGCAACAGCGACGCGCTGCCGCTCCCCCTTGGTCAGGGAAAACGGGTCGGCGTCCTCGAGACCTGCGAGCCCCACTGCCGCGAGCGAACTCTCCACGCGCCCCGCAATTTCGCGCTCGGGCAAGCCGAAGTTGCGCGGGCCGAAGGCGACTTCCTCGCGCACGGTGTCCGCGAATATCTGGTGATCCGGGTTCTGGAACACGTAGCCCACGCGGTGACTGAGATCCCGCGCGGACTGCCGCCGCGTCTCGACACCCCCTACCCTCACCGCCCCCTCGCGGGGAAGCATCAGCCCGTTGAAGTGCTTGACCAGGGTCGTCTTCCCCGATCCGTTCTGGCCGAGGATTGCCACGAATTCACCTTCGCGGATCGTCAGGTCGACCCCGTCCAAAGCACGCGCGCCGTCGTACGAATGGCTCAGACATCGCACCTCGACTATTGCAGCGGCCCCGCCGGCCGCATGAGCGTCGTCGCTTGCGAGAGCATCCCACCGCGGGCGATCGAAGCGATAGCCGAGCGCCGCAAGCTGCGACAGCGCCTCGGCATCATTCGCCGCACGCGCTTGTTCGCCGAGAGCCGCCAGCAGCGCCGCGGCGGGGAGCGGCCGGATTCCGTGGCTCTCCATGAGGTCGGGCTGCGCGAGGAGATCCCGGGTCGGTCCGTCGTATGCGACTTCCCCGGCCTGCATTACCACGGCACGTTCGGCGCTCAGCGACTCTTCAGTTTCGTGCTCCACCATGACCACCGTCAGTGGGCAGCCCCGGCGCCGCTGGCGCAATTCGCGGGCGATGCTGAAGACCTGCCGTTTGCCCTCGGGGTCGAGATCCGTCGTCGGTTCGTCCAGGACGAAAAGATCCGGCCCGCACGCCAGCACAGAGGCGATCGCCAGTCGCTGCTTTTCCCCTCCCGACAGCGTGGCGGGCGCGCGGCGCTCCATCCCCGTGAGACTGGTCGCCGCGAGTGACTGCGTGATGAGCCCGGCCATCTCATCGCGCGGCACGCCGAAGTTCTCCGGACCGAACGCCGCCTCCAACTCCACGCTCGTTGAGAACAACTGGCTTTCGAAATCCTGGAACACCAGCCCGACCCGTCGCGCCAGTTCGCGCACCGACCGCGTTCGGGTATCCTCCCCGAAAACCAGTGCCGCGCCCGTGAATTCGCCCTTCTGGAAGTGCGGTATCAGACCGTTGGCGCAGCGGCACAGCGTGGACTTGCCGGCGCCGCCCTCCCCCATCACGATGACAAATTCGCCGGCGCCGATCGTCAGATTGGCGTCCCGCAGAGCCGGGCGGTCCGCGTCGCGATACGTGAAGGTGACGCCGCGCAACTCGAGAGCGGCGGCGCTGGGGGTAGGCGTCTCGGCGCGGCGGCTGCGCGGGTGGTGATGTCCGGCCTCGCTGGATGCTTCAGACATCGTCAGAGAAGCGCGCAGCCCAGGAGCATGGCTGCCACAACGGGGGCCATGGCGCTGTTGACGCTCGACTCCGAGAACTGGGTGCCGATGACGAAGCCCGCGATGATCCCCGGCATGGCTGTCAGCACAAGCAGGAGCAAGCCCACAGTCGCCAGCCGCCCGCGCGAGATGTCGCCGTCGCCCATCACGTCTTCGTACAGGAGCCCCCATCGGCGCACGCGCGGGTACAGGATTCGCAGCAGCGGCGGTCCCAGAACGAGTGACACTGCGGCATTGTTGGTGAAAATGATCGGGCCGATGACCCTGAACGGCACCAGCCCCAGCAAGTTGACGCCCCAGGCGATGACGAACGCGCATGCGCCGCTCGCAAGAATCACAGCACCCACGTAGGCCACCATCTGGCGCCCGGCGTTCATCACCGGCGCGCCGACCGCCACTCGGTGCGCCAGCCAGCGCCATACCTTGTAGGGCACGTAGCCGTACAGGAAGTTACCGACAAACCCGAATGCGCTGCCCGGCCCGAATGTCCCGCCGTAGATGTCGCCCGCGAGATTCCCAAAAGCTGAGCCCCACGCCGCCGCCGGGCCAAACATGAGGGAGCAGATGATAGGTATGACATTCGCCGGCCGCACCTCGGTGAAGCCGGGGATGATCGGGATGGCTACCTTCAACGGAATCAAGACCGCCGCATACACCGCCGCCGTCAGGGCCACCAGCACGACCATGCGGGTGTGCTTCCACATTGTGAAGAGGTCTTTCATGTGCCCTTCCGCTCAACCGCGCGTCGTGCCGCAGCCTAGGGCCCGCGCTTCCGCTAGGGTCGCGCCGCGAGCAGACGCATCCCGTTGGCGATCACCACGAGCGAGACGCCCACGTCGCCGAGCACAGCCAACCACAGCGTCAGCACACCCGGCACTGCGAGTGCGAGCAGCGCCAGCTTCACGGTCAGTGACAACGCAACATTCTGCCGAATGTTCGCCAGGGTGGCGCGCCCCAACCGCACGACGAACGGCAGCCGGCCCAGGTCATCGCCCATCAACGCCACGTCGGCATTCTCAAGCGCAGCGTCGCTGCCTGTCGCGCCCATCGCGATACCTACGGTGGATGCTGCCAGCGCCGGCGCGTCATTTACTCCATCGCCGACCACGATCACGCTCCCGTACCGCTCCGCCAACTGCGTCACGGCATCAACCTTGTCGGCGGGCAGCAGCCCCGCGTGATAGTCGTCCAGACCCAGCTGGTCGCCAATCGCCTTCGCCGTTCCCTGGTTGTCACCGGTCAGCATGACCAGCGGCCCCATGCCCAGTTGTCGCAGGTTCGCCAGCGCCTCAGCGGCGCCCTGCCGTGCCACATCAGCGATGCCGATCACGCCCAGCGCGCGGTCGGCTCCCCCCACAAGTATCACCGTCTTGCCCTCCCCCTCGAGCCGCGGCACCGCATTTTCGATCCCGCTCAGATCCGCGCCGTTGGATACGAACAGCGCCGGGCTTCCCGCGTATGCCGGCGCACCGTTGACCTCCGCAGTTGCCCCGGCCCCGGCGAGCGCCGTGAAGTTCGCGCCGGCCTCGAAACCGATCTGGTCCCGGTGGGCCCGCGTCACGATTGCCCGCCCCAACGGGTGCTCGGACCGCGCCTCGACCGCCGCCGCGAGAGCCATTACCTCTGCTGGCGTCGCGCCCGGCGCCGCGGCCACGTCGGTCACTTGCGGCCGGCCCGACGTGAGGGTTCCCGTCTTGTCAAACGCCATGGCGCGTGTCCGTCCGAGAGCTTCGAGGTATGCACCGCCTTTGACCAGCACGCCGCTGCGGGTAGCGGTGTTGATTGCCGACACTACCGCCACCGGCGTCGAGATCACGAGCGCGCACGGACACGCCAGGATCAACAGCGCCAGCCCGCGGTACACCCACGGGCCGAAGGGATCGCCCGTCACCGCCGGCGGCGCCAACGCAATCGCCAAAGCCCCCAGCACCACGACCGGGGTGTAATAGCGCGCGAACCGATCGACCGCGCGTTGATAGGGCGCTCTCTTCGACTGCGCGGTTTCGACAAGCTCGATGATCGAGGCGAGGGTGTTGTCCCTCATCGTTCTCGTGACGCGCACGATCAGAGCGCCGAGGCCGTTCACCGACCCCGCGTACACCGGATCGCCCGCGCCTTTTGAAACGGCCAGCGACTCCCCCGTCAGCGGCGCTTGATCCACCGGCGAGCTGCCGCTGACGACGGTTCCGTCGGTGACGATCCGCTCGCCCGGGCGAATGACAATCACGTCGCCCGGTACCAGTTCCTCCGCCGCGACCACGACCTCCTCGCCGTCTCTGCGGACGACGGCTTGTGCGGGCGCGAGGTCGAGCAACGCGCCGATGGCGCGCCGCGTCCGCCTCATGACGTGGGACTCGAGCGCGTTGCCCAGGGAGAACAGCACCACCACGGCCGCCGCCTCTTCCCACTCCCCGATGATGGCGGCGCCGACGACCGCCAGGGTCATCAGCACGTTCATATCAACGGCCAGGCCGCGCAGCGCCGCCAGTGCGCCGCGAGCGACGAAGTATCCGCCGACCAGTATCGCGGCGGCGTACAGACCACGGCACACGGCCGCCGGCCCGCCCGCAGCCGCGCAGATCAAGCCAGCCACGAGCATCGCCCCGCATGCCGCCGTCAGTCCCTCGCGCAATCGTGGGCGCGCGGGCAGCTCGCGCGCCCGCCGCGCGCGCGACACCGATTCGGGTTGCGCCTCATAGCCCATGGAGCGCACCTTGGAAACGATCGCGTCGAGGGCGACTTCATCCGCGCGATACTCCACCCGCATGTTTGAGCCGACGACACTCGTGCTGGAGTGGACGACCCCGGGGATTCGCGATACGACGTGATCCAGCGTCGCCGCGCAGTCAGGGCAGTCGAGCCCGCCCAGGATAAGGGTTTCGTGCCGGAAGCGCTCCGTGATCGCGGCGCCGATCTCCGTGACCTTGCGTTCAAGAGCGTCGAGGGCGACCTGATCCTCGTCGTATTCCAGCGACAGCGTCGAGGATTCCCGGTCAACCCCCGCTGATACGATGCCCCTGGCTGCGCCGACCTCGCGCTCGAGGCGTTCCATGCAGCGGACGCACTCGGCGCCGTCGGGTATGATTAACGGAAGCTCGAGCCGACGTGTGGGCATTAGGTGACCGAACCTGGCACTGCTGAGGAGTTATTACGCGGGGCGCGCCGACGCTCCTGCCGCACGGCGGGCCGGAGGGGCCGGTAACAGGAGGCGGCAAGGAAAATGGCTCACCCAGCGCCGGCGACTGCCGCTATCGCCGGCGCTTATGGGTAAGCCATTGAGATTATTCCACACCGCGCGCCCCTTTTCGCGAAGAACTCCGATTCCCGAGCGCCGGCTCCCGCGCGGCCCTGGCTCGACAGGGACCTCAAACGTAATCCGCCAACCGCGCAATGAGGGAGGTATGACGCGCTGCGCGCGGAAATGGATAGTGGCCGCGCCTCGAGGAGCTGCGGCTTGCCATGCAGGAGCACCCGGACGATGCGGAGCGTGCCGCGATAGAAGCGAAGCTGATCGAAGAGGTCGAGCTCGTCGTGACACGTCTCGAAGCCAAGCTCGCCGACGCACCGGAGGATGAAGAGCTGCGGGCTCAACTCGAGCGTATCATTGACCAAGCACGACGCCTGCGACAGCGAGTGGGGGATGCCATCGCCGATGCCCGGAAGAAGAGAGACCTCAAGCGGCGTCCGTGAATCGCACACAAACCACCGCAGAGGAAGACGATGCCAGAGCTGCTGCCACTCAAAGACGACGACTATCCAGCGATCCTGACCCTCACCCGTGAGAGCATGGACCCAATTCTACGCGACGCACTAGGGGTCGAGTTCAACGAGGATTTGTTCCGCGACATGCTTGCGGATGAGGAGACGACGACCCTGGTGATGCACGACGGCGACGCCATAGCGGCGTACGTCAGCTTCTATCCGCGCGAGGACCATGTGTTCGTTAACTGGCTGGTCGTGCATCCCACGTATCGTAACCGTGGATTCGCCACCATGTTGCTTGATGAAGTCGGGCGCGTCGCCGCGCAGCGCAACGTGCGTCTGCTCCGCATCTGCCTGCAGGAAAACAACCAGCCGGCGATCGCCCTGTGCCAGGCCGCCGGTTTCGAGCGCCTCGCGGTAAGCCCCATGGGTTGGGTCATGGAGAAGCCGGTCGTTCCCGAGCGAGGCGATTGAGTCCATCGATACGGCGCGCGGGTGGCTCGGCTCCTCTCACCCACCACCGCTCCGACGGTTGATCACGGAGTACGAATACGCGAACCGCCGCGCGCAATCAGGCAGCTCTGCCAGGGCTGCCTCCACCGCCTGCTCCGGCACGCCGATGTCCTGCGCGCGCCACACCAGCCCGGCGCGGTCCATCAGGTCGGTGACCCACTGCGCGTCCTGGCCCTGCCACTGCGACATGTGGTGGATGCCGAGCCCGACCAACTCGCCGTGCAGGAACTTCTCATCCGGCGGCAGGTGCCTCTCCAGCGTGTAGACGAAGAAATGCTCGGAGCCTTCCTCGGGCCGGGCGTTCCCCCACTTCTCGCACAGTTCGACCTCGGCGCGGAGAGCTGAGACGAGCGCGGTGAGGCCATCCTCGGTGTCCGGGCGTACCGCCCGCTCGGCGAGTGCCAGCGCTTGATCCGCTATGCTCTCGTCGAAGGGTTCGCCGATGTCCTCGTGTGCCGCCCGCCAGTCCCAGACGGCGGTGACGACGGACAGCACATCCCCCCAGCCCGCGCAGTTCATGCGAGACGGCGCAGCGAGCAGGATCTCAGGCTCGATGATGACCTCGTCGGGCTTCTTCGTCCGCAAGTACACGACCCGCCCGCCGTCGCGCACGGCGCTGTCGCCGACTAGAAACGCGTCCACGGAGATGATGGTCGGGATTGCGACGACCTTGCATCCCCGCCGCGCACCAACGTACTTCGCGATATCTATGGCCTGGCCGCCGCCAAGGCCATAGACCTCCGACGCCGCGATACCATCGAAACGGCGACTTACCTCGCCACGCGCGGTCGATTTAACGAACTCGACGCGGTCTCCCGCTTGGGCAAAGCGTCCGCCGTAGCGCTCCCACACCTCCGGCGTCGTTACGAAAAGCCGTTGGCTCACTTCGCGGCCTCGCCCTCGCCCGTGGGGCGGTCTCCCTTCTCCCTCGATTCCTTCGCCGCCGCCGCCATAGCGTTACGCGCGATGGCGCGCCTCCCGTTCTTCACCGCACGCGAGCCTGGGTCGAGCCGTTCGATTGCCGCAAGTTCCGCCTTCGCGTGCTCGGTATCGCCTGCCCGCCGGTAGCAGGAGGCGAGCATCAGCCGCATGTGAGTGTCGCGCGGCGCGACGCGAATCCCTTGCTTGAGGCGTTCGATGGCACTGCCATACCGCTCGCACCCCATGAGCGCCCTCGCCAGCACCGCGTACGCCTCCGGATTGCCGGGATCGGCCTCGATTCCCCGTCGGTGCTCCGCCAAAGACTTCGCCCCTTCTCCATTACTCGCATAGAGATCGGCCAGTCCGGAGCGCGCCGGCAGGAATCGCGAATTGACCTCCAGCGCGCGCTTGTACAACGTCTCGGCGGCAGGCAGGTCGCCCTCGTGAACCGCGCGCTCCGCGGCGATCATGTATTCAGACGTCAACTCGGTCACGCGCTGGAGTCGCAGAGCGTACGCGCCCAGTCCTGCCACGACAACCACCACCACTGCCCAGCCTATCACATGGAATCGCTTCCTTGACACTGCTCACTTCCCCGGCCCGGAATCTCCGGACACCGACACGGGATGCCGCCGCACTTCGGGCACCCGGATTCGTACTGCGCCTTCGACGCCGCCTCGAGATCAACACCGGCAATGCTCGCGAGAGTCGTCAGCCACGCCAGACAATCTGCGAACTCGGCCCGCAGCTCCGCGTCGCTGCCGCTGCGCAACGCCCGCGCCAGTTCCCCCGTCTCCTCCGCAAACCACATGTACGTTCCCGCGAGCCCGCGGCGGCGATCCTTTTCCACGTATATCCGCTCGATGAGTTCCTGAAACTGAGAGAGTGTCATGCCTGTGCCCTTGCCCTCGCGTCCCCGGGCACGCTGAGTGCGCTTCCGCGCCTTTGGCCATCCCGCATGCCCGCATTCCTCGTTCTTCGGGGGCATGGGCGAATCCTCGCACCCTTGCCCGACCTCGCCTGCCAGTATATAATTGTAGCGTGTTTGGCACTAGCGGAGGGCCGCTGATGCTGCAAGGTGCCAGGGCGTCTTTCGTGAGCGCGCGCCCCGCCGCGCCAAATGCTCTTCCGGACGAGGTTCTTGAGTCGAGCACTGAAGCCCACGAGTCACTCCGATAATACAAGGACCTCGATAGGCCGGAATGCCGCCTGCTCCCCAGGAGCACTGATGCACGAGGCTCTCGCCGGCGAAGCCCTGCTCATCGAGCGCTGCCAGAACGGAGATGCGGTCGCCTTCGACCGCCTCGTCGAGCAGCATGGGCAGTGGGTCTATAACCTGGCCTATCGCATGATAGGCGATCGCGACGAGGCTCAGGACGTCGCCCAGGAGGCCTTCGTCCGGGCCTTCCGGGCGATCAAGAAGTTCCGACGGGGCTCCTCGTTCTCCACATGGCTGTACCGAGTGACGACCAATGCATGCCTCGATGAGATCAAACGACGGCGACGCCGGCCGGCCCCTGAGAGCGCCCTGATGAGCGAGGACGACCGCCCGCCGGATCCGCCCGACCCCGGCCCCGACGCCGCCGAGGAGGTCGAGGCGATTGAGCGGCGGGAACTCATTCGCCGGGCCATCGCCTCGCTGCCCGTACATTACCGGCTCACGCTCGTCCTCTACGAACTCCAGGGGTGCTCGTACGACGAGGTGGCGACCATCACGAAGACCAACGTCGGTACGGTGAAGTCCCGGCTCAACCGCGCCCGCCTCGCCCTCAGGCAGGTGCTCGAGCCGCACTTGGAACTTCTGCGGGGTGGCTGAAGTCAAATCATAGGAACAATCATGCGCTGTCATGATGCGATAGAGCTGTTCACACAGTACCGCGACGGAGATCTCGATGCGGCGACCCGCAGCGCCCTCGAGGCGCATCTTGCCGCCTGTGCGCGGTGCCGCGACGAGTTCGCCGCGCTCGATGCGATCTGTGCATCGCTCCGCGCCGTGCCGACCGAGCCGGTCCCGGCGGAATTCGTCAGCGGTGTTCGCGCACGCCTGCAAGCCCCTGCCGAGCGCCCCAGAGCGGTGCTGCTCCGCTGGGCCCTACCAGCCGGAGCAGCCGCAGTCCTGGTCGTCGTCGCGTTCGGGGTCTTCAGTATAGTGCCTAGGACGGGCGGCGTCCGTGCGCCCGCGGCGACGGATCGAGCGAAGGGACCCGTCGAAGCGCTTCGGGCGGGCGACGACCTCCGGCTCGACGCCGGTCCCGCACGTCGCGGCGGAGGGCGCGAAGAGCAGGGCCGTCCCCCAAGTGGTGGACCCGACGATTCGGTCGCCGGCACCGCGGGCGTGAAGGCTCCGTCATCGGCGCCTGCGGACCAGGCGCAGCGCGCGACACGTGAACGGGTTGACCGGGCTGCTGCGGATCGAGAGGACTATAGTACCCTCAAGGCGCCCGTCGCCGCGGGTCGAGTGACCGCACCGGAGGAACCGCCGCCGGCCCCGCCGCCGCCCGCCGCCATTGCAGAGAAACCGGTCCGCGACGCCCCGGCTGTCCTCAGGATAGGCGAGCGAGTGATACGGCCCGAAACCCCTTCGAAGCTTCGCGCGGCACCGGAGGCACCCGGCGCAGAACAACCGAGTGCTGCGACGCCTGACGTACCTGAGGACTCCACGCCGCCGGCCCCGGATCGGAGCGGTTTCTTCGAGCGCGCCCGCGCGGCGTCATTGAATTTGTCGGCTCAGGCCACCCGCACCCAGCGGGCTGCCGGTAATCTGACACTGCAACTCGAGACGGAGGAGTAGAGCGAGTACGCTCGCGTTGCCCTGCGCCCGGCGCCGGGCGGGGAGCGTGAGACGGTCCTGTGGCAGGGCAAGCTCGCGAAGTTGGTGAGCAACGCGATTGATGTCAAGGTGCCGCCGCGAGGCGTCGGGGACGCAGGCCCCGGTGCGCAGCAACTCGTCGTCACGGGGACGCGAATGACGCCCCAGGCGTACTATGTCTTCTCACCAGTCGGCCCGCACGTCGAAGCCGCTGCAGAGGAACTGGAGGGCCGCAAGCTGAGGGGCGGCAAGGCTGCTCCCGCCAAGCCGCTGTGGGATGTGGTGCTTCAGAACGTGGCGTTGCAGCAGGGCATCTATGTCCTCGCTCCGTCCGGCTTCCCCGTGCGAGAGCCTGCCGGCACCGATGCACAACCGTCCGAGCGCGCACTGGCTACCGCGTTGAAGCGCATGGGCTACGAGGCGCGCCCGCAGGAGGGCGCGATCACGATCGAGCCTGTCGCCCCCGGCCGCGCGGCGCCCGGTCAGACGAGGCGACGCCGAGGATGAGAGGCACCGCATGGCACGCGGCCGCCCTGGCGATCGTGGCGGCGCTCGCCTTCGGAGTTGCGGGCCCCGCCGCCGCGAGGTCGAACGCGCAGGAGGCCAAGCTTATTCCGTCGCCAGGTGCCGGCGCCGTATCCGTCTCACAAGCCCAAGGACGCGCGGACTTCGTAGTCTACCTGCCGACGTATGTTCCCAAGGACCCCGGTGAGCCAGTTCTCTTCTTCGCGCCCGAGCAGGAGCTAGCCCATATCTATGTCCCCACCCGGCTCTACGCCAGCTACAGCCACGGCATCGGCCTGTGGCAGATGCCGACGCTTGGAAGACCTTTACGTCGCCCGGCGGCCCCGGTTGATCTCGGCGGGCGCAGGGGATGGGCTTCCGACGGCCCCGGTGCCGGCAGGATGACACTCGAATGGCAGCAGGGGGACACGCAGCTCGGGATCACGGCGCCGCTTCCTATAGAGGAACTCTTCAAGATCGCCGCATCCACGGTACAGGCCGCGCCCGACGTGCCGATGAGCGAACCATCGCAGGCACGCCTGCGGCATTGGACGCCCCCCAAGCAGCGCGGTCTCCCTTCGGGGGGCATTGGTGTAATGCTCGTCCCGGGCACCCCGCCGACGGTGCTGTCGCTCGAACCGGGTGGCCCGGCGGCCGCCGCAGGGGTGCAGTCGGGGGACGTCATCACGGCGGTTGACGGCCGCGATGTTTCGGCGCTACCGATTCAGGATCTGGTCGGACTCGTGCGCGGCGAGCCTGGCACTGAGGTTCGCCTTGCTTTGCGGCGCAAGGGCGCCTCGTCGCCGATTCGCCGCCGCGTCCGTCGGGAAGCTCTGCCCGAGATTGACCTCCGTGAGACGACTCCGGCTCAGGCACGGTCGCTCATGCCGTTCCCAGTATTGCAGCCCGAATGGCTGCCGCGGGGATACCGGTTGCTCACGTGCGTCGCCGGGATGCGCGACGGCAAGCCGTGGGAGACTCGTCTGATATACAGCGGGGCGGGGAAGCCCTTGATCCTCGTTAGTCAGACCGACGCGCGTGCACCCAAGGTCGTCGCAGCACCCGCCAAGGGAACGCAAGAGGTACAGGTAGGCCACGCCGCCGGCACACTGAACATGCGCGGCGGCGTCATGGTTTCCTGGACTCAGGGCAAGACAGCGATGCTCCTGCAGTCGCGCTTCCTGCCTCGCGAGGCGGCGCTCAAGATGGCCCGCTCAATGCGCTGATCGCGGTGCCTCGGCGCGCAGTCACGTGTCGCCAGTGCGGTGGCTTTCGCGCCGACGCGCTCGGACGTATGTCTAGTCCAAGCCACATCGGAGGATCCGTTGCTCAAAGGTTTGTTCAGCCGTATCGGCCAGCTCTTCATGGTGTCCGTGGTGGACGAAGACCTGCTGGAGGAACTCGAAGAGCTGCTTGTCGCCAGCGACGTCAGCGTCCGCACGGCGGAAGCCGTCGTCTCGCAACTGCGCCAGCGGATACTTGACGACAAGATCGAGCAGGCGCCGGCAGCCCGTGACGCGCTTAAGGAGATCCTCGTCGGCGTGCTGTCGCGGAATCATGCGCCGCTGGTGGCGAACGGGCGCAAGCCCCTGCTCTATCTGATGGTCGGCGTCAACGGCACGGGGAAGACAACGACGATCGCGAAGCTCGCGCACCGCTTTAGCCGCGAGGGCAAGCGGGTGCTCCTGGCATGCGCGGATACGTTTCGCGCCGCTGCCGCCGAGCAGCTTCAGGAGTGGGGCAAACGGATCGGCGTAGAGACAATTTCGCAACGCCCCGGCAGCGACCCGGCCGCGGTTGTCTTCGACGCCGTCGAGGCCGCTCGTGCGCGCGAGGCGGACCTTGTAATCGCCGACACTGCGGGGCGCTTGCACACGCAGCGCAACCTGATGCAGGAATTGGCGAAGGTCGGGCGAGTGAGTGAGCGCGCACTGGGGCGTCCCGCGGATGAGGCCTTGCTCGTGCTCGACGCGACCGTCGGGCAGAATGCCCTCAACCAGGCCCAGCAGTTCGCCCAGAGCATACCGCTCACCGGCCTCGTACTCACGAAGCTCGATGGGACGGCGCGCGGCGGCGCGGTAGTCACCATTGCCCACGAGACCGCGCTGCCGATCAAACTTATCGGCACCGGCGAGAAGCCGGAAGACCTGCGCGACTTCGACGCGCGGGCGTTCGTCGAGGAGCTGTTCGCGGCGGGATGAGCCCGGCGCATGCCTTTATTCCAAGTCGGGCGGCGACGTCCAGATCAGCCTGAAGAAGCCGCCCTCGTCGGGTTCAGGATCCTTGAGCCTGAAGCCCACCGTCTCACGGCGCGACGGCATGGCACGAAGGATCCGCCCCAATCTCGGATCACCCGGCCCCGGCCGCCATCGCGCCGTGCCGATCGTGCCTCATCACAGCCGCGCCAGCAAGGGCACTATCTCGTCGAGCCCGCGTACAGTCGGGCAGTCGAATTGCTGCTCGCCGCCGCGGTGCACGAGAATCCCAACCATCCCCACGCCCTGCGCGCCCTTGACGTCGGCGCCGTACGAGTCGCCGACATGTAGGCAGGCCTCAGGCTCGGCGCCCATGAGCTGCAGCGCGCGTCGGAAAATGCGCGGGTCGGGCTTGTCGGCCTCAGCTTCGGCCGACGGCAGCATGACTTCGAAGCGATCCGCGATGGCCAAGTCGCGGCACACGTCGGCGAGATTAAGTTTGTCCCAGTTCGAGATGATGCCCAGTCGAGCCCCGGCTGCGCGGAGTGAGTCCAGCGCCAACATCACCTCCGGGTAAAGCGCGTACGAATCCTTCTGGGTCTCCCAGAGGTGCTCGCCTATTCTCCGCGAGTCGTCGCCGAATCCTAGCGCCGCCGCTACGGCCTGGTACAGCCCGATGAAGTGCTCCTCGCGTTCCGGGAGCGTCAGGCTGTGCGACGAGCGGCCCGCGTACTTCTCCTTAGCGGCAGCCATGGCTCGCTCGATCTCCGACAGGGCCGGCGCTTCCTCGAGCATCGCCAGGGAGCGCGCGATGGCCTCCTCGCGTGTGTTGGTTTGCTCGGCGATCGTCCCGCCGAAATCGAGGAAGACGACGTCAGGCTTCAATGGCTGTGCCCTCCGATTGGCAGGATCCGCGGCGGCCCGTGAGTCCGTCAAGCGGATCAGGTTGATGGATTCTCCCGGGCACCTGCAGTCCCCGGTACCGGCGCCCCGCCCCCGCCAATTACACCTCGACGATGACCTTCACCGCTACGTCCTTCCGGTCCTTCGCGAAGTCAATCGCAGCCCTCGCCTCGTCGAGCGGGAAGCGATGCGTGATGAGCGATGCGACGTCAACGCGGCGCGCCCCGAGCAGGGCGAGGGACGGCGGATAGCAGTTACAGTAGCGGAAGACGCTGCGCACGTCATACTCGCGGCAGATGATGTCAGCCACCGGCATGGTGAACTCTAGCTCCCCCGGCATGCCGATGAGCACCACCACGCCACCCATGCGCACCATCGCACACGCCTGCTGGACGGTCGTCACGGTTCCTGCCGTCTCCAATGTGACATCCACCCCGCCGCCGGACAGCTCGCGGACCCGCTCCACCGGGTTGCCGTCCTGGGCGTTGATCAGGTCGGTCGCGCCGAGCTTGCCGGCCAACTCCAGACGCGACGGCTGAACGTCGGTCGCGAAGATCCGCGTCGCGCCGCGCGCCTTGGCCGCCTGCAATGTCACGAGCCCGATAGGTCCGCAGCCCAGCACCCCGACGGACTGACCGGCGCCCACGCCCCCGCGTTTCGTCCCGTGCATTCCCACTGCCAGCGGCTCGACCATCGCCCCTTCCTCGAAGCTCAAGCCGTCCGGCAAGTTGAAGCAGAAATCCGCCGGCCACGCGACGTATTCGCAGAACGCTCCGTGCCACGGCGGCGTGCCCATGAACGGCACCTCGGGGCACAGGTTGTACCGTCCCGTCTTGCAGAACCAGCAGGTGCGGTCCGGCACGCCCGGCTCTATTGCCACTCTGTCGCCGGGCCGCAAGTGGTTGACGTCATCTCCTACTGCGACCACCTCGCCGGCCGACTCGTGACCGAGGATGACCGGATCCGCAACGACGTACGGCCCGATCCGCCCGCGCTCGTAGAAGTGAACGTCCGATCCGCACACGCCGACGGCGCGTATGCGCACCAACGCCTGGTCGGGCGCGGTAAGGGTCGGTTTCTCGACTTCCTCGACTCGGAGATCCCCCACCGCGTGCAGCACCGCCGCCTTCATCTTCTCACCCATCTCTTCACCTCCGCGTCCAGGCCGCGAGATTGCTTCAGTGCGATTCGGCGTCAGTCGCACCCCTCCTGCACGGCAGGATAGGGCCGCACGCGACGCGAACTCAAACGCGCAGCGACAGTGCATCACGGACTACTTCGTGCAGAAGCTCACCGTTATCATTCCGACTCACAACGAAGCCCGCAACATTGCGGCCTGCCTCGAATCCGTCTCATGGGCCGACGAGCGGCTCGTGGTTGACGACTTCAGCGACGACGGTACACCCGACATCGCCCGCGCGGGGGGAGCCCGAGTCGTCGAGCACAAGTTTCAGAGTCCGTCGTCGCAGAAAGACTTCGCCATCCAACAGTCCGCGCACCCGTGGGTGCTGTCCCTCGATGCCGACGAGCGGGTGACGCCGGAATTGCGCGATGAGATCCGAGTCATTCTCGCCGCAGACCGCCCGGCCGACGGGTATTTCATCCCCATACGGTCGTACTTCCTTGGACGCCGCATGCGCTTCGGCGCGTGGCGGGGGGAGCGCAAGCTGCGGTTGTTTCGCCGAGCCCTGACCCACTATCCCGAGCGTGCGCTCCACGAGGCCGCGGAGGTAAAAGGGCGCGTTGGCCTTTGTCGCGGCGCGATCACTCACTACTCCTACCGTACGCTCGACGACTGCTTCGTGAAGATGCGCCGCTATGCCGAATGGGGTGCAATGGAGCGACACCGCCGGGGGCAACGAGCGTCGGTCTTGCGACTCCTGCTGCACGGGCCGGCGCGGTTCGCCCGCGACTGCATCTTGCGTCTCGGGTTGCTCGACGGGACCGCGGGGCTCATCCTTGCGCTGTTCGACGCATCACAGGTCATGTTGAGGGAGGCAAAGTTGTGGGAACTGGCGACGCGCCCTGCGCGCGGCTGCCATCACTGCAAGCCCGGCGAACGGCGGTCCGATTAGCGCTCGTCGGCGGTCGGGCGCTGGCACAGATACTCCATCAGGACCGCGGCCCGCGCTCGATACTTGATCCATTTACGCCACAGGCCCTGATGATTGCTGACAGCACAGAGGCAGCTGTACGCGCCGAGACGAATCATAGTCGCCACGGTTCGTTTGGCGAGCAGGTACCAGTGGCTTGCGCCGGGGTAGTGCTTTCCCCGGAACAGCAAC
>CP070648.1:2471956-2475703 GCA_020354555.1 Armatimonadota bacterium | reverse complement strand
GGCCACGTTTTCGGCAGGCCGCGCTCCTGATCTTGCGGCACGTTATCGCGCACCCACTTCTGAAGCGCGAGCTGGACCTCCCACTGAATCGCCGGATCGTCGAAGAACTGCTGGAACGAGTAGCCCTGTTCATTGAGCCACGGTGTCAGCAGGTAGTACCGCCGGCTGAAGTTAAAGACGCACGGGACGCGCGCAGGGCGCCCTTGATCGAAATCGCGCCAGAGCTGACGAATCTCCTCGTCGTGTTGCACCAGATCCTCTCCTCGCAATGCGCCGAACGGTTAATCCAGCACCAGGAAATCGGCGATCTCCAGCGGCAGCTCGACGTAGCGTCCGCGGCCCGCACCGTGAACCGGCAGCCTGCCGCGCCGGATGCTGCGGCACGACTTCACGCCCTCGAGACCGGGAAAGCCGACGCGCAGCTGGTCAATCGCCTCCGGCGAGAAGTTGATCAGCGGCACGATCGCGCCATGCGTATCGCTCTCCATGAGTTGGGCTTCGACCAGAGGCTCGGATGTGAAGACGTACGGGGTGCAGCCTGCCAGGCGCAGCGGCGCCGTGAGCAACTCGCGCACGGGGCGGGAATAGTGAATCGGCAGGTCGCCGTCGTCGCCCATGGCCGGACGCACGTATGCCAGCCCCGGCATCGTCCCGATGACGATCACGTGCCCCGCACCGACTTGTCGCACGACCGCCCCGGCCGAGCCATCCCTGAATCGCCCAGCGACTGCCGCGCCGCTGGCACCGGCTTGCTTGCCGGACGCCGGGTGATACACCTGCCGGTAGGCAAGCGCCGGCATCGCGACGGCCGGCAGGCCCGCCGCATCGCCTGTGAACTGCAGGGCGTCCAGAGGGGTGATCGCGTCGAGCGCGCGCGGCGCCACTTTCCGCTGCTCCCGCGCGAGTTCGGCGTCTGCCAAGCCGTACAGCCCGTACATCGCGTCCAGGCGCTGCCGATATTCATCCAGCAGGCCGGCACCGCCGCAGGCGAACAGCACGCCGCCCTTCTCGACCCACGACGCGATGACCGGCGCGGCCGCCGCCTGGATCTCCGGCCCGACGAGGTAGAGCGCCTTGTACGGCGCCAGTCGCCCTTCGATCACATCATCGTCGGTGATGAGGTCAACCGGGTACTGAGCGTGCCGCAGGGCCATCCAGATGCTCTTGCGCTCATTGTTGTCCACGTTGAAGTTGGAGTGGTACAGACTATTGACCTTGTCCTGTGCGGGATCGGCCAGGAGGTCCTCGTTATCCCACACGTCGTTGGGCTTGGATAGCAGAATCGCCGCCTCCGCCGGACGCACGCGCGCCGCGTGCAACTGCTCATCCACCTGCCCAATGTCCCCGATGACGCGGTGGATGGCCGGGAACATCGCCTCGCTCAGGGTGAAGTCAATGTAATCGCACGTGCCCCACACCTGGTTGTAGGTGCAGAAGTGGTTGAGCATCTTGACCCCGTGCGCCACAGCCAGGTAGTTCATGCGGATGGAGTGCTCGGGCGTCTCGCCCGGATCCGTGATGCAGTAATACTGAATCGGCGAGTCGTGATACGACGCAGCCAGTCGCAGCGCGTCGAGCAGGTATCCCTGCGCCTGGGGGCCGGCCTCGGGCACCTGCCACCACCAGTCCTCAGACCACGGCATCGTCATGCCCCGGAACTTGAAGACGTTGATCCATTTGCGGACGTCCGGCCACACGTTCATGTGCGGGCTGAAATTGGCGCCCGTGTACGTGCCGGGGGGATAGCGCGCCTCGACAGCGCGAGTCGCTGCGGCCAACTCGTCCGTCCACAGCATGTAGCGAAACACTGCGGCTTCGTACAGCAGTCTCGGCTTCTCTGTTGGCAGCGGGCCTTGAAGTCGCACATAGCCCCACTGCTCGTCGAGCCCCAACTGCGCCGCCGCCGCCTCGTCCGCCGGACGAACGAAGTCCATCGCGTCGAATCCACGCTGTCCTAGATACTCGCGGAAACGCCGATTCTGCTCTTCGTCGCTCGCGCTGAGCGAAATGTCTATCTCGTCGCCGAAATTGCACTGGCCCACGTAGTCCCAGAGGCCACGGTCGCGCAGTGACTGCACTTGTTCCAGCTTCTCCGCGCCGCGATGAAGGCGATACGTCCGCATCGGCTCGATCCCCAGTTCGCGCATCGCCGCGAGGTCCGTGGAATCCCGCGCGTAGTCCACGAGACTGCTGTAGCCCAGCTCGTGGGTGATGAGCGCGTTAAGCCGGCTGACGCGCGGAGGGTCTTTGAATGTCACGCCTCCCTGATGGCAGTAGAACAGCATCTTCCTTGGAGGCGCGGGCAGCGGGCCGCAGGCTCGCACCCAGGCAAGCTGTTGTTCCGCCGCTTCCTCGACAGTCCACACCTCAGTGCTCTTCTGCGTTTCGACCGGGATAAGCAGCACCGACGTGGGCAGCTTGGGCTCGCCGTGCAGCCAGGTGTGGTAACCCAGCACTAAGGGGTTATCCTCGCGAACATGGATGCGGCGGACGACGTTGTTGGGAGAGCCCTGCGCCAGCTCGGCGTCCAGTTCGATCCGGTCTGCGCGTTCTGGTTCCGAGTGGACGCCGAGATACACGGGCGTTAGGTGCAGCGGGGAAAAATGGAACGTCGGACGGCTGCTCATGTACGGGCCGATATCCAGCCAGTCCGTTCGCTGGCCCGGCCGCAGCCACTGCTCGCGATCGGGCGGCTGCGCGCCGTCGGTCTTGCCTGCCGCGCTCACGTGCCAGACGTCGCCATACCATGGGCTGCGGTTGGGGTTGAAGTAAACTCGGACGCATATGCTGTGGCGGCTATCGTCCGGGTTGGTGATGCGCAGAAACCAGACGCCCGGGCCGAGGGTGTCGTATGGTGCGGCGTGCCCGATCGCGACGGACAGCGCCGCCGCGATGACGAAGACGATCGGAATCAAGTGGCCTGCGTTCATCTCGCCCTCCTCGCCCGTGCGTGCCGCAGTGGTGGACTCTTGTGACGCACGAAGGCGCGATTCCTGCCCAGTGGCTTGCAGAACTCCGGCGCGTGGTGTAACGTGTTGGCGCCGCGCCGACGGTGGGAGGAGGTTTCGGGCGGCAGGTTCATGTCGGATGTGTGAGGAACGATGACGCGACCACAGTGGCCATATCTTGCAGTGCTGATAGGGGCGTTGTTGATGTCTGTCGGTAACACGCGCGACGTCACGGCGGCAAGCGTGGACGACCGGCGCGACGAACTGCGGATCACCGTAACACCTGCGGCGCCGGGCCGACAACTCGTCCGCGCGGCACTGCCATTGCCTCGGGGCTTGCTGCAAGATGGGCAGACGCTTGTCGTCCGCGACGGTCAGCGCGACATCACGGCCTCGCTGCGTCCGCTGACGCGGCACCCCGGGGAGGGTGCCGGAAGCGGGTCGGTGCGCCGTGCGCTGGTAACCTTCCCATACGCCTTTACCGACGAAGCGCCCGTGCGATTCGCGCTGAGGCCGGCGCCCGCGGCCGCGAGAGACGCTCCCAGTTTGCCGGTGAGAGTCAGGGTCTATGGGGAGATCGTCACGGTAGCCTATCGTGACGGCCCCCGCATGCGCGCTCGGCTGCTCGCGCCTGCGCGGACATCTGACGAAGAGCCGCGCACGGACATCATTGAATCGAATGCCCACTTCCACTGGCAGCGAGTACGTCTGCCGGACGCGCAGTGGCCGCGCGTGATTGAGGTCCGTGCGGACGCGTTGGGCCAAGTTGTCGTGATCGCGCATCTGCAGCGCAACCCTG
>CP070648.1:2467961-2471856 GCA_020354555.1 Armatimonadota bacterium | reverse complement strand
AGCGGCATGATCAGCACGAATGCCAACCAAGCCGCCGGGCCGCGCGGCAGGTACAGCGGCCCGGCCACGCCCAGCCCGAGCGCAATCCACACCGGCAGCGCAGCGGCGACGGCAAGCTGGAGGTGGCGGTCCCGGAACGACGAGGTCCATCGACCAAGGCCGCTATCCTGGAGCAGCGCGGCGACGATGCCTTGGCCGAGGCCGATCATCGCCGCAAGTCGTCACGCGCGCGGCGCAGCGTGATGCCCATGAGGCCGAAAGCCACGAGCAGCCACAGAGCGGGGTCGACCGGCGCGGGCGCTCTCGCGATGGCGCATCCCCCCGGGCTGTCTGGCGTGGGCGGGGGCAGCGTGTCCACTGGCGGACTGACAGGAGGCTCGGTCGGCGACGGTTCGGTCGGAGGCGCCGGCGGCTCCGGTACGGGCTCCGGTGCCGGTTCTGGCGCAGGCACCGGTTCGGGGGCAGGCTCTGGCGGCGGAGCCACATCGACCAGCTCGCCACTGGCGAATTCCGCGGTCGTGGCACCGGTCAGCAGGTCGATGCGGTTCCATGCCCCGTAGAAGCGCGTGCCGTCCGGGCGGGTCACGATCTGCGACTCGTAGGCTGCCTCGTCGTCGTCGAACAGCGAGCCTTTAGCCGTGGAGTAGCGCAGCGGCGGCCGGAAAGTCTGCCCACCGTCGTCACTGAAAGTGATGAAGATGCCCAGGTCCTCGGCCTGATCGGCCTGGTCCGGCGGCAGGTTGGTCTGCGTGCCCCAGGCCAGGTAGACGATCGCGGTGTTCTGGCACAGCGTCGGGTCGGTGGTCGTGGGGTCCGCAGGGTTGCCGCTCGCGCAGCCGCTGGAAGCGCTCTTGGGCGTGCTGAACAGACGCGGCTCGCGCACGTTGATGCGGGTGTCGGTGACCTGCGTGAGGTTCTGCGGCTTGTCCCAACCGCTGCCCAGCGTGTACTTGCGCACCCAGAAGTTGTAGTTGTCCTGCTGCGCCCAGAGCTTGTCCATGTCCGACGTGTAGGAGTACCCGATCCACAGCTCGGGCCCGCGGAGCACACCGCGGTGCGCCATGCCGTTCTCCTTGACATAGGACTCGGTATCGTCGAGCAGGTTGAGATCGCTCGCAGCCAGCGAGTTGCTGCTGATGTTCTCGGCGCGCTCGCTGGTCAGCGTCTTGACCGCGCCGTAGCTGGAGGTGAAGCAGCCGCCGTCCACCACGGGCACAAGATGCTCGGGCCGCACGCCGCCCAGCCCGCGCCGAACCACAATGTCGGCCGGGCCGCCCTGGTTGAAGATGCCTTCGCGCCACAGCAGCGCGAGCTGGATGCCGCCAGGCCCGGCGTCGGCAGCGCTCTGCGTCAGCACACGCGCACGTCGCGCGTTCTTGAGCGGGTCGCTGATCACGCAGCCGGCCGGGTGGTTGCTGCTCGCGTCGCCGCCGATGT
The DNA here is from genome assembly GCA_020354555.1 of Armatimonadota bacterium. Classification (NCBI taxonomy): domain Bacteria; kingdom Bacillati; phylum Armatimonadota; species Armatimonadota bacterium. The sequence continues at coordinate 2,470,419 of CP070648.1, read as the reverse complement.
AGACCGGCTTGCGGTAGTCGAACACGTGGTAGCGCACGAACTTGCCCTGGACGGTGGGCAGGTCGGCGGCCTTTGTTTCCTCGTAAGCCACGACGGCGGTTGTGCCGGCGAGCGAGATGTTGGCGCGCGAGGCACCGGCCTGTCCTGTCTCGAGCTGACCGGGGTCGACGGGCGAGCCAGCGCCACCGATTACGCGGTCCGTGGACTTCCCGAGCCCCAGCTTGCCTTGCCAGTTGTCGCTCAGCCGCACGGGTGGCGAAAGGACGAAGTCGTCGCTGGGTGTACTCGGGATGGACAAGTCGACTGTCGCGTAGCTGTACCAGATGTCGGTGCCGCCGTTGACCTTGGCGCCGGCAGCGCCATCACCGGGTCCTTCGGCTTCCCCGAGCAGCAGGCCCTGAGGGTCTTCCTGCCAGCTGAACGCGAACTGGCCCGTCTTGGCCTTGCTGTCGTAACCGCCCGCGCTGAAGTCCTGGATGGCGTCGCGCAGTCCCGTGGTCAGCTGGCGCGGAGCGCTAAAGCTGGTGCCGTGGTTGGTGGAGTATGCGATCCACAGGCAGGAGAACGGGATGACGCGGAAGTCCCGTTCGGCGTACTGGATCGCGCGTTGCACGGACGGCTGCGTGCCTGCGACCGAGAGATCCCCATCGGGGCAGTACTTGCTGATCCAGGTGATCACCATCACCGGGCCGCTCATCTTCGCGTTGGGCTTGTCGATATCGCCCGGGTACGGCGCGGGGTCGCCGGAGGTGCCGCGCCAGTCGGTCGTGATGCTGGTCTTGAGCGCCGAGTTCGAGATGTTCTTCGCCGCCGACCAATGCGATGCGTCATCGCAGCTCCTGTCGGCACCGAGCATGCAGGTGCGCACGAAGATGTCGCGCGCCTTGCGCTCGACCGCGGCCTTGACGTCGTACACGTCCTGAGCGCCTGCGGGGCTGTCGCCATAGACGGTAATCAGCAAACCATTGCCGGCTCGCTGCATCTTGGGCTTGTCGGAGTTGCCGCCCTCGCTGAGCGCGAGGGGTGAATTCACGACGATCTGCGTGAGGGCCAGAGCAAGCCCGCCAATCATGGCGAGCGCAGCGACTGCCGGCCAGCGCCAGTTGGAGCGGAGCAGGATCTTCATACGACCCTCCTTGCCGAACACGCTCCTTTCAACTCGATGCGCACAGAAACCATTCAGCGCTTCCGGCGACGAGCACTTCGAGCACGATGAGGCTCGCACCTACGACACATTGAACAGCGATTCGGGGACGGGACATTGGAGTCCGTCGTCCCCTTGTGCCGCCGCTTGCGCCGCCCCTGAACGCCGTGCTCAAGCATCAGCCGCTCGACACGACGCTGCGGGGTGCTCATTCCATGCTTGGATCGCCGTCTTACTTCACGATGATGTCGATGTGCGAGGTCCTCTGGTTATCGATTACGGCTGTGGTCTCCGACGGGTGCAGCGTATCGATCTGCACGTTGTTGTTGAGCGACTTGCCGCCGACATCGACCTGCTCGTCTAGCGAGAACGTGATCCGCCAGGTTCCGGCCTTGTCGGGCGCGGTGCACTGGCCCAGCCGCCAGTTGAAGCCATAGGTCTGGCTTCCCCCGACGTTGATCTCGGCCGTGTACTTGGCCAGTTGCGAGCCGTCGGGCAGCGCGAACGCCTCGGCAATCGAGCCTTCGAACCCGCAGATGTGGTCCTGCGGCGCGCCAGCTTCTAGCTTGCGGATGCTCAGGCGGGCCGTCACCGCAAAGACGCGACGTTCGGTCGCGTCCATCGCGACACCGGTCGTGCCTTGCATCTCGGTGATCCCCGCGCCGTAGAGCAGTTGCATCGGATAGCCCGTCATGCTCTCGGTGCTGGGCCACGCCGCGCTGCCCTTGTACTGCCGCAGGATGGTCTCGACGCGGATGACCTGGCTCGACGACAGCGCTGCGCTCGCCAGGTTGTCACCCCAGTCGAGTTCCACCTTCTGCATCTGGGCCGTCCCGTTGATCCAGCTCGCCTGCCAAGTGCTCGCGGTCTTCTGCTTGTAGTAGCTCGTGCCGTCGAGCAGGTAGATCGTCGCTGGGTCGAAGTACGGGAACGGATCGGTGATGTCGGTGGCCGTCGGCCGCAGGCCGGTGGCCAGGTCGGTGTGGTCCGTGCCCGTGATCTCCGCACCTGTGAGACCCATGCCGTCCGCAAAGACGACCGGCACCGACAGGTTGTTGCCGAACGTGGTCTCGTGCCCATCACCTCCCGGGCCCTGTCCTGAGCCTCCACCACCCGTACCCGGCGAACCACGCGGGGTCGCCGAGACTTCGGCCGACGGAGGACCTTCACCACCAGCGGTGACTGCGGTCAACACGTAGTAGTACGTCACTTGCCCGACTGGCACCGTGTCGATGTGCGGCGAGACCACACCCTCGGTCTTCGTCGCCGAGGCCATGTCGTTCGCGATGCCCGGTGTCGTGCCGCGATACAGGT
>CP070648.1:2447485-2467861 GCA_020354555.1 Armatimonadota bacterium | reverse complement strand
TTTGGCGAGGCCGTAGCGCTCGAGGGGTTTGGGCTCGCTGATGGTGCGCCGCACTCCGACCTGGGCGACGCGGTCGAGGAGCTGTTTGACGAGGTCGCGGTCAACGCGCGCCGATACCGGTTTGGTGATGCGCCAGGTCTCGCCCTTGCGCTCGAGGGTGCTGGTTTCGCCGCCGGAGGTCAGCTCGATGCGCTGGATGCGTTTCACGTCGAGCTTCCATGCGGTGGGGCCGGCCACTTCGCCGCGCTCGAAGAACCAGATGTACGCGCCGACTGCGGCGACGACGACGAGGAGGATGATGGTCAGGCGGAATTGCTTCATGATATGGATGCGTATCAGCCGATTCTCAGCAGAACACCGCAACGCACGCCGTCTTCGCGGGACCGAGATTCCTCGCCTGCGGCTCGGCATGACACCGCGCCCAACCGCGTGAGTGGAGCACTCCATCGGCGCATGTTCGCGACCTATCGCCGCCGCCACCACACGACTGCCCCGACCACGACCGGAGCCAGGGGCATAGCGATGAGCGCGATAAAGAGGACGAGCCGCTGCTGCGTTTGGGTCAGCAGCACTGGCTTCTGTTCTGGTTCCTTGGGCTGGATGGAAACCAACTCCTCAGACTCCGCCAGCCAGCCCACGGAGTTGAGGAACAGGTCCTTGTTGACGCCGTTTGCGATGATGCCGTTGGCGGCGAAATCCGAATCGCCATAGACAACGAGGCGGGTGCGCGGCTGCTCGCTGTCCTCGGCGCCGGTTCCGGGCGGCGGCCCGCTGCTGACTACCGCTGCAATGGTAAACGGCCCGCGCTCCTCGCCGCGGCTTCTGCTGATGGTGCCTGTGAAGCTGGTCTCCAGCCAACTCTCGCCGCTTGTGCGCAGCAGGTCTTGGACGTTGACGTCCGGGCTGGGTTGCTCCACGCGCTCGAGCGCCCGCACCAGGATAAACACGGCGAGGAGCGCCCGTCCCTTGACGAACGGCCGAGTAATATCGTGATAGCCGAAGTCCACGACGGTCACCGACTGCGCGTCGCCGAAGAAGTTGAACTCGGGTTCCACGACGACATCATCGGCCGGCTCCAGACCCCACGGCTCGAGGAGGCCCGCCAGAGACACGCCTTGCCCATCCGGGTCAGTCATGATGAGCGCCTTGCCGCCGGCGTCGAGATATGCCTTGACCGCGTCGGCTTCACGGGGATCGAACTCGGCAGTGGGCCCGGCGATGACGAGGACGTCGCAGTCCGCCGGGATTTCGCCTGCTCCAGCCAGCGGCAGCTTCTGCGTCTCGTAGTTGAGCGCGGCGAGCGCCGCCTGCGCGGTGCTGTAGCCGTCGGGGTCGTAGGAGTCGAGATCGTGCTCGCCGTGGCCCTGGACGAAGTAGATTTTCTTCTTCTCCGGCCGCGTGAGCTTGAGGATAGCTCTGGTGATTTCCTGCTCGCTGGCGGCGTAGAACTCTTCCTTCTCGCCGCCTGCTTCGACTATGATGGCTGAGTAGGTCGTGACGCCGTACTGGCGTGCGAGGCCGGGACTCGTCTCCGGGTCGATCACCTGCGCCTTGACCCGGCCGGAGGCGTACTCGTACTCCTGTAAGAGGTCCTGCATCTCCTGGTATCCGGGCTGACCGGCGCTGTAGAACGCGGCGATCTCGACCGTTTGCTTGAGGCCGCGCAGTATCTTCGTGGTCTGCGGCGACAGCGTGTTGACCTGCGTGCGCGTCAAGTCGAAGCGCTTGTGGTGGCGATTTCCGAGGTAGCTGGCGAAGACGGCGAGGACGAGCGCGAGAATGACGAGCACCGCGGTGTTCGATCCGTAGCGCACACCCCGGCCGCGAAGGAAGACAAGAACGTCGCGCGGGCGCAGGACGGCGGCGGCTACGAGCGCGGCCACCGCTGCGCCCCACACGGCATAGACCGGCCACCACAGGCGCTGGCGAATGACGAGCATCGCGACACCCGCGAGCAGCAGACCCGCGCCGCTCGAAGCCAGGATGCCGGGGATCGAGTCCCGGGCCTCCGGCGTCTCCTCTTCCGGTTGGCGCTCGTCCGACATCGGCCTATCCTATCTCCACTTGCGGCTCTCCAGGGCACGGACGGCGCCGAACAGGAAAACCGCGATGAAGCTGAGGTAGAAGATGAGGTCCTTGGTATCAATGACGCCTTTCGCCATATCGTCGAAATGATTGAGAATCGAGATCTGGCGCAAGACTTCTCCGATGCCCGACGCGGCCTGGTCGGCGCCCCAGCCGATGATCCATAGGACAAGCAGCGCGCCGAAGGAGAGGAAGCCAGCGAGCACCTGGCTCTCGGTGAGAGATGATGCCAGCACGCCGACGGCCATGAAGCTCGCACCGACGAGCAGCAGACCCAAATAGCCGGTCAGGAGCGGTCCCGGATCGGGCGAACCGTACTGGACCAGAATGAGCGGGAAGTGCATCGTCGCCGCGAGGAGCACGGCGAGAAGCCCGACGGCCGCGAGGAACTTGCCGAGGATGACCTGGAAGTCGGTCACCGGCGATGTCAGCAGCAGCTCCAATGTACCCGAGCGACGTTCCTCCGCGAGCAGGCGCATGGTGAGGATCGGGCACACGAAGAGCAGGGTCACCGCCATGTTGTGATAGGACCAGCGCATTTCCGCCTGGCGGCTGCCGGTCAGGATGACGTAAAAGATGAATCCCGAGACCGCGAGGAAGCCGGCCATCACGAGGTAGGCGGTCCAGCCCGAGAAGTAGCTCTTCAATTCGCGATAGGCGACAAGGAGGGCTTTCATGATGCGCCGATGCCCTCCTCTTCCATGGTCAGATGGAGGAATACATCCTCCAGGCTCAGTTCGACCGGGCGCAATTCGACGAGCCCCCAATTCCTCTCCACCGCGGCGCGCGCGACTTGCTCGCGGACGTCGGCGTCGAGCTTGCTTTCGACCTGGAACGTGCTGTCGTCCTCGCGGCGCACCCCGGTGACGCCGGAAATGGCGGCGAGCACCGCGGCGGCATCGCCCCCGGGGCGGAGCAAACGCAGCATCAACCGCGACGAGCTGCGGACGCGCGCCGTCAGGCCCTCGGCGCTATCCTCGGCGACGATGCGGCCGCGGTTGATGATCACGACGCGGCTGCATATCATGCTCACCTCGGGCAAGATGTGGCTGCTGAGGATGATAGTGTGGTCGCGCCCGAGGTCTTTGATGAGCTGACGCGTCTCGATGATCTGGAGCGGGTCGAGGCCGATGGTGGGCTCGTCGAGGACGAGGACCGGTGGGTCGTGAACCAATGCCTGGGCGATGCCGACGCGCTGGCGGAATCCTTTGGAGAGACGACCGATGATGGTATCGGCCACGTCATCGAGGCGCGCCTTGAGGATGGCATCGTCCACCCGCTCGTCGCGCTCGTGGCGCGAGACTCCGCGCAGCCGCGCGCAGTAACCGAGATACGACTGCACCGTCATGTCGGGGTACAGCGGCACGGTCTCCGGCACGTAGCCGATGCGCCTGCGTACTTCGAGCGAATCCTCGAACACGTCGTATCCCGCGACCGCTGCCGTGCCGGACGTCGCCGGGAGGTAGCCGGTCAGGATGCGCAGCGTCGTCGTCTTGCCGGCGGCGTTGGGCCCGAGAAAGCCCACGACTTCGCCGCTGCCGACGGAGAAGCTCACATCGCGCAGGGCTTCGGACCTGCCGTAGTATTTTGTCAGACCTTGGATTTCAATCAAAGCTAATCACAGACGCCCGGCGGCGAGCTTTCGACGCAGAGCCGTCACACGCGGGTCCGGGGACCTCGCCTCATATTTCGCACGCGCGCGGCGCGATTCCTGCCGCGTCACAGTATTGGCCTCGATAGCGGAGCGCTGCGAGCCAGGGTAATAGACGAATGCTACCGGCGTCCGGTTCCGCGGGAGTGCGTTTGCGCAGGAACAGCCGCGTGGGGTGGCGAAGCACTTCACGCTGACAAGCGCGCAGTTCCGCGCATCCCCGACGGGGCTCGGGTAGTGCCGCAGGGCCGGCGGACCGGGGAATCGTACTCCCGGACCCTGGTGCGGCTTGGCCTCACGCCGTGATCCCGCACTGCGGGATCACGGAAGAGTCTCGGCTACTCCCAACAACAGCCGAGAGACGCCAAGGGCGCTGCCGCCCGCTCCCTCCGTGCGTTCGCCACGGGTCCGGCGAGCGGATTCAGAGCAGGGGCGGCAAGCTGCGAGCCTATTCCGGGATCCCGGGCAGGCGGAGCGCCCGCACCGCCGTCCTCGGGGGAGTGTCCACGCAGGCGAGGTGGGCTGTTGCACGTGAATGGAAGACCCGACCGTCGGCGTCGCGGCGCCGGGCGCGTGGTGGCGATGCGCTTCCCGCGCACCTTTGCGCTGCCGTGCGCTGCGGCGCCGGGACTGTGCCTTGCCCTCGCCTTGCCTGGCGGCGGGGACGCGACACGGGGAGCCGTGACCGCGCTGGCCGTGGCGGCGGGCGGCGTGCTCGCCGTCCTGCTTCCGGTGCGCTGGCTTCTGTACGGCGTAATTCTCGCCATACCGTTCGACAACTACGCCGTGCCGGTGGGCCCGCTTGGGATTTCAGTTTCCGATGCGCTCCTGGTCGTCGTGACGCTGCGTTGGTTGCTGGCGGTACTTTACCGCCGGGGGCGCATCGCGCGCAGCGAGCTTTACGCGCCGGCCGCGCTCTTCTACGTCCTACTGCTGCCGTCTTTCTTCGTTACGTTCGACCTGGGGTTGTCTCTGCGACAGGCGTTCAGCATTCTCATGATGCTGCTGACCGCGGTGGTTGTCGCGAACCTGCTGCGGGGCCCCGGCCGACTGATGGGCGCGGCGACGGCCCTTCTCGTCGGATCGGCAATCATGTCGCTGCTGGGCTTTGCCCAGCTCCTGGTCTGGATGCGATACCACGTGTCGCCATTCCAGCCGAATGTCGACGTCGTGCGCCTGGGCGGCATCACCTTTCTGCGACTGACGGCGACGTATTTCGATCCGAACTACTTCGCCTTGTATCTCATCGCGCCGATCGTGCTCGGTCTGTTTGTCGCCCTCGAAAGCGGGGCCTCGCGGAGGTACAAGACCTTCGCATGGCTCGTCGTGCTGGCCGATCTCGCGCTGTTCGTGATGACGTTTTCGCGCGGCGGCTGGCTGACGCTGTTGGCATTCATGGGTGTCTATGTGCTGCTGCGAGCGCGCGCCCGGCCGCGCGGCGCGTGGGTCGCGATGCTCGTAGCCGTCATCATCGCCGCTCCCTTGGTCGCCGGCGTGCTGGTGGGGATCAACCCGACGTCTGTCGTGCACCGCCTGAGCCTGCTCCAGCTCGGCGCCGAGGTGATGACGGAGCACCCGCTCACCGGCGCCGGCCTCGGCACGTTCAGGCATCTGCCGGAAAACCGGCTCGCGCGGCCGAGCCATTCCACTTATCTCCAGATCGGCGCCGACGCGGGGGTGATCGCCCTGCTTGGTTTTCTCTGCCTCGCGCTGGTCGTGGCCGTCAACGCGATACGGGCGCTGCGCGTTGCTCGCAGTGAACCCACGCGAGCGATACTGCTGGGCACCATCTACGCCCTGGGGTGTCTCGCGCTCCAAGGGTCCCTGTTGGATGCGCTCATCGCGAAGTACCTCTGGATTCTGGTCGGGATGAGTTCGGCCGCAGCCGCGGTCGCGCGCAGCGAGCGCGCGGCCGACGACTCGGCCGTGGCAGCCCGCGACGCGCCGCATCCGGTCGAACAGGAGAGCTAGCTGTGCCCGACCGCATCTTGTTTGTCTGCGAGAACGCAGAGATCAGCGGGGCGGAAACGATCCTGCTTGCCCTGCTCTCATCGCTCGACCGGTCGCTGTACGAGCCCTATGCCGTCTGCCCTTCCGGTGGCCCCATGGCGCAGCGCCTGGCCGGGCTCGGCGTGCCCGTGGAAAGGATCGCCGTGCCCCGGCTGCGACGCACCGTGCGCTCGGCCGTCGTCGAGCTGCCGCGGCTCCGCGCGTTTTCGCGGCGACTGCAAACGCTCCTGCGCGATCGTCGCATTGACATCGTGCACAGCAACTCGCTGGGCGCGCACCTCGCGTGCGCAGACGCGATTGAGGCGACCGGTGCGACTGCGATCTGGCACATGCACGACATCCTCAAGCGGCGTTGGATCAACGGGCTGGTGTTGCGGCGCGCCGCGCGCAGCGCGGACCGCATCATCTGCGTCTCGTGCGCCGTTTCTCGCGAGCTCGAAGCGTGGGGCATCCCCGCGGAGAAGCTCGTCGTGATCTACAACGGGCTCGACATCGAGGGGCGCTTCCGGCCGCGACCCGCGAGCGGCCTGCTGCACGCGCAATTCGGCCTGCCGCCGGCGGCGCGCCTCGTGGGGATGATCGGACAGCTGACCCCATGGAAGGGGCAGCACGTCTTTCTGAGAGCCGCCGCGACGGTCGCCGCGGAGCACGCCGACGCTGTGTTTCTCGTGGTCGGCTCTCCCCTGTTTCGCGACGACGGCTACCGTCGGCAGCTGAACCGCCTGACGCGGGAGCTGCGCATCGAGGGCGCGGTCATGTTCACCGGGCGTCGAGACGACGTGCCCGAGGTGCTCGCCGAACTGGACGTGGTCGTCCATGCGTCCGTGCTGCCCGATCCGCTGCCGACCGTGCTACTCGAAGCGGGGGCGTGCGCGAAGCCGACGGTGGCGACGGCGTGCGGCGGCGTACCCGAAATTGTGGATGACGGGCGCACCGGGCTGGTCGTGCCCTCAAATGATGCGGAGGCGATGGCTGCGGCGGTGGATCGCCTTCTGTCGGACCGCGATGCCGCGAGCGCAATGGGGGCGGCCGCGCGCCGCCTAGTCGAGAAACGATTCAGGATCGAGCCTTTCGCAGAGCGCATCGAGTCGCTCTACCGCGAGCTGCTGCGGTCGCCCGCGGCGGCTCCGGAGCCCGGCCGGCCCGGCGGATCCGGCGCTGGTGACCGGATGCCTGACGTCGCGCGCCCGGCGCCGAGCGATGTAGAACGTCGCGACGAGGAACGCCGGTGAGGATTCTGTGCAACTGCGCGCCGGTGCAACTCGGCGGCGGGGTCGGCCGCTACGTGGCCAACTTATTCAGGCACATGGCGCAGGCGGGCGGCGACTGGCACTGCACCGTCGCCGCCAAGGCGCACGTCGGTGCATCCATCGTGCCGGCGGACCATCGTTTCTCTTTGCTGCCAATCCCAGAGGTTGCCGCGCGCAGCAATTACACGCGCGTCATCTGGGAGCAGACGGTACTGGCGGGCCGCGCGCGCCGCATGCGGCCGGAGGTGGTCTTCTGCCCGGGTAACGTGGACCTGCTGCTTGCCTCGGGAACCGGGCTGCCATCGGTGGTGACCATCAACGTGAGCCAGCCCTGGGTGCGCCCGGCTGAGTTCCCGCGCGGCGCGGGATTGTACTTGCGCATCTTCGTCAAGCTCTCGGCGCGCACCGCGACCACGTTGATCGCGCCGACGGAAACCACGCGCCGGGAACTTATCCGCGCCGTCGGCATCGCGCCGCAACGAATCGTGGCCATCCCGTACGGCGTGGACCTATCGCGCTTTCATCCCGCCGAGGCGGGCAACGAGATTGGGCCCTGGGCCGCGCACCAGGGCGTGCGGCAACCGTACATTCTGTCCGTGTCGGGCATCCGCCGATGGAAGAACTTCGACACCCTGGTGCGGGCGTTCGCGGCGAGCGGGGCCTCGCGCCAAGGCGTGCAACTCGTCATCGCGGGCCGGCCGTTGGACGCGGAGCTGAGCCGCGGACTCCGGGAATTGTGCGCGTCGCTCGGGGTCGCCGATGCGGTGCTGTTCACGGGCGGGGTGCCGGAGGCCGAGGTGGCGGCGCTCTACCGCATGGCGCGCGCCTATGTCTTCCCGTCGCTATTCGAGGGATTCGGGCTGACGCAGATCGAAGCGATGGCGAGCGGCGTGCCGCTAGCCGTGTCGCGCGTGAGCGTGATGCCCGAGATCAGCAGAGACGCGGCAGTCTATTTCGACCCGGCCGACGTCGAAGATATGGCGGCGGCGATCGAGCGGGTGCTGTGGGATGACGTGCTGCGCGCAGGCCTCACCAGCGCAGGGCTGCGCCGGGCCAGGGATTTCTCCTGGGCGCAGACCGCGTCCCGCACGATGGAGGTCCTGGCGGCCGCCGCTGCGCGTCGGGAGCAGGAAGGGCGAGCGTGAGGGTGCGCAGGGCCCGGCATTGCGGCCGGGCGTCTCGGCAGGAAACCACAGCAGTGACAGCTAAACAACAGGAGGCGTGGGGTTCCTGGCGTCGAATGCTCTGGCAGCGGAGCCTTTGTCGCAGCCGAGCGGCCGCGACATGCGGCGGACCGGCGTGGGAGACAAGCCGTTGAAGGTCCTGATTCTCAGCATGCACTACCGCCCGGACCAGACGGGAAACGGGCCCCTCGTCGGCGACCTCGCCGAGCACCTCGCCAGCCAGGGACACCGCGTGACTGTAGTGTGCGGTATGCCCTTCTACCCCCAGCGGGTCATCCCTCAGGCGTACTGTGGTAGGCTGGCGTGCCGCGAGCGGCAGGACGGAGTTGATGTTTTCCGCACCCACGTCTGCGTCCGCCCCGGGGGGACGCTGCTCGACAAGGTGCTGCTGCAGGCGTCGTTCTCGATCTCGTGCATCTACGGCCTGCTTCGTGCAGGTCGGCCGGACGTCGTGCTGTGCGTTTCCCCGCCTTTCCCCAGCGGGCTGCCCGGCCTGCTTGCGGCGAGGCTGTGGCGCGTTCCGTTCATCTTCAACGTGCAGGACATCTTCCCGGATGTGGTCGAGCAGCTCGGGTTGCTCAAGCGGTCGTGGTTCACGAGCCTGCTGCATGCGGTGGAGAAGTGGATCTACCGCCACTCCGCGCGGGTGGCGGTCATCTCGCCCAGCTTCGTCAGCAACTTGATGCGCAAGGGGGTGCCGCGATCGAAGCTGGCGGTGATCTACAACTGGGTGGACACGAGTTTCATCAGGCCCTTGCCCCGGGACAACGACTTTCGCCGCGACCTGAGCCTCGACGATCAGTTCGTCGTGCTGTACTCGGGGAACATCGGCCGCTCGCAGAGCCTGGAGGTGCTGCTCAACGCGGCGCGCGAGATGGAGCAGCACCGCACACTGTTCCTGGTTGTGGGCGACGGGACGCGCAAGCAGTCGGTGGTCAGCAAAGCCCAGGCGATGGGCCTGACGAACGTGCGCTTCCTGCCGCTTCAGCCGCGCGAGAAGCTGCCGCTGATGCTCGCCGCCGCTGACGTGTCGGTGATTCTGCTGCGCGAGGAGGCGTCCTACACGAGCCTCCCTTCGAAGATCCCCACGATCATGTCGAGCGGGCGGCCGCTGGTGGCGTCCGTGGGGCTGGCCTCGGACGCCGCTCGAATCGTGGCGGAGAGCCAGTGCGGGATTGCGGTTCCCCCGGACGACCCGGTTCCCTTCGTCGCGGCTCTGCACGCTCTGCGCGAGGACCACGCCCTGCGCGACAACTGCGCGCGCAGCGCTCGGCGAGGCGCCGAGCGTCTGTTTTCGCGCCAGAGCGCCCTCAGCGCCTACGAGGACTTACTGCTCAACGTGGCCAACGGCCATTCGTAGCCCGGCTTACCGACAGCCGACCCCTCAGCCGGCCTCGCACCCCCCAGCGCGGAACGTAGATCCCGGGGGTGATTGCCATCATCCGACAGGAAACTGTTTTGCTGCCGCTGACGGCAAGCTCTTCGCCGTGCTGAAGATGGCGGTGGGGCTTAGACTAGCCTATGATGCGCATGATGGCGGCGGCCAGCTTGTGGGGATCGTGGCGGGCGAGATCGGCTGTCCACAGCAGGTCGGCGACGACCGGGCGGCTGCCCAGCTCGCGGATCTCCGTCTCCTGCGGGCGGATGGGTTCCGCGCCCTCACGGTGATAGGCCTCGGTGACGGCCGTATCGGGCATGCGCGAGTTCATGAGGCAGACGGTGAAGGGGTTCCACTGGAGGTGCTCGATAAGCGTCTCGACGTGGCGTGACGCAGTGAGGCCGTCGGTCTCCCCCCGCTGAGTCATCACGTTGCAGACGTAGATCACCGGCACCGAGGTATGCCGGATCGCCTCCGCGATTCCGGGCACCAGGAGATTGGGCAGCACGCTGGTGTACAAGCTGCCCGGGCCGACGACGATCGCCTCGGCTTGCTCGACGGCGCGCAGCGTTTCGTCGAGGGCGGGCGCGTCGGGTGGTTGGAGCGCGAGGCGGGCGATGCGCCGCGGGCTGCCCACGATACTGGTTTCGCCCTCAAGGACGGTGCCGTCATCCATTTCCGCTCGCAGCCGCACGTCGCTCAGCGTACACGGCAGCACGCGGCCCCGAATCGCGAGCACCTTGCTCGTCTCCTCCACCGCGAGCTTGAAATCCCCTGTTACCTCCGCGAGGGCCGCGATGAGGAGATTGCCGAAGGAATGACCCTCCAGCCCCTGCCCGCCTTTGTCGCGAAAGCGGTACTGGAAGAGCTGGGTCATCAGCGGCTCGGCATCGGCCAACGCGACTAAGCAGTTGCGGATATCACCGGGGGGCAGGATGCCCATGTCGCGGCGGAGCCGGCCGGAGCTGCCGCCGTCGTCGGAGACGGTAACGACGGCGGCGATGTTGGCGCTCCAGTGCTTGAGGCCGCGCAGGAGCGTGGAGAGCCCGGTGCCGCCGCCGAGAGCGACGAGCCGCGGGCCGTCGGCCAAGCAGCGCTTCGCGTAGAGTGCCTCCGCCAGTCGGCCGTGATCCTTGGGGCTCACTGCGGAGACGATGGAGCGCACCATCTGGCGCATGCCGTAGAAGGTTGCCGCCGCACCGACCGCGATCAGAACCACCCCGACCAGCCAGGCGGGCATGATCGCGGACACGCTGCGATAGGCGACGCCGATCCAACCGGCCTGCCGCAGCGCGGGCGAGACGACCACAGAAGCCGCCCCGAAGCCGACCAGCGCGAGGCCGCATGCGCCGAGTGCCATCCAGCGCTTGACGCCGAGGCCGGGCCACAGCCATCGCATGAGTTTGCGCAGCACGCTCATTTGCACGCCTTCGGTGCGGGCCGTATGTCTCATAGGCACATTATGGCACCAGTCAAGGTGCCGGCTTGTGCGGCTTCGGCGACACGTGTGCGCCCGTGGTGCCATTTACGCGACGACCGGACGTCACTTCGAGACATCGCGGTGCTCGACCACCGCGCGATACCCGCGGGTGCGCAGGTGTCCGGTCACCTCCGACGTCAAGGCGACGCTGCGATGTCGTCCGCCGGTGCAGCCGAGGGCGATCGTCAGATAGGCCTTCCCTTCCTGCGCATAGAGCGGCAGCGCGAAGTCGAGGAAGGCAAAGATATGGCGCAGGAAATCCCGCGCGCCCGGGCTGGCGAGCACGAACTCGCGGACCGGCTCTTCCGTGCCCGACAGGGGCCGCAGCTCCTCGATGTAATGGGGGTTGGGCAGAAAGCGCAGGTCGAACACGAGATCCGCATCGAGCGGCACGCCGAACTTGTAGCCGAAGGAGACGACGGTGACGACCATCTCCCCGGTGCCGCGCTCGGTGAACAGCGAGGCGACCTCGTTTTTGAGGGCCTGAGCGGGCAAGCTGGAGGTGTCAATGACTTTGTGCGCTCGCTCCTTCAAGCCCTCGAGCACGCGGCGTTCCTCGCGGATGCTCTCGAGGAGCGTGCGCTTGTCGCTGGCGAGGGGATGACGCCGGCGTGTCTCCTTGTAGCGTCTGACGAGGGCCTCATCTGAGGCGGCAAGGAAAACGATGCGGTAGTCGAAGCCCATGCGCTCGAGTTCGGTGAGGGACGCGGCGAGGTGGTCGAAAAACGCGCCGCCGCGCACGTCAATGACAACGGCGGCGCGCGACACCTTGCCGTCGGAATGCGCACAGAGTTCGGCGAACTTCGAGATCAGCGCCGGCGGGAGATTGTCCACGCAGAAGAACCCGAGGTCCTCGAAGCAGTGGATGGCCTCGCTCTTGCCGGCCCCCGACTGGCCGGTGACGATGACGCATTCAACGCCGCTGCGGGCGCGCATCTCGCGCGGGCCGTCGTCTATCATCGCCCCCTCCGCGGTTCAGGTATGAGCAGTATCAGCATGCCGTTGACGGCGCCCATGATCGCCGCGCCCGCAGCCGCCGCGACCACGCCGTGCACGTGGAATCCGGGCAACCACTGCCCGACCGCCCAGAATACTATGGCGTTCATGACGAACGACATGGCAAGCGCGAAAAGGCCCAAGGTGAGGAAGTTGATGGGGAACGTGACGATTCTGAGCAAGAACAGGATCGGCTTGACGAGCGCGTTGAGCAAGCCGATAATCGCGACCGCGAGGAACGCGGTCCACACGGTGCTGACGGAGATCATGTCGTTCGGCAATAAGCTCGCCGCGCCCCACACAGCCAGGCTCATCAGTATCCAGCGCAGGAATAGCGCACGCATAACGCGTCCTCGACTCAGGCGCGAACCGCCGCAGCGCTCACGCCGTGGCTCCCTCCATCAGGGTTCCGCTTCCGCCGCCCGTGCCCCTTCCAGTGCGAGGAGACTTCGCTTGCAGTCGAGGCCGCTCCCGAAACCGACCAGGCTCCCATCGCGGCCGATGACGCGGTGGCAGGGGACGATGGGCGCGAGCGGGTTCCGCGCCATCGCCTGGCCGACCGCGCGTGCCGCCTGCGCACGCCCGATCTGCCGCGCGACCCAGCCGTAGCTGCGCGTCTCTCCATACGGTATCTCGGCAACCGCGAGCAGCACGCGCCGCGTGAAATGGGGAAGCCGAGAGAGGTCGAGAGGGAAATCGAGGGGCACCTGCTCGCCGCCGAAGTAGCGGTGGAGACCCTTCACCACTCGGGGGAGCAGGGCATCCGCATGCGCGGGGGCGGCGAGGTCGCGGCGGACGTGCGACACGGCCTGCTCGGGGGTCGGCTGAGGCAGCGTGCATGCGGCGATGCCCGCATCTCCGGCGGCGACGCAGATCCACCCGGACAGCGCGCGGGCATCGAGTGTTGCCGCTCGGGCCGCAGCCGGTCGCGCCGGAATGTAGAGGAGCGCGATCACGAGTTACGCGGCTCCGCGCGGGCGAGATGTTGCTTCACGGCCTCGGCGACTTTCCGCCCCACCCCGGGCACCGCCGCCAGTTCCTCGACGCTCGCCGCGCCGATCTTCGCCATGCTGCCGAAGTGACTCACGAGGCGGCGCTTCAGGATCGGCCCGACGCCAGGCACTTCGTCGAGCACGCTCTCGCGCGTCTGGCGCGCGCGCAGCGTGTGGTGGTACGCCTGGGCGAAGCGATGCGCCTCATCGCGCACGCGCTGGAGCAGATGGAGCGCGCGCGAGTGGCTGGGCATGATGACCGGCTCGGCGCGGCCTTCGAGGTACACCCAATCGCGCTCACTTCGACTTCGCTCAGAGCGCCCCTTGGCGAGGGCGGCGATGGGGACAGAGAGCCCCAGGTCGTCGCGCGCCGCGATCGCGACGCCGAGCTGCCCCTTGCCGCCGTCAATCAGCATCAGGTCCGGCAGCCGGGCGTACTTGCGGCGCGCCGCGGCAGCCTGCAAGCGGCGCGCGAGCACCTCGCGCATCATCGCGTAGTCGTCCGCCGTGCCGGTCTCGCGGCGGATGCGGAAGTGACGGTAGTCCGCCTTCTTCGCGATGCCGTCCTGGAAGACGACCATCGAGCCGACCGAATCCCGCCCGCCGATGGTTGCGATATCGTAGGCCTCGACGCGTTCGGGAGCGACCGGCAGGTCGAGCACGTGCTGCAGGTCGAGCACGGCCTCGCGCCCGCGCCGCTGCTCGGCGCCCTCGCGCGAGTGATGCTGTTCGAGGTGCATCCGCGCGTTGTCGGCGGCCAGCTCGACGAGGTGCTTGCGCTGTCCGCGCTTCGGGGTCGAAACCCTGACCATGCCGCCGCGCCGCTCGGAGAGCCACTGCTCGACCAGCTCTCGGTCGGGAATGCTCTCGGCCGCGATAACCTGCCGCGGGACGAAGGCCGCGCGGCCATAGTACTGGCGCACGAATTCGCCGAGGACCTCCGGCGGGGACACGCCTGAGGTGCCGTCCAACAGGAAGTGCTGCTGCCCGACGAGCTTGCCGTCGCGCACGTCGAAGATGACGACGCTTCCCTCCCCTTCCTGAAGCCAGTGGGCGATGACATCGGCGTCGCCCGCGCCGGGCAGGACCATCTTCTGCCCCTCGACGGTCTGCTCGACGGCGGCGATCTTGTCGCGTAGGCGCGCGGCTTCCTCGAAGCGAAGCCCTACGGACGCTTCCTCCATGCGCCGGCGCAGGTCGTCCACGACCTGCTCGGCGCGGCCGTCGAGGAGGAGCATCGCCCGCTCGACCATGCGCCGATACTCCTCGGCGCTCACCTCGCCGACGCACGGCGCGAGGCACTGGCGCATGTGGAAGTTGAGGCAGGGCCTCTGGCGCTGCTGCCCCGGCTCCCAGTTGCAGCCGCCGCGCTTCTTGGCGGAGGCGACGAGCGCCTGGCGCAGGCCGAAGATGCGCCGCACCAAGCGCACCGTCTGCCACATCGCCTTGGTGCTGGTGTAGGGCCCGAAGTAGCGCGCCCCGTCGCGGTCCATTGTGCGCACCACGACGAGGCGGGGGTATTCCTCGTTGACCGTGATCTTGATATAGGGATAGCGCTTGTCGTCGCGCAGGCGGACGTTGTAGCGGGGGCGGTGGCGCTTGATGAGGTTGTGCTCGAGGATCAGCGCCTCCATCTCGGAATCGGTGACGATCCAATCGAGATCGGCGATGCCCTCGACCATCGCGGCCTGCCGTCCCGTAAGCTCCTGCCCGGGCTGGAAGTACGAGCGGACGCGGCTGCGCAGCGACTGCGCCTTGCCGACGTAGACGACCTTGCCCGCGGCGTCCTTCATGAGGTACGCGCCCGGGCGCGCGGGAAGCGAGTTGAGCTTCTCGTGGAGGCTCGGCCTGTGATCCTGGTCGGTGATCGTTTCCATCAACAGCGCCAAGGCACCACGGATGGCGCGCGGCTACGAGGGCACGGCGGCGACGGCCGTGCCGCGCCGCCCGCGGGTCTTTCGCTCGAGCAGCGCGCGCAAGAACTGGCCAGTATACGAGCGCTTGACTTGCGCGACCTTCTCCGGCGCGCCCGCGGCAACGATCTCGCCGCCGCCGTCGCCGCCTTCCGGGCCGAGGTCAATGATGTAGTCCGCGCACTTGATGACGTCGGGGTTATGCTCGATGACGACCACGGTATTGCCGGCGTCCACCAAGCGGTTGAGCACCTCGAGCAGCTTCTCGATGTCGGCGAAGTGAAGGCCGGTGGTCGGCTCGTCGAGCAGGTAGAGCGTTCGCCCGGTGGCGCGGCGGGACAGCTCCGCGGCGAGCTTGACGCGCTGTGCCTCGCCGCCGGAGAGGGTCGTCGCGGGCTGGCCGAGGCGGATGTAGTCGAGGCCGACGTCGTGGATCGTCTCCAACTTCCGGCGCACGGGCGGGATGTTGCGGAAGAACTCCAGGGCTTCGGAGACGGTCATGTTGAGGACATCGGCAATAGTGCGGCCCTTGTAGCGCACCTCGAGGGTCTCGCGGTTGTAGCGAGCGCCCTTGCATTCCTCGCACGGGACATAGACATCCGGGAGGAAGACCATCTCGATGCGGATGATGCCGTCGCCGCGGCACGCGTCGCAGCGGCCGCCCTTGACGTTGAAGCTGAAGCGCCCCGGGCGGTAGCCGCGCGTGCGCGCCTCGGGCGTCTGCGCGAACAGCTCGCGGATGGGCGTGAAGGCGCCGATGTAGGTCGCCGGGTTGCTGCGCGGACTGCGGCCGATGGGCGACTGGTCTATGTCTATGACCTTGTCGAGCAGGCGCATGTTGTCGATTCCGTCGTGCTTGCCCCAGGACAAGCGCGCCCCCTGGAGCGCGTGCGCCAGGCGCCGGTAGAGGATGTCCTCCATCACGGTGCTCTTGCCGGAGCCGCTGACGCCGGTGAAGCAGACGAACACGCCGAGAGGTATCGGGATGTCTATGGCCTTGAGGTTGTGCTCGCGGGCGCCTTTGATGGTCAGCCAGCGATCGTTCGTCGGCCGGCGGTACGGCGGCGTCGGGATTTCTCTCTCTCCGCTCAGGTACTTGCCGGTGATCGAGCCGGGGGTGGCGATGACGTCGTCCACGGTACCGGTCGCGACGATCTCGCCGCCGTTCTCGCCGGCGCCGGGGCCGATGTCAATGATGTGGTCCGCAGAGCGAATCGTGATCTCGTCGTGCTCGACGACGAGGATGGTGTTGCCGAGGTCGCGCAGGGCGTGGAGGGTGGATATGAGGCGTCGGTTGTCGCGCTGGTGGAGGCCGACGCTCGGTTCGTCGAGGATGTAGAGCACACCGGTGAGGCCGGAGCCGATCTGCGTCGCGAGCCGGATGCGCTGCGCCTCGCCGCCGGCGAGGGTGGCTGCGGTGCGATCGAGGGTCAGGTAGTCGAGGCCGACGTTGAGCAGGAAGTTGAGGCGCGTGCGGATTTCCTTGAGCACCTGGCGGCCGATCAACTCCTGGCGCTCGTCGAGGTCGAGGGTGTCGAAGAACTCCGCGCAGGCGCGGATGGAGAGCGCGGCGACTTGTGCGATGTTGGTGCCGTTGATGGTGACCGCGAGCGTGTCCGGCTTGAGCCGCGCCCCACCGCAGACGGGGCACGGCTTGATGCTCATGTAGTTCTCGAGTTCGCTGCGGCGGTAGTCGGAGTCGGTGCGCTCGTAGTCCTCCATGAGGTGCTGCATGAGGCCGCGGAAGCTCGTGTCATAGACGCGGAGCCGCCCGCCCCGCCCGCGGAAGCGCACGCGGACGCGCTCGCCGGTGCCGTAGAGCAGTTTGTCGAGCTTCGACTTGGCTACGCGGCTGAGCGGCCGATCCAGATCTATGCCGTACGTTCGGGCCGCGGAGCGCAGCAGCGACGAGTAGTATCTCGACACGTCGCTCGCCCAGGGCAGGATGGCGCCTTCGGACAGGCTCAGGGAGCGGTCCGGGATGAGCAACTCCTCGTCGAACTCGCGCCGCGTGCCCAAGCCGCCGCAGGCGGGGCAGGCGCCGTAGGGGCTGTTGAAGCTGAACATGCGCGGTTCGAGTTCAGTGAAAGAGCGCTCGCAGTGAAGGCACGACGCCTGCTCGCTGAAATCGAGCTGCTCGCCATCCACGACCTGAACCGAGGTCATGCCGCCGCCGATCTTGAGCGCGGTGGCCATCGAGTCGCTCAGGCGCTGCCGCAGTCCCGGCTTGACGACCAACCTGTCAACCACGACCTCGATGGTGTGCTGCTTGTAGCGGGCGAGCTTGATGTCCTCGGACAGCTCGCGCACTTCGCCGTCCGCGCGGACGCGGACGAAGCCTTGCTTGCGGATGTCGTCGAGCACGGCGCGGTACTCCCCCTTGCGCCCTTTGACCACCGGCCCGAGGATGAGGATGCGCGTGCCCTCGGGCAATCCCTCGACGCGCTCCACCATTTGCTCCAGCGACTGCCGGGCGATTTCCCGGCCGCACTCGGGACAGTGCGGCGTGCCGATGCGCGCGTAGAGCAAGCGCAGGTGGTCGTAGATCTCGGTCACCGTGCCGACCGTCGAGCGGGGGTTGTGCGTCGCCGATTTCTGGTCAATCGAGACCGCGGGCGACAGCCCCTCGATGTTGTCCACGTCGGGCTTGTCCATCTGGCCGAGGAATTGCCGCGCGTAGGAGGAGAGGCTCTCGACGTAGCGCCGCTGCCCCTCGGCGTAGATGGTGTCGAACGCGAGCGAGGACTTCCCCGAGCCCGACAGGCCGGTGATGACGACCATCTGGTGGCGGGGGATCTCGACGTCGATGTTCTTCAGATTATGCTGCCGCGCACCGCGGACGATTATCTTGTCCGAAGCCATTGCTCATTCCTGATGCAATCATCCGCCGATCACGACGCGCCGGCGCGATCTGCGGCATGCGACCGAGGCGGACGAGTCTTGGGATGAAGACGTTTCAGCGTTTGCGTTTGCGCCCCCGGCCGGCCTTGCCACGATTGGGGCCAGCGCCGGTCGCGCCGTGGAGCGCGTACGCGCCGCGCGGCTTGCCCTGGAGCGCCGCGATCTGGTCACGGATCTGCGCCGCGTCCTCGAAGCGCAGTTCCTGGGCGGCGGCGCGCATTTCCTCCTCGAGGTCGGCGATGATGTGCGGCAGCTGCTCCTCGGGGCGGCCCTCGCCCGCGTAGTACACGGCCTGCTCTTCCGCGGTACGCTCCGCGGTCGCCAGCAGTTCCCGGATGCCCTTGCGGATGCTCTCCGGCGTGATGCCGTGCTCGCGGTTGAATGCGAGCTGGTGCTCCCGACGGCGGTTGGTTTCGTCAATCGCGCGCCGCATCGAATCGGTGATGTTGTCCGCATACATGATGACCTGCCCCGAGACGTGACGCGCCGCGCGCCCGATGGTCTGGACGAGGCTCGTCTCGGAGCGCAGGAAGCCCTCCTTGTCCGCGTCGAGGATGGCCACCAGCGAGACCTCGGGGAGATCCAGCCCCTCGCGCAGCAAGTTGACGCCGACCACCACGTCGTACACTCCCATGCGCAGGTCACGCAGGATCTCGCTGCGCACCAGGGTCTCGATCTCGGAGTGCAGGTAGTGCACCTTGACTCCCATGTCGGCCAGGTATTCCGTCAGGTCTTCCGCCATCTTCTTGGTCAGGGTCGTCACCAGGACGCGCTCCCCGCGCTTGACGCGCGCGTCCACCTCGCCGATGAGATCATCCACCTGGCCGCGCGTCGGGCGCACGACGACCTCGGGGTCCACGAGTCCGGTGGGGCGAATGATCTGCTCCGCGACTTGCGAGCTGACCTGCAGCTCGTACGGGCCCGGGGTGGCGGAGGTGAAGATGGTTTCCTTGTGAAGCTGCTCGAATTCGTCGAAGGTGAGCGGGCGGTTGTCGAACGCCGAAGGCAGGCGGAAGCCGTGCTCGACGAGGCTCATCTTGCGCGAGCGGTCGCCCTCGTACATGCCGCGCAGCTGCGGCACGGTCTGGTGCGACTCATCTATGACGAGCAGGAAATCGTCCGCGAAGTAGTGGAGCAGAGTCGAGGGCGGCGTGCCCGGCGCGCGGCCGTCGAGGTGGCGGGAGTAGTTCTCGATGCCGGTGCAGTAGCCGATCTCGCGGATCATCTCCATATCGTAGCGCGTGCGCTGCTCCAGGCGCTGAGCCTCGAGCAGCTTGTCGCGCTCGCGGAAGTATTGCAGGCGCTCCTCCAGCTCTTGCTCGATCGCCGCCAGCGCGCGCTCGAGCTTCTCCCACGGCGAGACGTAGTGCGAGGCGGGGAAGACGACGGCGCGATCCTTCTCCTCGACGACCTCGCCGGTGAGCGGGTTGATGACGGATATGCGTTCGATGTCGTCGCCGAACAACTCGACCCGGGTGATGAGTTCCTTGTCCACCGAGTGCACTTCGAGCACGTCCCCGCGCACGCGGAACTTGCCGCGGGTGAGGTTGACATCGTTGCGCTGGAACTGCATGTCCACGAGCCGCCGTAGAATGGCGTCGCGCTCGTAGGTCTGGCCGCGCTCGAGGGTGAGCGTGATGCGCTCGTAGTCCTCGGGCGACCCGAGGCCGTAGATCGCGGAGACGCTGGCGACGATGATGACGTCGCGGCGCTCGAACAGCGCCTGCGTCGCCGCGTGGCGCAGGCGGTCAATCTCGTCGTTGATGGAGGCGTCCTTCTCGATGTAGGTGTCGGTCTGCGGGAGGTACGCCTCGGGCTGATAGTAGTCGTAGTAGCTCACGAAGTACTCGACCGCGTTGTCCGGGAAGAACTCGCGCAGCTCGGTGCAGAGCTGTGCCGCGAGCGTCTTATTGTGGGCGATGACGAGCGCCGGCCGCTGCACGCGGGCGATGACGTTGGCGACGGTGAACGTCTTGCCCGACCCCGTGACGCCGAGCAGCGTCTGGTACCGATAGCCCTGCTCCAGGCCCTGCACCAGGCGCTCGACGGCCTGTGGCTGGTCGCCGTGCAGCGCGAAATCGGAACGAAGCTCGAATTGCTTGCTCATGGGGAAATGCCGTTCATCGCTTTGATTATAGCAGAATGCCAGCGGCAAGAGGATGCGCAGATCACGCTGAGAGTGACCGCCGAGCACTGGAGCCAAGGAAGATGGATGGCTCGCGGCGCAAGAGCGCTTCACCTCCCGTTAGCCGGAGATGCGATCCCGTGCCTGCCATGGACAGGAAGAGTTGGGGTGACTCCGAGGCGCGGGTAGGCTCGCGTGCACCAAGGCGACCCGGTCATAGCCGGCCGCGATGCCCGACTGGTCTGACGCAATCTGGCGCATCTTGGCGTTGACACAGCGGGGGGGCATGGTAAACTGCTGGTGTTGTTGGGGGGAGCCGCTTATTGCAGCTCCATGGTTTGAGCGTTCACGCGTGTTGTGGGGGTCCGTGAAGCGTGAACAGAGACTACCAGACAACTGACGATCCCGGTC
>CP070648.1:2434837-2447385 GCA_020354555.1 Armatimonadota bacterium | reverse complement strand
GCGGAGGTTGACCGTGTGATAGACCGGGGCTCGGCCAAGGTGGCGCTGGCGATTCCGCGCGGCTACGCGCGCGACCTCGCGGCGGGCAGGAGCGCGCAGGTGCAGGTGATCGTTGACGGCACCGATCCGCGGACGGCGTCGCTCGCGCTGAGCTACGTATCGGCGATCATCCTGGGGTACTCCAACCAGATCACGCTGGCCGCAGCGTCGAGAGCGGGCGTGACCCGCGCGGAGACGCTGCAACCCGTGGACTTCCGGCCGCGCGTGTGGTACAACCCCGAACTCAGAAGCACCAATTTCATCGTGCCCGGGCTGATCGCCGTCATCCTGATGATGCTGTCGGCGTTGCTGACCTCGATGACCGTGGTGCGCGAGCGGGAGCGCGCGACGATCGAGCAGCTTGTGGTTTCGCCGGTCATGCCCTACGAGCTGATGATCGGCAAGCTCGTCCCGTACGTGATGATTGCGTTCGTGGATGTGGTGATGGTGACGGCCGCGGGGAGGCTGCTGTTCGACGTGCCGTTGCGGGGGAGCCCGGTGCTGCTGCTCGGGCTGTCCGGCGTATTCCTGGTCGCGGCGCTCGGCATCGGGCTCGTCATCTCGACCGTCGCCCACTCGCAGCAGGTCGCGATGACCATTGCGATCATGGCGACGATGCTGCCGTCATTCCTGCTGTCGGGCTTCGTGTTCCCGATCGCGAGCATGCCGCGGCCGATACAAGTCGTCACCTATCTGATACCCGCGCGATACTTCCTGGTCATCCTGCGCGAGATCTTCCTCAAGGGCACCGGCGCGGCGGTGCTATGGCGGCAGGCGGTGCCGCTCGTCGTGTTCGCGTTGGCGGCCATCGTCATCGCGGCCTTGAAATTCAAGAAGCGGCTCTAGGAGAATCGGCGGCAATGCTCTGGCGGCGCGTGCGACAGATTGTCAGGAAAGAGTTCATCCAGGTGCGGCGCGATCCGCGCATGCTGCGCCTCATCATCGTCGCGCCGCTATTCCAGCTCATCATCTTCGGGTACGCCGCGACGACGGACGTCAAGCACGTCGCGACAGCGGTGCTCGACAACGACCGCTCGCGCCAGAGCCGCGACCTGATCGCCCGTGTGGCGAACTCGGGGTACTTCGACCTCGACTATTATGTCACGCGTCCGCAACAGATCACCGCGCTGCTCGACACGGGGGAGGCGCAAGTCGCCATAGAGATCCCGCAGGGCTTCGCGCGCGACCTGGCGCAGGGGAAGAGCGCCCCGCTACAGGTCGTGGTTGACGGGAGTAATTCGACGACCGCCGGGGTCGTGCTAGGTTACGTCGCGGGAATCGTGAGGCGCTTCTCGGAGGACGTGCTCGAGGAGCGTGCCGCTGGGATGCGGGCGCGGATCGTCAGACTGCCGCGCGTCGAGGAGCGCACGCGCGTCTGGTACAACCCGGATCTCAAGAGCGTCAACTTCATGGTGCCTGCCGTGATATGCATGATCCTGCTCGTCGTGACCATGCTGCTCACGTCGCTGGCGATCGTCAAGGAACGAGAGATCGGAACGCTGGAGCAGTTGATCGTCACGCCGATCAAGCCGCGCGAGCTGATGGTGGCGAAGACGATCCCGTTCATCATCATCGGGTTCGTGGACGTCCTGTTGATTCTGTTCGTGGCCCGGGCGTGGTTCCGAGTGCCGGTAGCGGGCAGCCTGGTGCTTCTCCTCGTGTCCGCCGCCGTGTTTCTCATGACGAGCCTGGGGTTGGGTTTGTTCATTTCGACCGTATCGCGCACGCAGCAGCAGGCGATGATGACGGCGTTCTTCATCATGCTGCCTTCGATTATGCTGTCCGGGCTCATTTTCCCCATCGAGTACATGCCCAAGGCGGTGCAGGTCATCACGTATTTCCTGCCGCTCACGTACTTCGTGACGATCATCCGGGGCATTTTCCTGAAGGGCGCGGGCCTGGCGATATTGTGGCCGGACATTCTGGTGCTGCTGGCGATCGGGATCGCCATCCTCGCGTTGTCGGCGGCGCGATTCGTGAAGCGAATGGCGTAGTAGGGGCTAACATGGACTGCTTTCCGGCGGAGGCTCAATTCAAGTATCCCTGGCGGACGTACCAGGCGCGCGTGCTCGCCGAACTCGATGAGCACCTCGGGGACAACCGCCTGCACATCGTCGCCGCGCCGGGCTCAGGCAAGACTGTGCTCGGCCTCGAAGTGGTGCGCCGCCTCAACCGGCCCGCGTTGATTCTCGCCCCCACGCTCACCATCCGCGACCAGTGGGTGGAGCGCTTCGTGAACCTCTTCCTGCCCGAGACGGAGCAGCGGCCCGACTGGATCTCAACCGACGTTCGCGAGCCCGGCTTCGTCACCGTGGTCACGTACCAGGCTCTGCACGTCGCGTGCGCGGGCGGCACGGAGAGCGAGGAGGCTGAAGAAGAAGCAGGCAACGACCGATACGCCGGCGACGACGACCTGCGCGAGGACGCGCCGGTCGCGACCGGCGCTGCCGCCCGGCTTCTGCGAGAGCACCGCATCGGCACCATCGTCGTGGACGAAGCTCATCATTTGCGCAGCGAGTGGTGGCGGACGCTCCGCGGCGTGTGCAGCGCCATGTCCGACGCCACCGTGGTCGCACTCACCGCCACTCCGCCGTACGATGTCTCGCCCTTCGAATGGGAGCGCTACCGAGCGCTGTGCGGGCCGGTGGACGCCGAGGTGCCGGCGCCGGAGCTGGTCCTGGCGGGCGACCTCTGCCCGCATCAGGACTACACGTTCTTCTCGACGCCGTCCGCCGAGGAGGCGGCACGTATTCACGCGTTCCGCGCGGAAGTGGAGCGCGTGGTTGGGGCCCTCAAACAAGACGTGGAGTTCATCGGCGCGCTCCAGAACCATCCATGGCTGGCGGCGCCGGACGCCTCGTTGGAACGGATCCTCGACGACCCCGAGTATTTCTCAAGCATCGTCATCTTCCTCAACTCCGTGGGCGGGCGCGTGCCGCCGCAGGCGCTGCGGATACTCGGTGCGGCGGATCGAGAGCTGCCGCCGTTCGACCTGGAATGGTGCGAAGTCTTGCTCGAACGCTGCCTGTACCGGTATCGCGGGCAATTCGCCGATCAGGATGCCTTGCTCCAATCAACGGAGCGCGAGCTAAAGCGCGTCGGCGCGATCGAGCGGCGGCAGGTTCGCCTGCGCAGCACCGAGAGAATCAGAAGGATCCTGGCCTCCAGCATCAGCAAGCTCAACAGCATGGTCGAGGTCGTGAGGTTGGAGAGCGCGGCGCTCGGGCGCGATCTGCGCATGGTGGTGCTGACGGATTTCATCCGCGCGGCGGATCTGCCGGGCGGCCCAGAGGACATCAAGCCCCTGAATCGCATCGGGGTCGTGCCCATCTTCGAGCGGCTGCGCCGCGAAGGACTGGACGGCCCCAGCCTCGGCGCACTCAGCGGGTCGCTCGTCATAGTTCCTCGGCGCGCGCAAGATAAGCTCGTTGAGTGTGCTGCCGACATGGGGATCGCGGCCGAGCGAATCAACCTGACAGCCCTCCCCTATGACCCCGACTACCTGAGGCTCGAGATCGCGGGTGCGGAGGCGAGCGTCGTCGTGCAACTCGTGACGAGGCTGTTCTCAGCCGGCGCGATAACCGTGCTCGTCGGGACGAAGTCCTTGCTCGGCGAAGGCTGGGACGCGCCATCGGTCAACACGTTGGTTCTCGCCAGCTTCGTCGGGTCGTATATGCTGTCCAACCAGATGCGCGGGCGGGCCATCCGGACGCAGGCTGACGACCCCGAGAAGACCGCGAACATCTGGCACCTCGTGTGCGTGGAGCCGGACGCAGCCGAGCCCGGAGACGACCTGGAGACACTGAAGCGGCGATTCCGCGCCTTCATGGGTCCGGCGCTTGACGAGCCGGTCATCGAGAGCGGCATCGGGCGATTGGGGATCGGGGCCGCGCCGTACTCGGAGGTGCGTGTTCGGGAAATCAACCGGTGGATGATCGAGCGTGCCGAGGATCGCGCCGGGTTGCGGGAGGCGTGGCGCGAAGCCCTGCAACGCGGAACGCAAATGCGGACGGCGGAGGAACTGCGCGCCCCCGTGCTGTCGCTTCCCCGCGGCTTTGTCTTCGCCAACACAATCGCCGCGCTGTTCTGGGAGGGCGTGTTCATCGGCGGCTATCTCGCGCTGGACGTCGGGGAGGGCCTGCTGGACCTCGGCGCGCTCCCGCCGAAATGGTACCTGACGCTTGCGAGCCTGGCGTTCCTGCTCTGCGCGGTGGCCGCGGCACCACGCATGCTGAAGGCGTTGTGGTTGCTGGTCAAGCACGGCTCCATCGAATCGAGCATGCGGCAGGTCGGCGGAGTCGTTCTGCGCGCACTGACGCACGTCGGCGCGGTCCGGACGCCGGAGCACAAGCTTGCCGTGATGGCCGAGAGGGGGCCGACAGGGGAAGTCTACTGCGCGCTGGCGGGCGGGACGACGTACGAGAAGACGGTGTACCTCGATGCGCTGCGGGAAGTGCTCGACCCCATTGATAACCCGCGATATCTGCTGTCGCGGAAGAGCGTCCTGTGGAGCATTCACCGCCAGGATTACCACGCGGTGCCGGGCGTCATCGGCGCGAGGAAGGAGTTCGCGGAGTTCTTCGCGCGGGAGTGGCGCAGGAACGTCGGCGCGGTCGAGTTGATCTACACGCGGACGGTTGAGGGGCGGAAGGTGCTCCTCAAGGCGCGGACGGGGGCGATGTCATCGGCGTTCCGTCCGGCGTCGGAGCGGGTGAGCTGTTGGCGATGAGGCCGATCTGAGGTGCGTTATGACGAGCGCAGGAAACGAGTCTGCCGTGGTGCAACTCGCATCTTGCCGATGTTAGTGCGGTCTGAGTGTTGACTCTGACAGCGCCAGAGCTCATAATGCCGACTGACTGACCACCGGGTCTGGTCTCTTCGTGTGAGCGCGGCAATGAGAGCACCTCAAGAACGTGCAGCTGCTGAAGCTCCGTGGAACAGGTGGCTGGCCCCAGTTTCCCTCGTGCTCGGAGCACTTGGCTTCTGCGGGGCATTCCCTTTTCCACCGTTGTCGTTGGTCGCGATTCCTGGCCTTGTTCTCGGCGTTCTTGCTGAGTTGCAGATCCTGCGGGGCCGGGGGCGACGTTCTCATCACGGCACAGCGCTGGCCGGGATAGGCGTGTCACTGTTGACGATCGCGATCTGGACACCTCACCTGTTGCCGCAAAGACCCTATCGCAGTATGTATCGTTGCGCCAGCAATGAGAAGCGCCTGGCAGCGGCCATGCTCATGTACGCCGACCGGCATCATGATCACTTGCCCCCAGCCGAGAACTGGTCCGACGCCATCGCGCTGTATATAGCGGACAGCAGAGCCTTTGTCTGCCCGGAGGCCCGGGCCGAGTTATCAGGCTATGCGTTCAACCGAGCGCTGAGTGGGGAGCGGATTCAGGAGATCCCCGACCCGGGACGCACCATCATGCTGTTTGAAGGCAATCTCGGCTGGAATGGTTCCGGGACTGCGACCAGTCTGCCTGATGTGCCCCGCCACTTTGGCCAGGACGTGTTCGCCTTTGCCGATGGCCATGTGAAGGTATATCATCGCGGCGAGGCGCAGGGCAGCACATGGAACCCGGAATGAGCGTGAGAGGGCGCAGCCTGCTGCGCCCCTACAAGCATCACCCCTGCGGGGGCTGTGCTCTCCGCGGTTCAGATCGCATCCCCGCACCCCTCACGCGAACTGCGGAAGGAGACCGCGCGAGGCGGCGAGGAGTTCGTCGAGCATCTTCTTCGCCTGCTCGGGGACGATGGCCATCTCGTCGAGCAGCAGCGCTTGCAGCGCCAGGTTGCGGTCGCCTTTCGCCGCCGCGTCCACGACCAACTCCTGCCACGCGATCCGCTTCTGCAGAATACCCATCAGCGACAGCGGCGCCTCGCCGACCTGAATCCCGCGCACGCCGCAGGTATCCGTCACGCCTTCGACCTCGAGGATCGCATAGTCCGGTAGATTGGACACCACGCCCTTGTTCGGGATGTTGACGATCCTTACTTCCCGGCGCCCGGTGGCGATGGCCTCGATCATGCCCGCGGTGCCTTCGGCGCGGATCGGGGTCGTCGGCACCGGCAGGCCGCACTTGTCCAGCCGTTCGGCGAACTCGCTGAACTGCTGCTTGCGAAGGGCGGCCTCCTTTTGCGGCGACGACTTTCTCCGCCGACGCCTGCGCGCAAGTTCCGCGTAGCGCGGCCCACGGCTCTCGCCGTAGCCGTACGGCATTTCCATCGCATCGCTGACTTGCGCGAGAAACGGATAGAACTCCAGCGCGTGCCCGTCCTCCTGATAGACCAGACGATAGCCGTAGGCCTCCGACAGGAGTTGCGACATTTGCCGCCCGTGGGGCGGTTTGCTCGCCGCGGCCTTCCTCATGACCTCGGGATAGACGTCCTTGCCGTTGAGCCGGATGCGCGTGAACCAGTAGTAATGATTGGTGCCGATCCAGACGGTATCCAACTGCTCCGGCTCGACGCCGAGCAACTCGGCGACTTGCATCACGCCGTTCTGCACGCCGTGGCAGATGCCAATGACGCGCTCGATGCCGCCGTACTTGATCATCGCGCGGCAGAGCACGGCCATGGGGTTGGAGTGAGTGAGGAGCACGGCATCGGGGCAGCGCTTCCGCATTTCCCTGCAGAACTCGAGGTAGGCGGGGACGCTGCGCAGGCCCATCATCATGCCGGCGGGGCCGCCGGTGTCGCCGACGAGTTGGTAGATGCCGTAGCGCGACGGGATAAGGAGGTCCGCCGCGTGGGCGTCGGTGCCGTAGACGCCGCCCATGGTGGCGCCGGAGCCGCCGATGGAGGCGATCACGAAATCGGCGTCGTCGAGGGCATCCCCCAGCTTAGCGCACGCGCGGAAGCGCAGTCGAGTGCCACTCATACCCGCGAGCCGCTTGCCCAACCCGGCCATCAGCTCGGCCTTCTCCAGGTCGAGATCGTAGATAGCGATCTCACTCCCCGCGAGGCCGGCGGTAATGGCGATATCCCCGAGCACGCCGGCGAAGTACAGCCCCCCGCCGCCGAGACACGCGATTCTCTTGTGAGGCATGGACGAGACTCTCCCGTTCCGATGAAATCATGCGCCGCGCGGGCGTTCGGATTACTCCGCGCGGTAGAGGACCTTCAGGGCTTTCTGCTCCGCGAGTAGGGCCGTACCCTCGGCGAACCGGCTGAGCGGCAGCTCGACGGTGTTGAGCGGCGCGAGACGCACCGCTCCCGATCTGAGCAGCTCCATCGCGTACTGCGCCGCCTCAGGCGTGTGCCCTTTGTACCCGTACAGCGTCAGCCCGAAATGGCGCGGCTCGAATCGGTACGCGTCGTGCGGCACGCCGAAGAGCGCGACGCCCTTGCGGACAACGTCCAACTGGAACTGCACCGACGCCGCGCTGCCGGAGCAGTCAATGGCATAGTCCGCTTCGCCCCGGCCGATGAACCGCGCCCCGGCTTCGCTGTTGGGATCGTGCGCTTGGTCGGCGCCGAGGGTCAGTGCAAATGCGCAGCGCTGCGGGTTCAGGTCGAACCCGATGACGGTCGCGGCGCCGACCGCCTTCGCCATCTGCACCGCGATCATCCCGGCGGGCCCCAGTCCACCGACGGAGACGCGCTGTCCGGCGAGATCGGGCAGAGCGAGGAAGCATACGGCGACGCACATTGCCATCTCGAAGCCGGCCGCCTCGGCCGCGCTCAGCTCGGTTGGCCGCGGCAATAGGTCCGCGATCGGCACGCAGGCCTTCTCAGCGTAGTAGCCCGGCTTGTCCTCCCCCATGGTGCGCCACGTGACCACGGCATCGCCGGGCGCGAACCGGGTCACGTCAGGCCCGATGCTCTCGACGACGCCGGTCATCTCGTGGCCCGGCTGGCCGGGGACAATGGGGTAGTGCGGGAAGTCCGGGCGGTCGAAGATGTCGCGGCCGGCCATCATGGTGATATCCCAGTGCGGGCAACTGGCGACGGCCTCGATGCGAACGATGACTTCGCCCGCGCCGGCGACGGGGTCGGGGACCTCTATCAGCGGCGCGTGGCCAGGGGATTGGATCTGCAGGATTCTCATGTTTTTTCGGTCCGATCAGGAGATCGGCCCCTCGGTGTCACCAGTCAATGACCATCGCCAGGAATGGCTCGTGCCTGCGGACGAGCAGGTCGTATGCTTCCGCCGCGCGGGCGACGGGCCAGCGATGGGTGATTTTGTCGAGCACGCGCAGATGTCCTTTGACGATCCAGTCGAGCGTGCGCTCGAGGCGTCGGCGCGTCCAGCCGCCGGGCGCGTAGAGCGTGGCCTCGCGCGCCGTGAGCTGCATGTAGTCAATAAGATGACGCCCATGGATGTAGTAGCCGCCGGCGACGATGTGGCCGTCGTGCGCGAGGAAGCGCAGAGATGCGTGCAGGTCATCGGCGGTCGTCAGCGTGTCAATCACCACGTGGGCGCCGCCGGGGGAGAAATCGGCGGCGACCTGATCCGCATCCGTGAGTCGCGCGTTCGCGGTGCGGCTGTCGCCTCTGACCTCGAACGTCCGCAGGCGCTCGTCGTGACGCCCGATCAACAGGACTGCCGCGCCGCGGGCCTGGAGCGTCTCCGCCGCCCAGAGCCCCACCAATCCGTCCCCGACGACGATGGCGCGGGTTCCGTCGCTTACCGGCGGCCGCGAGCCGTGATTGTAGCCGACCTGGGTGAGAACGAGGCCGCTCGCCGCGACGGGATCGAGGCCGGCGGGGAGCTTCAGCACATCGTTGTGGTTCGTGATGCTGACGCCGACGTGGCCGGCCATGGGGAATTCGCGAAACGCGATCCGACCCAATGCCGCGAAGACCCAGTCGCCTTCAGCAACTCCGCGCACGTTGCGCCCGACCGATTCGACGATGCCGACCTTCTGATAGCCGCCGACCTGGGGGAACGGCGGCGCGTCCGGGTCGCCTTCGGCGCGGCCGTAGCCGCGTTCGCCGGCGAGCACGGAGCGCTCGGTGCCGTTCGAGATCATGGAGTGGCGCGTGAGGACGGCGACGTCGGCCGGCCCGGGATCGGGTATGCCGACCTCTTGGAGTTCGACGCGGTTGGGCGCGACGTTGACGATTGCGAGCGCCGTGCGGCTCATTCCGGTGTCCTTCGCAGGGACGCGACGTTCCTTGTGCAGCGTCAGATTCGCCCCGGCGAGGCCGCGTCCCTGCGCTCGAGTTCCAGAAGCCATCGGCGGCAGCGCACGCCGAACCGCGAGAAGGGCCGAGAAGCGCGTGCGGTTAATCATTGCGCGGAGGATCTCATTCCCGATGAGAGTGACACGCAGAGAGTTCCTCGGGAAGTCGCTGCGCACGGCGGGAGCGGTGACCGCCGGGGCGGCGCTGACGTCTCTAATCCGAGCGCAAGCGCTGGGGAACCAAGCGGCGCCACCCGAGAGCACGCGCAATGGGAGCACGATGATGCCGAAGCCCAGTTACGACTCCGAAGCACATTTCCAGGCGCTCTATGAAAGCGTCCCCCGACGGTTCGCGTTCAAGGCGAAGACCCCGGCTGAGCTGAAAGCGTGGCAGGGCAAGTTCCGGCCGCGGCTGCGCGAGGCGCTCGGCGTGACGAATATGCAGCGCGACCTCGCCGGACATAAACCCAAAGCGGAGAAGGCCGAGGCGACCGACCTCGGCGACTACCTGCGCGAGAAGTGGTATCTCTGGACTGAGCCGGACGTGCCGCTGCCGTTCTGGCTCCTGGTACCGAAGGGAGCGACCGGCAGGCGCCCGCTGGTGCTGACGCCGCACGGTCACAATGACCCGGACATTTACGTCGGCCTTCCGAAGAACGAGCAGCAGAAGCTAAGCATCGCGGAGGGCCAGCGCGACATCGCAGTACAGGCGGTGCGCGAAGGCTACGTCACCATCGCGCCGACTACACGTGGTTTCGGTGAGACGAGGACCAACCGGGACCGCGAGGAGGACAAGGGCTGTTCGTGCCGGACGGAACTGCTGCACGGGCTCCTGGTGGGTCGCACGGCGATCGGCCAGCGCGTGTGGGATATCTCGCGGTTGATTGACTGGGCGGCCAAGCGCGATGACGTGGACGGCTCGCGGATTGCGATCACGGGCAACTCCGGCGGCGGGACGACGTCGCTGTTCGCGGGGGCGTGCGAGACGCGCATCACCGTCGCGGTGCCGAGTTGCTACTTCTGCACCTTCGCCGGGAGCATCGGGACCATCCACCACTGCGACTGCAACTACGTGCCGGGCGTCATGCGGCTCGGGGAGATGTACGATGTCGCGGGGCTCATCGCGCCGCGCGCATTCTGCGCGATTGCGGGCAAGGACGACGGGATATTCCCGATCAAGCACGTGCGAGAAGCGTTCGCGCAGGTCAAGCGCGTGTACGAGGTAGCTGGCGTGCCGGAACGGTGTCGGCTGTACGTCGGCCAGGGCGGGCATCGGTACTACTCCGCCGGCGCGTGGCCGTTCATCAAGAAGTGGTTCGGCGGAAAACGTTGGTAAGGTCAAGCCGTGCGCGCTAATCCGCTGATCGTCCCGACGTTCCTGTTAGCAGGGATTCTGTTCGCGGCGGGAGCACAGAGTTCAGGCAGGGCTCGCCCCACGTGGGGCTCAGCGTTGGTGTTTCTCCTTGGCAGCGTTCTGGCCCTTCCAGGGCTCCTCATGGCCACGTACTACCTTCACCTATTCGACGACGCGCAATGGTTCTACGAGTTTCGGGCGCTGCCATACAGCGAGTTGACGGCGGGAGGCGCCGGCCTATTGGCGGGCTTTCTGTACCGCCGTTCCTCACGGTGGCGCGTGCCGCTGAGAACGATCGGCATGGCGGCGTTCCCCTGCGCGCTCGCGCTCGGCTTGCTCGTCCCGTACCTCAAGCCGATTATACTCCCGGTTGACTGGAACTTATTCCGTGACCGTTGGTCAGAGGGAGTGTGCATTCAGAGCACGAGCGCTTCGTGCGGACCGGCGTGTGTGGCGACCCTGCTGCGCGTAGCGGGTCACCAGGTCACGGAGCGGCAGATTGCACGGGAATGTTATACCTACGCGAGGGGTACCGAGAACTGGTACATGGTTCGTGCTCTAGAGCGCCGAGGGGTGCCTGCCACCATCGTTGTGAACGACGCCGCGGCGTTGCAGCTCCAGCCTCCGTGCGTCGCCGGCGTCCGATTGGGAGGTGCCCGAGGCGCCGGGCATTTCGTCGCCGTAATCGAGCGCACGCGGGATGGCTATGTGATTGGGGATCCCCTGCGCGGGCGGCTAATCATCGGAGAGCCGGAGTCCACGTCCGCGTACTATTTCACGGGCTTCTTCATCAAGGTGACAGCGGCCATACCACCGGGGTAGTCCGCAAGCAGTCGCAGCGCGATCGGCCCGCATTTCAACCGCCGTCGCGCAGAAAGCCGTGTCTCGCCGCGGCCTGCGACCACTCCGGATGCTCTTCCCGCGGGGAGCGCAAGTCCCACCGCCACGGCACCTGATCGCCGGTCTCGATGAACCACGTGGCCATTGCGGCGACGAGTTCATCGCGGACGCCGGCGAGCGCAGCGTCATCTATCAGATTGCCCACTTCGTCGGGGTCGTTTCTGAGGTCGTAGAGTTCATCGGTGTCGTAGAGGCGACGCACGTACTTCCATTCCTTCGAACGTATCATCACCGCTTTGCCGTGCACCTCGGGCTGGGTGAACTGCAGGGCCGGGCGCGACCAGTAGATGTTCTCGCGCGGGCGGTCGGTCTCGTGGGTATGAATCTCATCTTTCAGCCCGCCGCCTTCGCTGAAGACGTATTGCCGATGGTCGCCTGTCTCGCCGCGCAAGACCGGCAGCAGCGAGCGGCCGAAGTGGGTGTGGCCGAGTTCGATGCAGCAAGCCTCGGCCAACGTCGGCAGCAGGTCGATCAATTCCACGAGCGCTTCCGACGCAGCGGGCAGCGGCTCGCACCCCGGAACCCGAATGGCGAACGGCACATTAACCAGCGCGTCCTCGAACGTGTTCTGCATCTTCTCGGCGAGTTGATAGTCGCCGACGAAATCGCCGTGGTCCGAGGTGGCGACGACGACGGTGTTGTCCCACGCGCCGGTCTCCTGCAACGCGGCGACGATGCTTCCGAGATTGCGGTCGGTCTTGGTGATCATGCCGTAGTACACCGCGACCATCTCGCGCAATTCGTCGTCGGTGACCTCGTCCATGCGCATGCGCTGGTGGACCAGGGGCAGGATCCGCGGCTTGCCCGCGAAGCCGGCCGGCGGGCGAATCGGGAACGGCACCTGCGACCGATCATACATCGAGAAGTACGGCTCCGCGACGGCATACGGCGGGTGTGGAAATGTCTGATTCACCAGCATGAAGAACGGTTCGCTCGGCGGATGCGCGATAGACTCGACCGCTTGCTCGGCGACGTAGTCGTCGCTCAGGGATGGGCCGTAGTTGTCCGGCACTTCGCCCCAGAGAAACGTATGGTAGAGGCGGTCGCCGAGCTTCCAAGGCCCCCCACCGACCGTCTTGCGCCCGCCGGTGCCCTGAACGCGGCCGTGGCAGGAGAGGGCGATGACCTCCTCG